>NZ_LNCQ01000032.1:0-155918 GCF_002831785.1 Allobosea sp. FBZP-16 | reverse complement strand
GTCCCTTTTAGACGCCGATCACCCCCATAACGGGGTTCTTTTTGCACGCCGATCCACAGTCGCGCTCCGCCTTGAGTTTGGCGACCTCACGCCGCAAACGCTTGATCTCGAGCTGCTCCGGCTTCATCTGGCCGTGCCCGGGAAAGGCCTGCCCCGGATCCGCGGCAAAATCCTTCACCCATTTGCGCAGGACGTTCTCATGGACGTCGAGATCACGCGCCGCCTGCGCCACGCTCACCCCGCGGTCCTTGATCAGGCGGACCGCCTCGATCTTGAACTCACGACCAAATCGCCCTCGCTGCATACGCCGCCTCCGGCTTCATGCAACACCCAATCTCGGTATCCACGAAACCGGCAGCAGGCCAGAGACCGGAGTCGAAGCCGACACTCAAGCTAAACTTCGGCCGCCACGGTCGCAGGCGGCACGGCGCCGCGACAAGATAACGAGGGGTGCCAGGGGACAGTCCTAGAATGCCGGTGAGATAGCACCCGGCGAAGGCGACCACTCCCTTCATCGTGGCTGTCGATCATGGCACCTGTCGCTGGAACGGAAACACCCATTTCCAATCTCGTCGCATGTCGATCACGGTCCAGCCCCTATCGTTGGCCTCGTCCAGCGCCTTGTCGAGGCGACCGATCTGCGACGTGCGATCATAGGCCCATTCGCGAATCGCGTCTGTGTGGTGGAGGATCGCCATAAGGCGCGGCCCTGAGCCGGCCGCGGTCCATTGCAGCATCTGATGGTCGCCATCAGAATTGCCGAAGGCGATGATCGGCCGGCGGCCGATAAAGCGGTTAATCCCGACAGGCTTGCCAGGCCCATCGTCGACGAATTCTACCTGCGCCTGCTTGACAAGCTCTGCTTTGCCATCCGTTGCCATCTGCAGCTTGACGACCACCGACGAGCCGACGACCTGCTCGGGCGGGACGCCATACGCCTTCTCGGCAAAGACGCGAATGAACTCGACGCCACCGCCCGAGACGATGAACGTCTTGAAGCCGCTGGCGCGTAGATGCGCCAGCAGTTCAAGCTGAGGCTGGTAGACCAGCTGGTCATAGGGCTGACCAAAGCGCGGATGACGTGCCGTCGCGAGCCACTCCGCCACGGTTCTGGCGAAGGCCTCAGTGGTCATGCCGGCGTGGCTTATCGCCAAGATCTCCTGGACGTCCTTGTGACTCAAGGCGGAGAGCGCTTTCGCGTCGCCCGCAACAATGGCTCTGAACGCGGGCCTGTCTTGCCAGGCCGGATTCTGGGGCGCGAGCGCCTTGGTCCGGTCGAGCGCGAACTGAAACTGGAAATAGCTGGGCTGCTCGGCCCAGAGCGTGCCGTCATTGTCGAAAACCGCAATGCGTTCGGCTGGCGGCACATAATCCGGTCCGCCTTCGCGCGTCACGCGCGCGATGAACGCAAGCAGAGTGTGCTTGCCCAGCCCCTGGTTCCACGAAGGCAAAGGATCAGGCTGAGCCAGCGCCGCTGGAGCTGGCAGAAGTGTGGCGGACAAAGCGGCAAGGGCGAAGCGTCGGGTGAGGCTCATACGATGGCTCCTCAGGGCTGATGGCAATCGCCTCGCGGCAAAAAGCACAGCCGGCTGCGTTAGCGCCTAATGAGCGGGCTCCAGGCTCTTCTGCATCCGTTCGATCAGCTGATCGATGCTGAAACTCGCGGGGCGCTGGCTCGGCGGATACTCCTTAAACGTCGCTAGAAACGGCCCGACGATCGATTGCGACGCCAGAAACGGCGCCGGGTTCGAGGTAAACCAGTCATAGTAGGAGTTGGACGTGATGTCGGCGCGTTCGTATGGATCCGAGCGCAGATCGAAGAGTTTTGGCGTGCGAAGCTTCGTGAAGGGCTCGGCCCAGATCCGCAGCGTTCCGGTTGCGCGCTGCTCTTCGAAGACGATTTTCCAATTCTCGTAGCGCATCGCGACGAGATCACCGTCGTCATTGAAGTAGAAGAATTCCTTGCGTGCGCTGTGCGGCTGGCGGCCGGTCAGGTAAGGCAGCTGATCATAGCCGTCGAGATGGACCTTAAAGGTCTTGCCGGTCGCCTGATGGCCCGTCAGCAGCTTGCTTTTGATGTCGGGTTCACCGGCGGCGGCGAGAAGGGTAGGCAGCCAATCCATTCCGCTCACAATGTCATTGGAGACGGATCCAGCCTGGATACGGCCGGGCCAGCGTATGAGGCACGGAACACGGAAGGCGCCTTCCCAGTTCGTATTCTTCTCGCTGCGGAACGGCGTCGTGCCGGCGTCAGGCCAGGAGTTCTGATGAGGACCGTTATCGGTGGTGTAGAGCACGATCGTATCGTTCGCGAGGCCGAGATCGTCGACCGCCTTGAGAACGGCTCCGACTTGCGCGTCATGTTCGATCATACCGTCGGCATACTCAGTCCTTGAGGTGAGGCCCGGCTGGTCGCGTCGGGCATCCTGCACATGAGTGCGAAAGTGCATCCGCGTAGTGTTGAACCAGCAAAAGAAAGGCCTGTTTGCCCTTGTCTGCCGTTGGATGAAGTCAATCGCGGCCGCCGAGGTTTCGTCGTCGATCGTCTCCATGCGCTTCTTGGTCAGCGGACCGGTATCTTCAATGACCTGGCGGCCGATGCGTCCCCAGCGAGGATGCTCGGTGGGATCGTCGCGCTCCGACGCCTTGCAACGCAAAACGCCGCGCGGGCCGAGAGTTTCACGGAAACGAGGGTCGCGCGGATAGGTTCGCGATTCCGGATCTTCCTCGGCGTTGAGGTGGTAAAGATTTCCGAAGAATTCGTCGAAACCGTGGACGGTCGGGAGGTAGGCGTTGCGGTCGCCCAGATGGTTCTTGCCGAATTGACCGGTGGCGTAGCCGAGCGGCTTCAGCAGCTCGGCGATGGTGGCGTCCCTATCTTGAAGACCGACAGCCACGCCCGGCATGCCCACCTTGGAAAGACCGGTGCGCAGTGTGCATTGGCCGGTGAGGAACGAAGATCGGCCCGCGGTGCAGCTCTGCTCGGCATAGTAGTCGGTGAACATCATCCCTTCGCGGCCGATGCGGTCGATGTTCGGCGTGCGGTAGCCCATGACACCGTGCGAATAGAGGCTGAGGTTGGCCTGCCCGACATCATCGCCAAAGATCACCAGAATGTTCGGCCGACGACCTCCCGCAGAAGTGGTGGCGAGTGGCACCGGCGCTGGCTGCACCTGGGCTACCGCACTCCGCTCGGTCATGCCTGTTGCAGCCAGCGCAGTCCCGCCAAGGAGCATGTGCCGCCGGCTAGGGTGCCCCGCGGTGTTACCGTCTTTACGTTCGGATGCGTCGCTCATGGTGGTCTCCTCTCCGGGCTATCGTAGTGGCGAATAGGGACCGGTCGTCCCCATGCGGATCAGTGGGTGCCTTTTGACGCTGTCCTCGAACTCGCCGACCATCTTGAGGACGGAGTACGACCCAGCTGGGCCGGCCGCTGGGGTTGCGTCTGCGCTGGCTGGGCCTGATCGAAGCACCTGCGCCGCAACCATGGCGGCGGTGCCGCCGAACAAATTTCTGCGATCCATCGCCATATCCTCAGGTTTTTCGAATGATGCAGCGAAATCCGACATGGCTTGTAGAGGTGTCTATTGGCTCTGCGTGGCGGGCGGCAGGGCGATAGCGGCGGCAGTAGTTCGGCGCACAAAGATGCGAGCCGCCCTTCAGCACTTTGCGCGGGATCATGATCTGCGGCTGATGCGGATCGTAGCTCTCTGATTCCCGGCCGCCGCGCGGGTTCTGCGGGACACAACAGGCTTTAGGCGCATCGGCCTGATGTCGCGCGGACCAGAAATCTGCGGTCCATTCCCAAACATTGCCGATCATGTCGTGGAGCCCATATCCGTTCGATGGAAAGGCCCGGACCGGGGAGGTGCGGGCCCAGCCATCCTCCCTGCTGTTCTCCTGAGGAAACGCGCCCTGCCAGATGTTGGCCATATGGCGGCCCTCCGGTGTGAGCTCATCACCCCAGGCAAACTCGCAGCCCTCGCGCCCGCCCCAGGCCGCAAACTCCCATTCGGCTTCGGTCGGTAATGCCTTGCCGGCCCAATTCGCATAGGCCTCGGCATCGAGATAAGCGACATGCACTACGGGATGATCGTCGAGGCCCTTGATCGAGGAGCCAGCGCCATAGGGCTTGCGCCACGTCGCGCCGAACTTGAATGTCCACCATTGCGACCAGTCACGCGTATCGACCGGATGGCATGGCGGATCGAACATGAGCGAGCCGGCCCGCAACATGTGCGGCAACGCACCCGGGTAGTCCCTGGGATCGGGAGCAATCTCGGCTGAGGTGACATGCCCGGTTGCATCGACGAAGGCGCCGAACTGGCGATTGGTCACCGGCGTCTGATCAATCCAGAAACCGTCGACGTTGACCTGGTGGCTCGGCGCTTCCTCGACATAGTGCCGGTCGGACCCCATGCGGAATACTCCGCCATTGATCCAGGTCATTCCGATCTTGCTGATGGCATCATCAAGTCGGGCAGAGGCTTCAGTCGGGATCGCGTTGCCGAGTGTCACGGGTGCGGTTCCTCCGACGCAGGATCGGGAGTGAGCGAGACGTCAGGGCGCGGCAACGCGCTCAATATCCGGGAGCCGCCAGGTCTTCTCGAACAAAGGCTTCTGCGGCCCATAGAAGCGCATCATCACCTCGAAGCCGCGCTGCGGGTCGGTCGGGACCCAGTTTCCTTCACCGCCGGCCGGCGCTTTCGGTCCAAAATGGATGTCGACCGAACCATCCGAATTCTTCTGCACTTCCGGGACATTCGAGCCTCGGCTCGACCGCGACATGTTCCGGATCAGAGCATGCGTCTCCCGGTCGTAGGCGGTGATCGACCAGTAGAGGTCGACCGGGGCGCTGGCCGGCACGGTCAGCCGGTAGGTCTCGGCGCCGCTGAATGGCTTGCCATCCCTGTCGCGGATCGCGACGAGGTAGAACTGCCCCGAGCCGAGATGCTTAACGCTAGAGAACGCGAAGGAGTAGAAGGCGCCACGGTCGTCGAGCGGATAGACGCCCGGCTTCGAGAAGTTGGTCGCCAGTCCCTCGACAACGTCCGGCGCGACTGGCAGTGCCCACCGTCCACCAGGATAGTACGGCGTGAATAGGTCCTCGTAGCGGACATCGAGCAGTGCCTTAGCTTCGGAGGCTGCCTGTTCGAGGACCTTTTGGCCGTCCGCGCTCGGCTTGAACGGCTTGCCCTGCTCGATGCCGACCGACTTCAGCTGGTCGATCATAGCCTTGTCTCGCTCCTGCCAGGGCTCCCGCTGGATGAAGCGGTCGAGTGCCTCGAAAAAGCGGATGTCGTAGGGAATGGTGCTGTCGTAGAGGACGTCCGTGGCGTCGACGAAGGTTGGCGGCGGCGGGTTCGCGGCGGCGGAGAGCGGATAGAGCTTGATCCGCTTGCCGTAGGCTACAGCGTTTGCGATGTCGGCGGCATTGCCGCCGAGCGCGTTGGAGCGGAGCAGCGGCCCGGCCATGTAGGTCGACGAGTGCACTACGATGTATCCGTTTGGTATTGGCGCGGTATGACGCGGCGGCAGAATGAGATATTTGCCTCCTTTACCCTTGTCGGCGCCGGCCGGCCCGACATCCTCCAGAGCGGTCTGCCAAGCGTCCGTGATCGTGCCGGTCAGGGAGCCGCCTTCTGCCGACGGAAGTTCCAGCACCATCGGACCCGCCTCCTTCGTGCTGATGAACGGCATGAAGTAGATTGTGCTCGGGTTAGGTGTCAGGGTCTGGTTCTTCCAGTCGAGAAAGCGCGACCAGTAGACAATCTGGTTGTCCTTGCCGCCGGCCTTGAGAGCCGCCTGCAACATGAGGTCGAAATTGACTGCCGGCATTCCCCAGACGACCGCCTCGACGGCTCGGCGATGGACGGTGCGCTGGCCCAGCTCCTCAGGGGACAGATTTTGAGCACTGGCAGGTGCTGCCGCGCAGATGAATGCCAGCAGTGCGAGACCAAAGTTCCTCATCGCTTCGTTTCCTGCAATCGCCCGTTCAGAACGGGTTGATGTAGTTGAGGATCGCAACCTGCCGCAGGATCACTCGGCGGATCATGTGGCTGGCCTTGACGTGGTCGGTGAAAATCGCGGCCGTCCCCGTGCTGCCTGCGGGCAGGCGCATCGCGGCTACCTGATCATCGAGCCTGATCCGCACCACGAAGGGGGCGGCGGAGATATCGCCTGGCAGGACGGCGCGCCCGCTCACCTCTGTCTGCCCCGACGCAATGGCTTGCAGCACGGCCTCAACCCGGCCGGTATGGACTTCGCCCGGCCGGATCTTGAAGGCGACCTCGACCGGCTGCCCGACCTCGATATAGCGCGCGTAGATCTGCGCGATCTCGACTCCTATGATGGTTTCGGAGCTGTCGATGAAGGCCATGACCGGCGCCTGCGCGGTGACGCGGGCGCCCTTGCGCAAGGCCAGGTTGGTGACATAGCCATCGGCCGGAGCCAGGACCGTTGTCTTATCGAGATTCCATTTCGCGGTGGCGAGCTGCGCCTGCAGCTGCTCGACCTCGGCCTGGCGCTGCTCGACGTCGAAATTGCGGCCCGCGCCGCGATCGTGCAGCGCCTCCATCTGCGAGCGCCGCAGCTCGGCGAACTTCAACTGCGCCGCCAGCGCGGCCGCCTGCGCCTCGTAAACCGTCGGGTCGATGCGAAGTAGCACGTCGCCCTGTTTCAGCGTCGCATTGGCACGCACCGGGACGTCGATCACCTCGCCGGCGACGGAAGGCACGATCTGCACGGCGTTGCGCGCCACCAGGACAGGCCCGGACGGCGCCCCCCAACCCATCGGAATGAACAGGCCGAGATTGAGGGCGACCAGGACCAGCAGCGGCGAGAACTTCCAGAAGGGACTCCAGGGGATCCAGCGCAGCCAGACGAAGAGACTCAGGATGGCGAAATAGCTCGCCATGAGGAAGACCATCATCTGGCGGTCTCCTTCATCGCGGGAGCATCCACATAGGCCCAGATCAGGACCAGCGGCCAGAAGACGAAGCCGAACAGAAGCGCCGCCCAGCTGCCGGCCGCGACGGCCTCCGGCCAGGGATGACCGCGCTGTCGCGCGATCCGCCCGGGCAGCATCCCGAGCCCTATGACCACAGCAAGGCAAAAGCCGGCGACAACTAGAAGAACGATCCAAGCAAAAAGGTCGATTGGCGCCATAAACCCTACCCCAAGGCTGGCTAGACGGCTTGTAGTCGCTTCGTATTCGGTTCGAGCATGCCGCATTCACTTGCTTCGATGAATAATCGAAGCGCATTCGGAATGAATTTTATTATAATTATATGCGAGAATCGATTGCCTGCCTGGTGTTTTTGCGTCTTACTGCTGGTTGTAGCGCATATCAATCCGGTTGTGATGCGCAGTTTGTGCCAAACACGGGAGGGAGGCCCATGGAGCAGGCTGCGCAAAAGCGGGAGCAGTCCGCCAACTTCGTGGCGCGCACCATTGCGATCGATTGCTTCGAGCGGCTGCAGCAGGCGACGCCAGCGACGCAATCCGAGATCATCCAAGTCGAACGCGGCCCGATGCGGGGCCAATTGCGCCATCTCGCCATTGAGGGGTTGGCGCTCGGGCTTGGCCGTTTCGATCGCGGGCTGATCTCGCAAGGTGTCTTCAGCCAGCGCGACATCACCTTTGGCATGTTGTTCGAGTGCGAGGGCGAGTTCGCCGGGCCGGCGCTGACCGATGGCCATGTCGGCGTTTGGTCGCCCGGCGCCGAGCATGTGCATCGCTATTCCGGCGGCGCCGCCTTCGGCGGAATTTGTGTCTCGGCTCAAGAGCTGGAGCGCTTCTTCGGCTCGGGCAGCGAGCTCGGCTGCCTGGAGGCCTGGAAGCGGCAGTCGAGTTTCCGCATAGAAGGTGGCCATGCCGCATCGATGGCGCGCGTGCTGCACGACATCGTCAGCCGGGTCGACGGCAGCATCCAGCTCGATTTGCATGAGATCAATTTTTGGAAGGACACGATCCTGGATGCGATCACCGGGGCGCTGGCCCGGCCCGACTATCACAGCCGCGCGCTGTCGCGGCGACTACTTTACGACATCCTCGACTTTCTCGAATTCCACGAGGCTCACCCGATGAGTGTCGCGCGGATCCTCGCCGAATTCGGCCTATCTCGCCGTTCTCTGCACCGGCTGTTCCACGAGGAGATCGGTATCGGGCCAATCGAATTCTTACGCGACAGGCGGCTCTGCCGGGCACGTTCGCAGCTCAAGCTGCTCAAGGGCCGGGGGACGATCGCCGATGTCGCCTTCCGCTCGGGATTTTGCGATGTCGGTCGCTTCTGCGCCTATTACCGTCGCTTGTTCGCCGAGTATCCGGCCGAAACGGTCAAGCGGCACCGGTTGCATTGAGGCAGGGAGCAGAGGATGACCATGCGGGCGCTGACTAGGGCCGCCATCCGCAGCCTCCCCGCCCTGGCCCTGGCAGGCGCGCTGGGATCGATGGCGCATGCCTCCGAAGGCGGGGCCAGCCTGTTCGTGCCGGGACTCAATGTGCCGGCCGGTGGAATCGTGCCGCCTCCCGGCTTCTATTTCGACAACACCCTGCTGTTCTATCGCGGCTCGCTGACCGGCCAGCGCAGCACATCGCTCGGCGGCAACGTCGTTGCCGGCGTGAGGGCCAGTATCTGGGGTGATTTCGCCACGGGGCTCTGGGTGACGCCCGCCGAGATCTTCGGCGGGCGGCTCGCCTTCGGGCTCAGCGTGCCCTTTGGCGAGCCGAGCGTGCGGGCGGGCGCCCTACTCAGCGGGCCGCGCACCAATAACCAGCCGATCGGGCTCAGCGTTCGCGACGCCACGGTGAATTTCGGCGATCCCGTAGCCACAGCGACGCTCGGCTGGAATGCGGGCAACTGGCATTGGAAGCTCGCCGCCGCCGTCAGCATCCCGGCCGGCGCCTATCAACCGGGCGAGCTCTCCAACCTCGCCCTCAATCGCTGGATTGGCGACTTCTCGGCCGGTCTGACCTATCTCGAGCCGACACTCGGCCTCGATATCTCGACCGTCGTCGGCCTCACCGTCAACGGCAAGAACCCCGACACCGACTACCGGACCGGGCAGGAATTCCACATCGATGTCGGCATCAGCAAGAACCTGACCAAGGAGCTCTCGGTCGGCCTCATCGGGTCGCATTACCAGCAGATAACCGGCGACAGCGGCCCGGGCGCGACCCTCGGCCCCTATAAGGGCCGCACCACGGCGATCGGCGGCACGATCGGCTACACCTTCATGGTCGGGGCGACCCCTATCGCCACTCGCGTCAAAGTGCTGCGCGAAGTCGACGTCAAGAACCGGCCGCAAGGCACGATAGGATGGGTACAGCTCTCGTTCCCCCTCTGGATGCCGACGCATCCCGCTCATGTGGCCAAACCTGCCGTGGTGAAGGAATAGACCTCCACCTGTGCGCCGACCGGCAGCAGCGCGCCACGTCGCACCAGCCGAGCTATGCCGCTTTCCACCAACGTCCGGTTCTGGCGCCGAGCGCCCTGGCGGCAGCCTACCGTAGTGGCGACCATCTAAGGGCTTATTCGCTGCCCAACAGTATCTCGACGAAGCATGCTGCAAGGCGGCTCAAAGGCCGGCTTCGCACCGTCATCAGGCATATGGTTATCGGCAATTCCGGCGTCACCTCCAGCCGGACCAGCCCCTCAAAGCGCTGAGCCTGGGTCAGCAGGCTATCGATCAGGATGACATCGCCCTGGCGCGCCAGCAGATGGGCGGCGGAAATGCTGTAGGGCACGGTCATGAACGGCGCATAATCGATGCCGGCCTGTTCATGGGCGCGTGCGATCAGCCATCCCAGCGGCGACTTCTCGCGATCGAAGCAGATCAGCCGCCGGCCCCGAAGTTCGGGCAAGCTGACCCGGTCGCGGAGCGCCAGTGGGTCGTCCGCACGCACGAGGGCGATGATCGAAGCTTGTGCGAACGGTGTCAGGGCAATGTCGTCGGTGACGCGGGGCGAGAACATCACCCCGAGATCGGCCGCGCCCTTCGACAATTGCGTCGGCGCATCGCCCATGATCAGTTCGATGCGAGCCTGGGGATAGTCCGTCACCAGCCTCCGGATCGCCTGCGCAATGAGCCCCTGGCCGATGCTCGGCGTCGATGCGATCCGCAGCGGCAGGGCGCGCCCGGAGCGCAGGTCGCCGACGGCGCCACGCAAGCTGCGCCATTCGCCCTCGACATGGCCTAGCGCCGACATCAGGCCGCGGGCCTCGGAACGCAGGACGAGGCGGCCATCGCTGCGATCGAAGACGCGAATGCCGAGGGCCGCTTCACTGCGGGCGATGATCTTGCTGACCGCGGATTGCGTCAGATGAAGCTGCCGGGCAGCCTCGACTGTGGTGCCGCAGCGGTTGACGGCGCGCAGGACCGCCGCGTGCGAGGGTGTCAACGACTTCATGCTGCCGCTCCCACGAGATGATCCAGCAGGACGCGCGCGGCATGGTCGAGTGGCGGGCCGTCACGGTGGTGCGCGAAGGCGGTCACGAGGGGGCTCTCGTCGAGTGGACGGACCGCCAGCCCCTGCGTCAGGCCGCTGCTGATGACGAAGCCGTCAACGACCGCAATGCCGACGCCCTCGCGCGCCAGATGGCAGGCACTGTCCGTATGGCGAACGGTGATCGCGATCCGCTGCGACAGGCCGATCCGGCCCAGCGCGTCCTGAAAGCTGTCGGCCAAGCTGATGCCATCGGGCCCGTAGCTGATCAGGCGCTCTCCTTCGAGGGTATCGCGGGACAGCCGGTCATGGGCGGCGAGCGGATGCGCTTCCCCAAGCACGCAGACGAGCGGGCTGCTGCGCAGTACGATATCCCGCAACCCCTCCGTCGCCATCGGGCCGTAGGAAATCGCGAGATCGACTTCGTTGGCGCTGAGGTGATCGCGGACATGGTCGAACATCACTTCGACGGCCGCCCGGTCGGCCAGATCGCTGCGCGCCGCGGCGATGGCCGGCGGCAGGATGCTGTGCGCCAGCCCTGGCACGGTCGCGATCCGCAGGCGGTCCGCCATGCCGACGCGGATCATGTCGGCTTCGTGATGGGCCCGGCGCAAGGCGCCGAAGGCCGGCTCCGCGAGCCGGTTCAGTTCCAGCGCCTCGGGGGTCGGGGTCAGCCGCCCCTGGACAATGGCGACGAGGCTGAGATCGAGTTCCTTTTCCGCCAGGCGCAACGACTTGATCACGGCCGACTGGCTGACGCCCAGCCCTTGTGCCGCTTCGCCGGTGCCGCCGAGCCGGACGAAGGCATCGATCACCTGCAGCGCCCCCAGCCTCATCCATGCTATTCCAATTGGTTGGTATTCTTGCCAAATGTTTCATTTGCGAGACTAGGAGCGCCCGTGGAAGGTTGCAAGCCGCCGCCGCCGAGGCAGAGCGGCCAAAATCAGGGGATATCCATGATTACATTCCGCTCCATGGTGTCGGCTGCCGCGCTTGCGCTCTCCATGCTCGGCCCGGCGCTGACCGTCGCGCCCTCCGGCGCCTTTGCGCAGGGCGTTTTCAAGCTGGCGCAGACGCAGGACCTCGTCTCGCTCGACCCCATCGCGACCAGCGACAATCCCTCGATCCATGCGCAACTGCTGATCTACGACACCTTGTTGCGCCCAAGTGCGGACGCCACCAAGCTGGAGCCCGGCCTCGCCGAGAGCTGGACAGTGAGCGACGACGGCCTGACCTATAGCTTCAAGCTCAGGGCCGCGACGTTCTCGGACGGTACGCCCGTCACCGCCGCCGACGTCGCCTTCTCGCTGAAGCGCGCTGGCAGCGACGCCTCGAGCTGGAAGCGCTTCTTCGCCGGGATCGACGCCATCGAGACGCCGGACGATCGCACCGTCGTGCTCAAGCTCAAGACCGTGTTCACGCCGCTGCTGAACAACCTCGCGCTGTTCTCCTCGGCGATCCTGCCGCAGAAGGCCTTCGAGGCGGCGCCCGACAAGTTCTTCGAGAAGCCGATCGGCTCCGGCCCCTTCACCGTCGTGGCCTGGAACAAGGGCCAGGGCCTCTCGCTCAAAAAGAACGCGCATTACTGGCAGGCCGGCAAGCCGAGCCTCGACGGTGCCGAGATCCTGGTGCTGCCCGAGGGCAACAGCCGCGTGCTGAAGCTGCAGGCCGGCGAGATCGACGCCGCCCTCGAGATCCCGCTCAACCAGATGCAGAGCCTTGGCCGCGCCGGCACCGTCAAGACCGTTGTCGCCAACGTTCTGCGCACCGATTTCGTGCTGCTGAACACCAAGAAGAAGCCCTTCGATGATATCCGCGTTCGCCAGGCGCTGAACTACGCCATTGACAAGGAAGGGCTGGTCAAGGCTCTGCTCTACGGCGCCGGCAAGGTGGCGAACTCGCCGATGCCGCTGATGGCCTATGCCGATCCCGATCTGAAGCCCTATGCTCATGACATCGGCAAGGCCAAGGCCCTGCTCAAGGAAGCCGGCTATGGCGACGGCTTCAAGACCACTCTGCTGGTGCATGCAGGCCGGCCGCTGCACCGCCAGGTCGGCCAGGCGCTGCAGAGCGCGCTCGCGCAGATCGGTGTCACCGCCGAGATCCGTCTCGTCGAGGGCGGCACGCATTGGTCGACTACCAAGGCCGGCGACTACGAGATGGCCGTCTCCTACGCCTCCAGCGACACGATCGACCCCGACCAGATGGCCGGCTTCCTGATTGTCAATCCGGAGCGCGCCAACGCCTACCACACCGAGTGGAAGAACGAGCGGGTCAACGAACTCTATGCGAAGGAGCGCGCCACCAAGGACGGGCCGGAGCGAGGCGCGATGTTCAAGGAGATGGTCAAGCTCTCGCATGAGGGCGCGCCATCGATCTTCCTGTTCTACCCCGGCACGCCTTATGCCCATCGCAGCACTGTCAGCGGCTTCGAGGTGCTGCCGACCGGCAATTTCCGCCTCGAAGACGTCAAGATGAAGTGAGGAATGGGCGGCCTGAGGCCGCCCGACCCCCGGCCTGCTGCCATGCTGACCTATATCCTCAAGCGGCTCGTCCAGCTCGTCCCAGTGCTGTTCGGCATCACGCTGGCCTGCTTCTTCCTGCTGCGGGCGTTGCCGGGAGACCCGGCGACGCTGCTGCTCGGCGCCCGTGGCGGCGCGGAGGAGATCGCGGCGATGAAGCAGCGGCTGGGGCTCGACCTGCCGCTGTGGCGGCAATACCTGCTCTTCCTCCACGACATCCTGTCCGGCAGCCTCGGCCGCTCGGTCGTCTACGGCCAGCCGGTGATCTCGCTGGTGCTGGAGCGCCTGCCGGCGACGCTGTGGCTCGTCGGCTATTCGACCGTGATCGCGGTCGTGCTCACGATCCCGCTGGCGCTGTGGTCGGCGGTCAAGCGTGGCCGGGCGCCGGATATCCTGGTCAAGCTCGTCTTCACGGTGCTGCTGGCGATCCCGTCCTTCTGGCTTGGACTCGTGCTCGTCGTCGTTCTCGCCATCTGGGTGCCGCTGTTCCCGACCTCGGGCTACGGGACCGGCCTGTTCTCACGCCTGCATCACCTGACGCTGCCAGCCTTCGTGATCGCTCTGGCGACGGCCTCGCTGACGATCCGCAGCCTGCGCAGCGGCATCCTCAACGTGCTCGGCTCGGACTATGTCACCACCGCCCGCGCCAAGGGCAATGCGACCGGGCGCACCATGCGCGTCCACGTGCTGCCGAACGCGCTGATCAGTTCGATCTCGGTGCTCGGCGCCCATACTAGCTGGGTGATCGGCGGGACCGTGGTGATCGAGACGGTCTTCGCGTTGCCGGGACTCGGCTCGCTCTTCGTCGAGTCGATCTTCGCCCGCGACTACCCGATGATCCAGGGGCTGACGATCGTCTTCGCCGTGCTGGTGGTCCTGATCAATCTCGCGACGGATATCGCCTATGCGCTGGCCGATCCGCGCATCCGGCTGGATTGACGCGATGAGCAAGCGCCGCCTCGAGCCGACGCTCCTCGTCGGCCTCACCATGTTCCTGCTACTCGCCCTGCTTGTCGGGCTCGGGCAGGTCTGGACGCCGCACGACCCTTTCCTGGTCGACTATGGCAACACGCTGCAGCCTCCCTCGGCGAAACACTGGCTCGGCACGGACGATCTTGGCCGCGACGTCGTCTCGCGCGTCATGGCTGGGGGGCTGGTCGATCTCAGGGTCGCCGTGGTCTGCGTCGCGGCGCCCGCCATCCTCGGTATCGCGATCGGCGCGCTGTCCGGCTTCGTCGGCGGGCGGGTCGATACCGTCATCATGCGCATCACCGACATCTTCTGGGCCTTCCCTTTCCATGTGCTGGTAATCGCCATCGTCGGCGTGCTCGGCCCCGGCGAGGCCAATCTCTATCTCGCCTTCCTGCTGGTGAACTGGATCTCCTTCGCGCGCATCACCCGCGGCGAGGTGCTGGTGCTGCGCGAGCTCGAATATGTCCAGGCGGCGCGCAGCTTCGGCTCGACCGATCGCCGCATCGTCACCGCGCATATCCTGCCCAACGCCGTCACGCCTGCGATCGTCTTCGCCATGGCCGACGTCGTGCTGACGATCCTGGCCGTGACCTCTCTCTCCTTCCTCGGCCTCGGCATTCAGCCGCCGACGCCGGAATGGGGACTGATGATCGCCGATGGGCGTCAGTTCCTGTTCGACGCCTGGTGGATCGCGACGGCTCCCGGACTCGCCATCGTCTACACCGGCGTCACTTTCGCCCTGATCGGCGAGGGCCTCGACACAGCCTTGCGCCCCAAGGGCTGAGCCATCTTCCCGACCGACCTGCCTCGCGAGACCACCATGAGCTGCTTCACCGACAGTTCCGACCTCAAGCGGATCGGCGCCCTGATCGAGGCCCATGCCGCCCCGATCTATGCCGCGCGCAATGTCCCCTTCACGCAGTTCGCCTATGTCCTGACCCGGCCGGCACCGGAGCCCGGCGGCAAGCCCGAAGGTGCCGCTCTCCGACCGGACTGGCGCGCCTACCCCTGCTCGCTGGTGAAGGTATTCCATCTTGTCGCCGCGCAACTGCGGCTGGAAGACGGGCGGCTATCCGCCCATGCCGAACTCGACCGCGCCATGCGCGACATGATCCTGTGGTCATCGAACTCCGCGACGAACTACATCATCGACCTGCTGACGGGCACGACCGGCGATACATTGCTGGACGATGCCCAGATGGCCACCTGGTGCGAGCGCCGCGAGGAGATCAACCGGATCTTCGCCGGGCTGGGCTGGCCGGAGCTAGTCGGCATTAATCTCAACCAGAAGTTGATGGACGATCTGCGCTATGGCCGGGAAAAGATCGCGCTCGACCGCTCGGCCACCGGTCACAATTGCCTGACGCCGATCGCCATGGCGCGGCTGATGCACGAGATCTTCAGCGACTCCGCCCTGCTGCCGCCGGCGCGCCGTGCCGTCATCCGCGACCATCTCGCCCGCGACGCCAACGATCCCGACCGCGGCCGTGGCGCCTATCAGCTCCTGGGCTATCTGGGCGATGCACTGCCGCCAAGCACCCGAATCTGGTCCAAGGCCGGGCGCACGCGCTGGCTTGGCGACGACCGCGCCTCGTTCCGCCGGCACGACACGCTGCGCGCAATCCTGCCTGGAGATTATGAGTTCCTGCTCACTGTCTTCACCCAGGGTGAGGCTATCGCCGAGGATGACAGCTTCCTTCCTGCGATCGGAGCGTTGGTCGCAGCCGAGATGACGGGGCGGCGCTGAAACCACACTCGCGGGGGATACTGATCGCCCTCAGATGTCCGCTTTGCGGCGGACCCCCAAGGACCACTTTTGGCGCGTTCTGCGCTGATATAGAAGATGCGCCCCATTGAAGCGTGGTTTGGGCGCTGGCGAATATTGAAATTATGTAATTATTAGAGTACCTTGGATCATTCATATCCAACGTTCTGATATAGATCACATCTGTCGTTGCTCCGGTTTTTGGCGCGCCATAAGCTTCCGGTCATGAAGGGCGGAAAACGCCCCGTCTTAATGGGAGGTGACGATGAGGCGTCTGCGCGCCGTGCTGCTTGCTGCGTCGCTGCTGGGTTCATTGACGGCGCTTTCGGCCGCGCCCGTGGCCGCACAGGGCATCCCACAGAATATCCCCCGCAAGGAGCTCCTGATCCTGGAGAACCCGGAAGGGACGATCAAGAACGCCGGCTGGTTCAACATCTGGGCGATCAATGCCGGCAGCCAGTCCAACGGCCTGCAGCAGGCGGCGCTCGACACGCTCTGGTACATCGACCCGGAGAAGGGCCTCGACGGCGCCTGGGACAATTCGCTCGCCGCCGACAAGCCGGTCTACAATGCCGACTTCACCGAGATGCAGGTCAAGCTCCGGCGCGGCCTGTTCTGGAGCGACGGCGTCGAGTTCACCTCCGCCGACGTCAAGGCGACGGTCGACATCCAGATCAAGAACCCCGGCATGCGCTTCTCGGCGGTGCTGGCCAATAATGTCGCCTCGGTCGAGACGCCCGATGCGGAGACGGTGATCTTCAAGCTGAAGAAGCCCAATTCGCGCTTCCACACCAATTTCACCGTGCGCTGGGGCGCCATCTGGATCCTGCCGAAGCATGTCTTCGAGAAGGTCGAGGATCCCGCCAAGTTCGACTTCAACAAGCCGGTCTCGCTCGGCGCCTATACGCTGCAATCCTTCGATCCCGACGGGAAATGGTACATCTGGCAGTTGCGTGAGGATTGGCAGCGCACCTCGCTCGGCCGCCATGGCAAGCCGGGCCCGAAATACCTCGCCTATATCGACCCCGGCCCGCCGGACAAGCGCGTCATCGCCCAGCTCAACCATGAGCTCGACGTGATCCACGACATCGCGCCGGAGGGCATGTTCACGCTGGCCAAGCAGGACAAGGGCACGCGTGCCTGGTTCAAGGGCTTCCCCTACGGCCATCCCGATCCGACCCTGCCGGCGGTGATCTTCAACACCCAGAACGAGACCCTGAAGAACCGCGACGTACGCTGGGCGCTGGCGCTGATGATCGACGTCAAGGCGGTGACGATGGCCGCCTACCGCGGCGCCGCCACCATCTCGGCGATCGCCGTGCCGCCGACCGGCATCCATCCCGAGGCCTACCACAAGCCGATGGAGGCCTGGCTCAAGGATTTCGAGATCGACACCGGCACGAGCAAGATCAAGCCCTACGATCCGACGGTCGGCAAGCAGATCGCCGACATGCTGCGGCCGTCGATGGGCGACCAGATTCCGTCCGATCCGGCGGTGATCGCCAATTCCTTCGGCCTAGGCTGGTGGAAGCCAAATGTCGCGGCGGCGGGCGAGCTGCTGACCCGCGCCGGCTTCCGAAAGCAGGGCAACCAGTGGCTGACGCCGGACGGCAAGCCGTTCACCGTCAGGCTGATGGTCGAGGGCGACCTGCGCCCGGTGATGACGCGGGCCGGCACGATGATCGTGCAGCAATGGAAGCAGGCCGGCATCGATGCGCGCATCGACGTGGCGCAGGGCACGCTGCTGACCCGGCGCGCCGCCGGCGATTTCGACGCCTTCATCGGCTGGAGCGTCGAGACCTGGGGCGGGCACCAGGACCTGTCCTACTTCATGGACAGCTGGCACTCGCAATTCGTCGCCCAGCCCGGCCAGCCTCAGCCCCTGCGCAACTGGCAGCGCTGGTCGCATCCCGAGCTCGACAAGATCATCGAGGACATCCGCAAGATCGGTTTCGACGACCCCAAGGGCGTCGAGCTCGGCCGCGACTACGTCAAGCTGATGACGCGCGAAATGCCGATCATCCCGCTGATGGCCTACAACGTCTTCACCGCGATGGATCAGACCTATTGGACGGGTTACCCGACCGCCGACGACCCCTACGCCAATCCGGTCACGAACTGGGGCAACTCCCGCTACATGTTCGTGCGGCTGAAGCCGGCTAAGTGATCCGGCAAGGGCTGCGCCCCGAGGCGCGGCCCACCTTCCTCCCAGCACAATCGCCAGCCGGCGCGCGGCACCTCGCCGCCGGCCAGGTGGAGCTTTCGGGATCGCATGAACGCCTACATCGCCTATCTCGCGAAACGCCTGGTCCAGTTCGTCGTGGTCGTCTTCATCGGCGTCAACCTGGCCTTCGTGATCACGCATGCTTCGCCGATCGACCCGGTCGAGCAGTCGATCTCTGCGGTGACATCCTTCGGCAGCACGGCCCCGGAAGCGATCGCGGCGATGCGCACCTCGCTGCAGGAGCTCTACGGGCTCAAGGGAACGCTGGGCGAGCAGTACCTCACCTTCTGGAGCCGGGTGCTGCGCGGTGACTTCGGGCCCTCGCTCTCCGCCTTCCCGACACCTGTCTCCGCGCTGATCGGCCGGGCGCTGCCCTGGACCGCCGGGCTGCTGATCGTCTCGACGGTGATCACCTGGGTGCTGGGCAACCTGCTCGGCGGGCTCGCCGGCTACTACCAGCGCAATCGCACGCTGAAGCTGATGGGCGTGGTCGCCATGGGCGTCCACCCGATCCCCTACTACATCGTCGCCCTGCTGCTGCTCATCGTCTTCGGCTTCCTCTGGCCGGTGCTGCCGATCACCGGCGGCTCGGCGATGAACCTGCAGCAGGGCTGGAACTGGTCCTTCGTCTCGAGCGTCCTGCTGCACTCGATCCTGCCGGCCCTGTCGCTCATCCTGATCGGGCTCGGCAGCTGGTTCCTCGGCATGCGCTCGCTGGTGTCGAACATCGTGACCGAGGACTACGTCGTCTATGCCGAGATCGCCGGGCTCGACAGCCGCCGCGTGCTCGGCTCCTACGTCATGCGCAATGCGCTGGCGCCGCAGGTCACCGGGCTCGCCATGTCGCTCGGCGGCATCTTCAACGGGGCGGTGATCACCGAGAAGGTCTTCGGCTATCCCGGCGTCGGCACGCTCCTGGTCGATGCGGTCTATGCCGGTGACTACGGCCTCGTGCTCGGCGTCACCACCGTCTCGATCATCGCGGTCTCGGTCGGCGTCCTCGTCATCGACCTGCTCTATCCGCTGATCGACCCGCGCGTGGAGCTGCGCTGATGCTGGCGATCCTGCGCGACCTCATCCGCTACAATCTCGAATTCAGGATCGGGCTCGTCCTCGTCTCGATCGTGGTGGTGATGGCCGGGCTCTCCTTCGTCTCGCCCTATCCGCCGGGCGAGGTCTATGTCGTGCCGCCGGACGTGCCGCCCTCGGCCGCCCACTGGCTGGGCACGACCTCGCGCGGGCAGGACGTCTTCTGGCAGCTCACCTTCGCCATCCGCAACACGCTGAGCTTCGGCATCATGGTCGCGGTGCTGTCGCGGATCATCGCGCTCGTGGTCGGCCTGCTCGCCGGCTACAGCGGCGGCTGGATCGACCGCGTGCTGATGTCGATCAACGACACCTTCATCATCATCCCGCTCTTCCCGATCCTGATCCTGTTCTACTTCGTGCTGCGCGACTCGATGTCGACGCCGCTGCTCGCAACCATCATGGCCTGCCTCGGCTGGGCCTATGACGCCCGCCTGATCCGCTCGGTCGCGCTGTCGCTGAAGACGCGCGAGTTCACCCAGACCAGCATCTTCTCGGGGATGAAGACGCACGAGATCCTGGCGCGCGAGCATCTGCCCTATGTGATGCCGATCGTGTTCTCGACGACGATGAACAACATGAACTGGTCGATCGGCATCGAGGTCACCCTCGCCGTCCTCGGCTTCACCGACATCAACGCACCGACCATCGGCGGGATGATCTATTGGGCGAACCAGCACACGGCGCTGGTGGCCGGCATCTGGTGGTGGATCGCCTTTCCGATCGCGCTGGTGGTGATGACCTTCGTCGGGCTCTTCCTGCTCGCGGTCTCGATGAACGAGTATATCGACCCGCGCAGCCGCCTGGCGCGGATGGGGGGCGGCCGATGAGCGCGGCGCCCGACCAGACGCCGGTGCTGCAAGTCCACGATCTGCAGGCGCATTTCCGCACCCGCTATTTCGGCGTCAATCGCGAGGTGAGGGCCGTGGACGGCGTGACCTTCGACGTCCGCCGCAACGAGATCTACGGGCTCGCCGGCGAATCCAGCTCTGGCAAGACGACGCTGGTCAAGACCATTGCGGGGCTGCTGAAGCCGCCGCTGGAGATGGTCGGCGGCTCGGCCCGCTTCTCCTTCCTGCCGGAGTGGGATGCGATCGGGCGCGCGCCGCCCGAGGTGGTCCGCCGCATCCGCTGGCGGCACCTGTCCTACATCATGCAGGGCTCGATGAACGTGCTGAACCCGCTCCGGCGGATCAGGCACAGCTTCCGCGACTTCGCCTGGCGCCATCTCGGCGGCAGCAAGAGCGAGTTTGACGCCAGGGCGGCCGCGCATCTGGAGCGCGTCAAGCTCGACCCGTTGGTACTCGCAGCCTATCCGCACGAGCTTTCCGGCGGCATGCGCCAGCGCGTCACCATCGCGCTGGCGACGATCTGCAAGCCCGAATTCGTCATTGCCGACGAGCCGACGACCGCGCTCGACGTGATCGTGCAGAAGGACGTGCTCGGCATGATCCGCTCGATCCAGCAGGAGATGGGCTCGAGCGTCCTGTTCATCACCCACGACATGGGCGTCCACGCGGCGCTGACCGACAGGCTTGGCATCATGTATGCGGGCCGCCTGGTCGAGGACGGCGAGACGCCGGAGATCTTCGAGCGGCCGCTACACCCCTATACCCGGCATCTGATCGCGAGCCTGCCGCGCATCGGCGACGTGAAGCAGCGCGAGGGGCTGGAAGGCACCCCGCCCAGTCTCGCCGCGCCGCCGCCGGGCTGCCGTTTCCACCCGCGCTGCCCGCTCGCCATGCCGGTGTGCGCGACGACGGTGCCCGCGATGGTCGAGACGCTGCCCGGCCACCGCGCCGCCTGCCATGCGGTCAATCCGGGGGCGGCGGCATGAGCGCGCTCCTCGAACTCGACAAGGTCGGCAAGACCTTCGCGCGCGGCGGGCTGTTCTCGTCGCGGCGCGTCGAGGCGGTCAAGGAGGTCAGCTTCGCGCTGCGGGACGAGACGCCGGAGATCTTCACGGTGATCGGCGAGTCCGGCTCGGGCAAGTCGACGCTGGCGCGCATGATCCTCGGTATCCATGCGCCGAGCTCCGGCTCAATCAGGCTCGCCGGGCAGGATGTCGCAACCTACGAGCGGCGCGCCTTCATGGCCAAGGTGCAGCCGATCTTCCAGAATCCGTTCGAGGCCTTCAACCCGCTGAAGCAGCTCGATCGCTACCTGTTCATGACGGCTGAACGCTTCGGCGAGGCCACCGACCGCAAGGCGGCGGAGAGCCGGGCCGACGAGGCGCTGAAGCAGGTCGGCCTCTCGCTGGCCGAGATCGCCGGGCGGTTTCCGCATGAGCTGTCCGGCGGCCAGCTCCAGCGGGTCGCGATCGCCCGCGCGCTCGTCGCCAGGCCCAGGCTGATCGTCGCCGACGAGCCGGTCTCGATGGTCGACGCTTCGCTCCGCATGTCGATCGTCAACCTGTTCGGACGACTGCGCGACGAACTCGGCCTGTCGATCATCTACATCACCCACGACCTCGCCACCGCATACTACATCAGCGACCGGCTGATCATCATGCAGAAGGGCGTCGTGGTCGAAGAAGGGCCGGCCCGCGCCGTGCTCTCGGCCCCCTCGCATCCTTATTCCCGCCAGCTCCGCGACGCCGTGCTCACGCCCGACAGCGCCGGAGCCTTCCGCGGCGGATATCCGCCCAAAGCCGTTCCAGCCTCCGGAGCCAAGCCATGAGACAAGCCAGCATCACCTTCGACCGTGCCTTCGCCATCGGCGACACCGATCCGCGGCTCTTTGGAGCCTTCGTCGAGCATCTCGGCCGCTGCGTCTATGGCGGCATCTACGAGCCCGGCCATCCGACCGCCGACAAGCGCGGATTCCGCAAGGACGTGCTCGACCTCGTCAAGGAGCTCGGCCCGACGATCATGCGCTATCCCGGCGGCAATTTCGTCTCGGGTTACAACTGGGAAGATGGCGTCGGTCCGGTCAAGGACCGCCCGGCAAGGCTCGACCTCGCCTGGTTCACCACGGAGCCGAACACCTTCGGGACCAACGAGTTCGTCGACTGGTGCCGCGCCGCGAAGATCGAGCCGATGCTCGCCGTCAACCTCGGCACGCGCGACGGCGACGCGGCGCGCAACCTCGTCGAATACTGCAACCATCCCGGCGGCACCGCCTGGTCGGACCTGCGCATAAAGCACGGCTGGAAGAAGCCGCACGACATCAAGTTCTGGTGCCTCGGCAACGAGGTCGACGGTCCCTGGCAGATGGAGCACAAGACCGCGACCGAATACGGCCGCGTCGCCCATGAAGCCGCGAAGATGATGCGCTGGATCGACCCGTCGATCGAGCTGGCCGCCTGCGGCTCATCCGGACGCAACATGCCGACCTATGGCCGCTGGGAGGACGAGGTTCTCGAGCACACCTTCGACCAGGTCGAGTTCATCTCGCTGCACACCTATTTCAACAATTATGCCGCCGACACCAAGGCCTTCCTGGCCAGCCCCGACCTGATGGATCAGTTCATCGAGGAGGTCGTCGCGATCTCGGATGCGGTCGCGGCGCGCCGGCGCTCCGACAAGCGGATCATGCTGAGCTTCGACGAATGGAATGTCTGGTACCGGACGCGGCGCGTGCGGGCGGACCGCGTCAAGGAGGGGTGGCCGGTGGCGCCGCCGATCCTGGAGGAGATCTATTCGATGGAGGACGCGCTCGTCTTCGGCGGCGCCTGCATCTCGCTGCTGAACCATGCCGACCGGGTCAAGGCGGCCTGCCTCGCCCAGCTTGTCAACGTCATCGCGCCGATCATGACCGAGACCGGCGGGCCGGCCTGGCGACAGACGATCTTCTGGCCCTTTGCCCAGATGAGCCGGCTCGGCCGCGGCAGCGTGCTGAAGGCGATCGTCAAGTCCGAGAGCTACCAGGCCGACTATTACGACCCGCGCGGCAAGCAGGACCTCTACTACCCGATCGACGCGCCCTATCTGAAGGCCTCGGTCGTCGCCGACGACAAGGGCGTCTCGCTTTTCCTGCTCAACCGCGATCTGGAGCAGCCCGTCACGGTGACGCTCGATGCCCGAGGCTTCGGCAAGCTCAAGGTCGCGGAGGCGACCGAGCTGCGCCATGCCGACCTGAAGGCCGTCAACAGCAAGAAGGAGCCACTCAAGGTCAAGCCCGCGACCTTGAAGGGTATCTCGGCGAAGGCGAACGGGATCTCGCTGGAGTTGCAGCCGGCTTCGTGGAATGTGATCAGACTGGAAGGCTAGGAGCACGCGTCTTCACCACGATGGACGAGAGCCCACCAAGATCGCAGCGCGGTCGCCGGGATCCCGGCGGAGGTGGTCCCGTGCCGGGCGCGGAGGCCCGGCGTGACCGCAGCTTCCTCGTCGTCAATGCCGATCGCCAGTATCAGGTGCTGCGCGGCCTGGCCTCCCCGGTCAGGCTGCGCATCCTGCGGCTGCTCAACCGCCACGGCCCCAAGAACATAAACCAGATCGCCGAGGTGCTCGGCCTGCCGCAATCGACGATCGTGACCAATGTCCAGGTGCTGGAGGAGGCCGAGCTGATCTCGACCTCGCTCGGCAAGGCCGCCAAGGGCCAGCAGAAGGTCTGCGCGGCGCGCTATGCCGAGATCGTCGTCAATCTAGACCCGGAGGATCCGAGCCGCGAGCGCAACGTCGTCGAGGTCGAGATGCCGCTCGGGCTCTACACCAGCTCGAACGTCTCGGCGCCCTGCGGGCTCTGCTCGACCGAGCGTATCCTCGGCGTGCTCGACGTGCCCGAGCTCTTCCTCGATCCGCGCCGGGTCCAGGCAGGGCTGATCTGGTTCGGTCGCGGCTATGTCGAGTACAAATTCCCGAACAATGCCAAGGTCCTGAACCAGGCGATCACCGCTCTCGAATTCGAGATGGAGATGTCGTCCGAGGTGCCGGGGACCAATGCCGACTGGCCGTCCGACATCAGCCTCTGGGTCAATGGCCGCAAGATCGGCACCTGGACCTGCCCTGGCGACTACGGTGACCGCCGAGGGATCTACACGCCGCATTGGTGGAAGCTCGAAGGCTCGCAATACGGCATCCTGACGACCTGGCGCATCACGGCGGACGGCACCTATCTCGGCGAGCGTCGGCTTAGCGATGTCGCCACCACGGATCTCGATCTCGACCTCCACCACTCGATCAAGGTGCGCATCGGCATCGACGAAAAGGAGGGCCGCCCGGGGGGAGTCAATATTTTCGGCCGCGGCTTCGGCAACCACAACCAGGACATCAAGATGCGGCTGCATCTGGAAGGGATGAAGGCCTTGCCGCACGTTCCGATCTGAGATGTGCCTCATGCCGGACATCGTCGAGGCCAACCGCTGTGGCCGGATCATGGGCCGATGCATGAAACCGGGCACCGGCCCTACGCGCGTCAACCGATATGGCGGTCGAGCGTCACGAGCGTCACGACCTCGGCAATTTGGGACAGGCCGGCGAGCGCCTTGCGGACAGCCTCGATCGAATCGATCGAATCGCCATCGGCACGAACGATCATGTCGTACTGGCCGGCAATGGAATGCAGGCAGACGATGCCGGGAACGCGCCGCAGCACGGGAAGCAGCTGGCTGCACGTGAAGCCCGGTCGCAGCTTGGCGAGGAAGTGGGCGCTCTGGCGCTGGCTTGGCTCCCCCTCGACAATGGTGAAGCTCTTGATTGCGCCGGACGCGCGCAGGCGCTCGATCCGTTCCTGGACGGTGCTGCGCGACAGCTGCACTTCGCGCGCCAACGCCACCGCCGAGCGACGAGCGTCGCGCCGCAGTGCGGACAGCAGCATGCGGTCCTTGTCGTCCATGTCGTCCCTCGCCCCAGGCCCGGCAGATCGCTTGTCCGCCCGACATCATGCCGACTGCATCCGGCGCGGTGTCGCGGCATCTCTGCCATGAGGAGGATGCGCGATGACACTCGATCTGGACAATGCCGTATTGCTGCCGGTGGACATGCAGCAGGCTTTCGACTCCGCGCCATGGCCGCGGCGGTGGAATCAGGACCTCGACCGCAATGGCCTGCGTCTTCTGGATATCTTCCGCCAGGCCGGCCGCCCTATCATTCACGTCCGGCATGCCTCGGTCGAGCCGAACTCGACCTTGCGACCCGAAGCACCGGGGCATGCCTATCGCGACGGGTTCGGCCCGCAGCAGGGCGAGGCGGAAATCGTCAAGAGCGTCAACTCCGCTTTCATTGGCACGGACCTGGACCTGCAGCTGCGGCGTCTCGGCGCCAGGAGCATCGTGACGTTCGGCGTTTCCACCGACATGTGCGTCTCGACCACGATCCGCACAGGCGCCAATATGGGTTGGCGCATGGTCCTGGTCGCCGACGCCTGCGACTGCTTCGATCTTCCCGACGGAAGCGGCGGAACACTGCCGGCCGAAACGGTGCATGCCGTCCATCTGGCGACGCTACGCGCCGAGTTCTGCAAGGTGGTGAGCGTGCAAGACATGGCCGTCTGACGCCAGTCTGCCCGCAGCACCCGAAGCCGGGCCGGCGCGATCATTCGACAGGACGGCCGGCGGGTGACACGGGCCGCATTGCGGCGATGCGCGCAAGGCGCCGGCGGCTTGTCGAGGCATGCAAGCCCTTGACGGTGGACGGCATCGCCGGCCTCATCGCACATCTGCTGGACCGTGCCGGCGCGCGGAACCTTGACCGGATCGAGGAGGGCCCGATGCGGCAGGGCTTGCGTCCGTCGCCATCGCGCGGATGACGAAACAGGCGAATGGAGACCAGATGTCCGAAGGCGCGATAGGCGAACGTGTGCGTGTCAGTGAACTCTGGATCTATCCGGTCAAGGGTCTGCGTGGGATCAGGCTAGAGACGGCGGACCTGGAGCCGTGGGGCCTGCGGGACGACCGCCGTTTCATGATCGTCGATGCGAATGACCGCTTCCTGACCCAGCGCGAGGAGCCGCGGCTCGCCATGATTTCGGCGACGCTCTCCGATGGCAAGCTGCTCCTGCAGTCGGCGGCATCGCAGCAACCGGCCATCGAGGTCGCGAGGCCAACAGCAGGGGCGACACACCGCGTCAGCGTCGTGATCTGGCGTGACATGGTCAGTGCCGTTCAGGTCTCTCCGGAGGCCGACCGTTGGCTGAGCGCGGTCGTGGGGCGCGCCTGTCGCCTCGTCTACATGGATCGGCCGGAGCAGGCGCGGCCGGTCGATGCGGCATTCGGACGAGCCGAAGACCGCGTCAGCTTCGCCGACGGCTTTCCGCTGCTCGTGACCAACCGGGCCTCACAACTGGCGCTGGCGGCCATGCCCGGCTGTGCCGATGTGACGATGCAGCGCTTCCGTCCGAACGTCGTCGTCGAGGGGCCGGCGGCCTGGGCGGAAGATCATTGGCGGATGCTGACCGGGGCCGGCATCGGTCTGCGCATCGTCAAGCCTTGCGCGCGTTGCGTGGTGACCACCATCGATCAGGAGACCGCTGTCAAATCGCCTGAGGCCGAGCCCTTGCGCAGCATGGCGACCTTCCGCAGGGACGGCAGCGGGAAGGTGATCTTCGGTCAGAATGCGATTCCGGACGGGACCGGGCGCCTCTCCGTCGGCGATGTGTTCGTCGTCGGATCTTGACCGGACCCGCGATCAGCCGCGCTTCAGGTCGGCGAGGACGCGCGCGAAGGCTGCCTGAGCGCGCGCCTTGGCGCGCGGATCGCCGAGCAGCTTGGTTGCATGCTGATAGGCCAGCGCGGCGCCCAGGATCTCGAAGACGGCCTGCTGCGGATCGACATCGTCCCGGAAGACACCGGATGCGACACCTTCGCTGATGATGGAGCCCAGGAATTCGCGCCAGTCGAGCTGGGACGCCACCAGCCTGTCGCGGACGAGACCTGGCCGGTCGTCGAACTCCTGCGCTGCCGTCATGAAGAGGCAGCCGCCATCGTCCTGCTCTCCTCTGATCCAGACCAGATAGCGTTCGAACAGCGACCGCAGGCGCCTGTCGGGCGCCTCGCGCCGCGTGCCGGCGGCGATCACCTCGCGCTTGAAGCGCCTGATCGCTTCCTCGAGAATGTTGAGCTGCAGCGCCTCCTTGGATTTGAAGTGCGCGAAAAGCCCGCTTTTCGTCAGCTCGAGCTTTGTCGCCAGGGGGCCGAGCGACAGCCCTTCGAGGCCGATCCGCGACGCCTGCCGCAGACCCTCGTCGACAATCGCCGCGCGCGTCGTTTCACCCTTGCTCATGCCCAAAATTTAGCACGAACGATCATAAAAGAAAATGTTGCCGGAGCGTGCCGCCGATATAATGTGTATCTACACTATAAGCTCCTGCTGTGATCCCAGCCTTGGAGCGGCGCCGACCGTATCGGCGGGACACGATGCCGAAGGTACTCCATGATGCTAGACGCCGTATGGACTGTGCTTCTTGTCGCATGCTGGCCGGTCGCCGTCGTACTGATCGTGTCGGGGCTGCCGGAGAGACGTCATAGGGGCATAGCGGTCGCCGGCCTGCTCGCCATCTGGTTCGCGATGACCGCCGCGACGCGCGTACCAGGCATCGCCGCACTACCCGACGGCGCCTTGGGAATATTGCTGCCGGTCCTGATCGGCAGCGCCATGCTGGCGGCGACCCGCGCAGGGCGCACCATCGTCGCCGAACTGTCGCTGGCGCCGCTGATAGCGCTTCATGTCGCCCGGTTCGCGGGCGGAGGCTTCCTGCTCCTTCATGAAGCGGGCCGCCTGTCGAACCCGTTCGCGGCCTATGCCGGCTGGGGCGACATCCTGGCGGCAGGCCTGGCCATCCCGACCGCGGTCTTCGCCGCAAGACGCCTACGCGGCTGGCTTCCCCTCACCCTGATCTGGAACATCGTCGGCTTCGCTGACTTCTGCTCTGCGATCTTCTTCGCCACCACCTCGCAGCCGGGCTCGCCCCTGCGCCTCTTCCATGAGCCGCCGGGCACCGCAGTCATCATGGACCTGCCATGGCGTTTCATTCCGGGCTTCTACGTGCCTGTCCTCCTCCTGATCCATGTCGCGATTTTCCTTCATCTGCGGCATGTCGTGCGCAGTCGTCGATCCGCTGAATCATCCCAGTAAAGGCATGGTCGACCAGGCCTCGCGATCAGCCTCGGCTGCACGGCACTGGCGCCAGCGATCCATGCCGTCTCGTAGAATGAGGCGGCCCGGTCTGAGATCTCGGCGGCTCCTCGACCAGCCGTGGAAAGCCGTGCTTCGTGCTGCGACACCCTATCGGCCGGCCTGCGGCGACACCGCCTGCCCGCGGCAAACGACATTGGCGGTTTTGAAACGCCTTTTGACGGCCCGCCGGCATCGCGGTGGCTTATGGATTGACGCCCGATCGTGGCGTCTGCAGCGGAGCATCCATGTCGACCGGCAATGGCAGAATCTTTGAGTACTCCGACGGCGGTGAACTCTTTGAGGGGTATGTCGTCGAGCCTGACGTGAGCCTGGGCGGCCAAAGACCTTGCGTCCTCGTTCTTCACGACTGGAGCGGCGTCAACAGCGGCATGCACGAGGTCGCCGAGCGCGTGGCCGGCCTCGGCTATGTCGCCTTTGCCGCGGACGTGTACGGCAAGGGCCGGCGCGGCGGCGAAACGGACGACAACAGCAGCCTGATGAACCCGCTTGTCGGCGATCGCGCGTTGCTGCGCCGGCGCCTCCTCGCCAGCCTTCGCGCTGCCTGCCAGCACCCCCGCGTCGATGGCGACCGCATCGGCGCCGTCGGCTACTGCTTCGGCGGACTATGTGCGCTGGATCTCGCCAGGGCTGTTCCGGCTGGCCTTCGTGGCGTCGTGAGTGTCCACGGCGTGCTGGCCCCGCCTCAGCTTGGGCCGCAGGCCGACATCAAGGCGAGCATCCTGCTGCTGCACGGGTGGGAAGATCCGTTTGCTCCCCCGGCTCACATCGAGGCGTTCGCCCGTGAATTCACCGATGCCAAGGCTGACTGGCAGGTGCATGCCTATGGGCACGCCATGCACGCATTCTCGTTTGAGCGCGCCGCAAAGCCGGAGCAAGGCATCGCCTATGACGCAGCCGCGGCGCGGCGTTCCTGGCAGGCGATGCAGGACTTCTTCGGGGAAATCTTCGCCGGCTCCTAGGCGGGGTGTGCTCTCGATAGCGTCAAGGATCGGGCCGAACTGCGAGTTCTGCGGCAAGGACCTGGCGTTCGACGCGACGCATACCTTCCAAAGCACCTGTCGAATGCGCTGTCTGCGCGGATTGCCGTGTTCGATCGACCCCGCCTGATCGCGCGCCCATCGTCGCGCAGTCGTGGCGCATCGGGCATATCCCGCCGGAGGAGCAGTGTCTCGCGCCTGCACGCTAGCAATCGAGATGCTGGACCGAGCTGACATAGTGCATAAAGTCGGGTATTGCCGACCGGATCACCAGTTCGGCAGGCGGATGCGAGGCGGTTTGCCTGGATGGCGGGCGTGGCTCCTCGGCCATCCAGCCCTTCTCCAGCCAATCGCCATAGGGAACGAACGTCCCTGGCCCGCGCGCCGCAGCCCGCCTCATCGCCGCGCCGGTGTTGAATGCGGTGACGAAGGCATCGGCACGATAGGATTGCGCCAGAGCTTCGCCATCAAGCTCGATCAGAACCTGTGGACCTTTCAGGGCCCGCAGATGTCGACGCAGGCGTGCTGTATCGAGCCAGAAATAAACTCCGCGATTGATGAGCGCGTACCAGTCGGAGCTGCTCAGCCCCCCGACCAGGCAGCGATCGAGAGCGGCCGGCGGCATCGGTTCCTGATCGCGCAATCTCACGCCGGAAGGCAGGAGCGTCTCGCCTCGCCTGCGCTGGCTGCGAAGGAGCGCTTCACTGTGGCTGCCATGAGCCCGCCTGACGAGCATATCCGCCGGTAGCAGCCCTTCGGCCTGGACCGCGGCCCAATTGGCGCGATCGACGATGTGGTAGATGCACGCAAGCCGTCGCCTCGTCACCGTAAAAGCCTCCCGGGTCTCTCCGTCTCGATATTAGCACGATCGTTCGATTTATAAAATCAGGTCAGGCGACGCTGTATGCTTGAAAATAGGGGCTTTCAAGACAATTTACAATATGACCGATCGTGCTATTAACAATATTCAATCATGGTGTAGGAGAGGCCGATATGTGCGAAGTCATCATCATTCTCGCGGGCTTTGCGCTGGAGCCGATCGCCGCGATCATGCCTTCGTCCGAGCCGCCATCACGGTCATCGCAGTCGACTGCGGCGCCAGGCAGCAGCCTTTCGGCATACGCGCCGCCGCGCCGCGTACGCGCGTCTCGCCCCTGAGCAAGCCAACGGAGGAGATAGCCAAGATGCTTCCGAGCGCCGGATGCGCGAGGCGGCAGAGCTGCATCACACCGGCGACGATCGCCCATCTCCATGTTGAAGGACATGACGCAGGCGCGAACGATTTGGGCCCGCCGTTACGCCCTTCAGGGCCGGAAACTCTGCCTTCAGCCGCTGTTCGAGAAAGAGAGCTCACGCATCATGACAACCGCAATGGGCATACCAAAAGAACGGACGGTCGGTCCTGTCGGCGGTAGCGAGCACGTCGTCATCGATACCATGACGGGCCAGACCGGGAGCTATGCCGACTGGGTCGCCGCGTTCGCGGAACGATGGGCTGATGCCAAGGCCAATCTGGACCGGTTCATGCAAATCCTCGGTCCGGACATCGTCCTGAAGGCGCCCGGCCTGCGGACCACGCGCGGCCGTGCGGCCGGCTACCGAGCCTTCGCCGGCACCTTCGCGGCGCTGCCCGATCTGACAGGGAAAGTCCTGCGCTGGAGCGCCAGCGAGGATGTCCTGTTCATCGAGATGACCTTCTCGGCGACGATCGGACGCCAGCTCATCTCCTGGAACGACGTCGACCGGATCCGCTTCGAAAACGGAGTCGCCGTCGAGCGCGTCGCCTATTTCGACCCGTCGCGCATCCGGCGCGCTTATCTCGGCAGCTTCGCCGGCTGGCGTCAGCTCTGGCGCATCCGGCGTATCCGGTAAGGCAGCGAGGGCAGTGGTTGCCCGCCGCGATCGCGCAGCGCATAGGACCAGGGACCGCGCGATCCCTCGATCCGGCGTCGCGTGAGACAGGCGCTCCCGACCGAGGCGCCGGAGCGTCGGAAGGCCTCGCATGCACCGTCAGGGGCGGCTTGCCCGATCGGGCGCACGCCTTCGCTCAATGGAAATAGGAGGCGCCATTGATGTCGATCGTCGCACCCGTGGCGTGTCGCGCGAGCCCGGATGCCAGAAATGCGATGACGTTCGCGACGGCGTCCGGCGTGCACATCTCTCCGAGAGGCACGTCGCGAAGCATGTCTGCTTCGCCGCGCGTCGCGATGACGGCCTCCTGCCGCTCCGTCCGAACGAACCCCGGCGCGACGATATAGGCCGTTATTCCGTCGGCCGCGAAATTCTTGGCGATGCTTCTCGTCAGGGCGACCAGTGCACCTTTCGACGCGGCGTAGTGCATCAGGTGGGTTTCGTCACCGCGAAACGCCGCCCGGCTGGCGACAGCGACGATCGAGCCGCCCCCGATCAGGAAATGCGGCAGGGCGGCACGGTAGAGATCAGCGATCGCACGCACGTTGACCTGCATCGTATCCGCCCAGACCCGGTCCCATTGCTCGTCGGCCGCGTCCAGCATCAGCGGCGCAACGAGGGCCGCATTGCAGACCAGGAGGTCGATCCTGCCGAATGCCTCGACCGACGCCCTCCACAGCTCGGCTGCGGCACCGCGGCGCCGCAGATCCGCGCGAACCAGGGCGCACGAATCCGAACCGATGTCGGCTGCGAGCCTCTCCGCCTCGGCCTCTCCGCTCGAATAATGCAAGACGACCTTGGCGCCCGAACGCGCGAGCAGGCGTATGCTGGCGGCGCCTATGCCCTTGGAGCCGCCGGTAACGAGCGCAATCTTGCCGGTGAGGTCGACGAGCATGCTGTCGAAAATCCCTTCGCAAACGAGGGAATGAACCGAGGGCGCCCTCCCAATTCCTGGCGATGCGCCGACGGGAAGATGCCCGGCCGGGTGATGTCGGCCAGGGATCGAGGCGGATCAGCCTGTGTGCGAGCCGGGCCTCGGCCTGTCGGCCCCGTGAGATTGCAGCTGTTCGGGCTCGCCGCTCTCGTCACCGCCGCCGGAGGCCAGGATCACGCCGGCTTGGCGCGGAGCGCCGCGGTTGAGGCGAAGATCGAAGATATCGGGGCGGGCGTAATGCCCGGCGATGTCGTTGACCGCCTTCGCCGCCCGCACGTTGCGCAGATCGATGCGCGCGGTCAGGACCGTCTCCTCGCCGCTGGGCGCAAGCGCGACGATCTCGCCGCGCGGGTCGATGATCGCGCTGTCGCCGGTATAGGTGAAATTGACGAGCTCCTTGTAGCGCTCCGGCATATCCGAGGGTTTCAGCAATCCGCCGGCGCAGATCACATAGCAGGCCGCCTGGGCCGCGAAGGCCCGGGAGAGCAGATGCTGCCGCGGCCATTGCGGGTTCGGCGCATCCGGCGCCGCCGCGAGCTCGCGGCCGGGCCAGGCTCCGACGTGAATCTGCGTCCCGCCCGCGACAAGCGCAAAGCCGGGCAACATCATGTTGTGCTCCCAGCAGTTCAGCCCGCTGATGCGACCGTAGGGGCGCTGATGCACCACCAGGCCTTGGGCGTCGCCCTGCCCCCAGGCGACGCGCTCATAGGCCGTCGGCCGCAGCTTGCGGTGGCGCCCGAGAATGACGCCTTCGCGACCGATGAACAGCAGCGTGGCGTAGACGGTGCCCTGGGTCTGCGTATCCAGTTCGACGACGCCGATCACGACATCGGTGTCAGCCTCCCGTGCCGCCTTGCACAGCCGGTCGGTCTCCGGTCCCGGGATCGCGATCGCCTGATCGAGATACGCCTCGGCGGCATCCCACCAGCCTGGTGTCGATTGCGGCCGCCAGGCGAAGCCTGGATAGCCGGGCAGCCAGGTCTCTCCGAAGCCGGCCAGAACCGCGCCCTGGGCGCCGGCCTCCGCGATCAGCCGGCAGGCCTTGGCGGTCGAGGCCTCGCGATCGAAATAGACGGGGGTGGCCTGGATTGCGGCGACAATGATGGAGCTGGCGCTGGGCATGGGCGTGTCATCCCGATTGAAGGTCATGCGCGCGGGGCGGCGAATTGCGGAACTGCTCTAGCGCGGCAGGAAGCTGCGGATGCGGTCGAGATACCAGCCGGGGAACCCGAGCGCGGTCGCGGGCTCGAGGAGGTTGGTCACGTATTGCGCCTCGGCTTGCCCAGGCTCGAGCTTGGGCAGGAGGTAGCAGAGTGCCGCCCGCTCGCGGCCTTCGCGATCGCGTGCCAGCACGGGATACGGATAATACTTCGCCTTCAGCTGGCCATAGACGTGCTCGATCTCGTCATGCGTCAGCAAGAGAAGGAGCCCGTACGCTGCCTGCCGGTCGTTGCGGACGAGGTTCATCAGCGGCGAAATCTGCAGTTCATAGCCAGGCAGCATGGCAACGTCCTGCGCCGCAGGCGCCATCCCGAGCTGCTGCATCACCTTCGGATTGATGAGGCCGCCATAGTAGAAGCCCCAGACGCGTTCCGGCTTGTCGCCGGCGGATCCGCTCGTCACGTCATCTCTCCTTTCGACGCTCTCGTCCGCAACCGATATGCGCGGCGGGCCTCGATCGGAAAGTGGCAGTACTGACAATGACCGCAAGAATCCTGCCAGACGCTGGAGCGGGCGACCAGGGCTGGCGGGAACCGCCGCTACATGATCGATTGCCGGGCGGACGGGAGGCCTGCGAGGTTGCGTTCGGTGCCGAACCGACGCCTGTACTCGGTCGGCCCGATCCCGACCGACTTGCGGAAATGCATCCGCATCGTCGCGGCACTGCCGAATCCGGCTGTCGCTGCAATCTCCTCTACCGGCAGAGACGGCCCTTCCAGCATCTGCTTTGCGGCCGCTAACCGCTCCTCGAGCAGCCAGGCGGCCGGTGTCAGGCCTGTCATCTCCTTGAAGCGCCGCAGGAAGGTGCGTTCGCTCATCGCAGCTTGCTCGGCCAGATCCGCAACGGTCATGGTCTGGTTCAGCCGCGCCCGCATGGCGTCGAGCAGGAAGGTCAGCTTTCCGTTGGGCCGCCTGGGAACGGGTCGCTCGATGAACTGGGCTTGCCCGCCGTCGCGATGAGCCGGCATGACCAGTCGCCGGGCGACGCTGTTGGCGGCGTCCGCACCGAAATCGCGTCGAACGATGTGCAGGAGAAGGTCGATGCCGGCCGCGCTGCCTGCTGATGTCAGGACGTTGCCTTCGTCGACATAGAGCACTTCCGGGATCAGCGTCACCTTGGGAAATGCTGCCTTGAAAGCATCAGCGTAGCGCCAATGTGTCGTGGCGCTGCGCCCGTCGAGCAGGCCTGCACCCGCCAGGGCGAAGGCGCCCGAGCAGATCGACACGATCCGCGCGCCCCGTGCGTTCGCCCGCTGCAAGGCCGAGATCAACGCCGGAGGGGGTGCCAGCTGGGTCTTCCAGCCCGGCACGATGATGGTCCCGGCCTCGTCGAGAGCATCGAGCCTGGCAGTGGCGGAAATGAAGATGCCGCCCCCCGCCCGCAGCGGACCATCCTCGATCGCGCATGTCACCATGCGATACCAGTCCTCGCCCATTTCGGGGCGCGCCAGGCCGAAGATCTCGGTCGCTATGCCGTACTCGAAGGTCGCCAGCCCGTCATAGATCAGGACGGCGACGAGGCGATTGGGCTTCTGGTCCAGGTCAGATGCGTTTGGCATGATCGTTACGCTAGTTGGCGATCATGCCAATTGCCACAAGACGACCGCGACTGCAAAACCGGGTTCGCAACAGGGAGAATTCGATGACGACAAACGGTGTGACCCAGATCCCCGCGGCGGCGCCCGAAGATGCCGTCGCCCACTTTTCGGCCGAGTTCACGTTCGAGGCCGATTGCTGGGACGTTCATGATGCGCTGAAATCTGCCGAGCCCGGCTTCGTGCTTCTCGACGTCCGGAGCCCCGACCTTTTCAAGCAGGGGCATGTCGCAGGCGCGATCAACCTTCCGCATGGCAAGCTCATTCCGTCGAAGCTCGAACAGTGGCCGAAGGACACCCTGTTCGTGACCTATTGCGCCGGCCCGCACTGCAACGGTGCCGCGCGGGGCGCCCTTCGGCTGGCCAAGCTCGGCCGCCCGGTCAAGATCATGGCAGGCGGTGTCACCGGGTGGATCGACGAGGGATTCTCACTTGCCCCTGGCGAGTGAGAAACACCCTAAGACAGCATCGTTCGACACGACCTCAAAATTCGATCTTGCCGTCCGGGCGAACGATCGGGCGGCAAGACTTCTGGTTTGCCGCCACTTTCGCGGCGCCAGTGTGCCCTGTCGATCGAAACCGGCTGCACCATTGGGGCAGCCGGTGGCCGTTGCCGCGAGCCGGCCGATCACTCGGCTGGGGTGAGGAGCGGCTCGTCGAGCAGGTCCGGCAGCTTGCCGCTGAGGGCGGCCTGGAGCTGATCCTGGTCGAGCTCGCCCTCCCAGCGGGCCACCACGATCGTCGCGACAGCGTTGCCGATGAAGTTGGTGACGGCGCGGCATTCCGACATGAAGCGGTCGATGCCGAGGATCAGCGCCATGCCGGCGACCGGCACAGCGGGGACGACGGAGAGGGTGGCAGCAAGCGTGATGAAGCCCGCACCGGTGATGCCGGCCGCGCCCTTCGAGCTCAGCATGGCGACGAGCAGCAAGAGGATCTGGTCGCCGAGCGGCAGGTGGATGTCCATCGCCTGGGCGATGAACAGCGCCGCCAGCGTCATGTAGATGTTGGTGCCGTCGAGATTGAACGAGTAGCCGGTGGGCACCACCAGGCCGACGACCGAGCGCTTGCAGCCTGCGGCCTCCATCTTCTCCATCAGGGTCGGCAGCGCCGCTTCCGACGAGGAGGTGCCGATCACCAGCAGGATCTCCTCCTTGATGTAGCGGATCAGCGCCAGGATCGAGAAGCCGTTATAGCGAGCGACGGCGCCGAGCACGACGAAGACAAAGATCGCCGAGGTCAGGTAGAAGGTGCCGATCAGCATCGCGAGGTTGGCGACGGAGCCGATGCCGTAGCGGCCGATGGTGAAGGCCATGGCGCCGAACGCGCCGAGCGGGGCGGCCTTCATCAAGATCGCGACCAGCTTGAAGATCGGGATCGACAGCGTCTGCAGGAAGTCGGTCACCGGCTTGGCGCGCTCGCCGACCAGCGAGAGCGACAGGCCGAACAGGACCGAGAAGAACAGCACCTGCAGGATGTCGCCGGAGGCGAAGGCGCCGACGATCGTGTTCGGAATGATGTTCTGCAGGAAGCCGACGATGCTGGAGTCATGCGCCTGGGTGGCGTAGCCCTGCACCGACTTCGCATCGAGGCTGGCCGGGTTGATGTGCAGGCCACTGCCCGGCTGGACCAGGTTGCCGACCACGAGCCCTACAATGAGCGCCAGCGTCGAGAAGGTCAGGAAGTAGATCATCGCCTTGCCGGCGACGCGCCCGACCTTCTGCATGTCGCTCATCCCGGCGATACCGGTCGAGACGGTCAGGAAGATCACCGGCGCTATGATCATCTTCACCAGCTTGATGAAGGCGTCGCCGAGCGGCTTGAGCGCCGCGCCCTGCTCAGGCCAGAAATGTCCGAGCAAGATGCCGGCCGCGATAGCCGCGAGCACCTGCACATAGAGATGCTGGTAGAATTTCCGGGGACGAGCCGGCTGGGCCGGCGCCTTGTCAAGCGTGATCGCCATGGTTTCCTCCTTGGGGCCTAGCTCGCGGGTTCTTGCTGTTCTCGACGCCGCTACTGCCAGGTTGGCAATCGCCGTGCCAGCTTCGGATTTTAGGATTGATCTAGCAATTTCAGTGATTTGCGAGGTATTCACGTGGACCGGGCTTGGACGTGGTGGCGATCGTCCGCACGGGGATGGCTTGATTTGTGCGAAAATCCGCACATGATGGCGCATGAGCAACATCCCGTCGGATGAGCGTGATCGCCGGGGCGCCAGGCGCCGCGTCTGGATCGTCTTCGTGCTCATGGTCGTGGCGATCGCCACCGGCGGCTTGCTGGGCGCGGGCGATGCTGGCCGCACCCGCGCCATCGCGGCGATGCGCAACCGCGCTGCGGATGCCGGCACGCTGGCGCTCGCCATCCTGCGCGGCGAGCTGGAGAAGCAGCGCGCGCTGCCGGTGATCCTGGCGCGGGACCCGGATGTGCGCTCGGCGCTGAGAGGCGGCGACACCCACGCGCTAGACCTCAAGCTGGAGGCGATCGCCCGCGAGACCCGCGCGGCGGTCATCTATGTGCTGGGGAAGGATGGCGTCGCGATCGCGGCCAGCAATTGGCGGGAGCCGACGAGCTTCGTCGGCAACGACTATGCGTTCCGGGACTATTTCAGCGGCGCGGTTTCAGGCGGGACCGCGGAGCAGTTCGCGCTCGGCACGGTCAGCAAGCGTCCCGGCCTCTACATCACCAGCCGCGTCGACGATGGCGGGGACCAGCTCGGCGTCGTCGTGGTCAAAATCGAGTTCGATCAGGTCGAGGCCGACTGGCGAGCGCTGGGTGGCCAGACCTATGCCGTCGACCGACGTGGCGTCGTGCTCATCTCTACCGTGACCGATTGGCGCTTCCAGACGGAGGTCGCGCTCGCACCGCAGACGGCAGCGGAAATCCGACAATCGCTGCAATTCGGCGCAGCGCCGCTGACGCTGCTGCCGTTGCGGCGGGATGGCGAGATCGTGCGCGGCACGGGCGCTGCGGCGGGCACGCATGTCGCCTCGCGCAGCCCCGTCCCAACCACGAACTGGCAGCTCGAGGTGCTGATGCCGGTCAGCGCAGCGATCCGTGACGAGCAGGTCCGCCTGCAGACACTGGTCGCGCTCGTGCTCATGCCCGGCGCCGCCCTTGGTGCATTTGCGCTGCGGCGGCGCCAGGTCAATCTCGCCCGCCGCGATGCCGAGGCAAAGGTCAAGGCCGAGTTGGAGCGGCGCGTAGCGGAGCGTACGCTTGCGCTGGCGGGCGCGAACGACCGGCTTGTCGAAGAGATCGCGGAACGCGCGAGGACGCAGGAACGGCTGTCCGATGCGCGCGAAGAGCTGGCGAAGGCCAATCGCCTGGCGACGCTCGGCCAGGTCACGGCCGGTGTCGCCCATGAGATCAACCAGCCGCTTGCCGCGATGCGCACCTATGCCGAGAACGCCCGCGCCTTCATCGGCAGAGCCGATGCCGCTGGCGCGGATGGCGCGCTGGTCAAGGTCGTGGGGCTGACCGAGCGGATCGGCGCCATCACCGAGACGCTGCGTGGCTTCGCCCGGCGCGGCGGCGGGCCGCATGGGCCGGTCGATCTTGGCGAGGCGATCGACGGCGCGCTGATGATCCTCGACGCCGCGCTGCGCCATGCCGGCGTCGCTCCGAAGCTGCCCGCGCCGGCAGAACCGGTCTTCGTGCTCGCCCGGCTGGTCGAGCTGGAGCAGGTCCTGGTCAACCTGATGCGCAATGCGATCGAGGCCATGGCGGACGCGCAGCACGGGCGCGCGCCGAAGCTCACCATCGATGTCGCGATCCGGGGAGAGCAAGTCGACATCGCCATCAGCGACAACGGGCCGGGCCTCGACGAGGCCGCGCTCGCCGCGCTCTTCGCGCCGTTCCGCACCACCAAGCCGCGCGGTCTCGGTCTCGGCCTGGTGATCTCGCAGGACATCGTCACCTCCTTCGGCGGCACGCTCTCCGCGACCAGCCGCCCCGGCGAGGGCAGCACCTTCACGATCAGCCTGAAGAGAGCCGCATGAGTGCTCCTGCCAGCGACCAGAGCGCCATCGAGGTCGCCTTCGTCGACGACGATCCGGACCTGCGCGATGCCAACGCCCAGGCGCTGCGGCTCGCCGGCTTTGCTGCCGTCCCGCTCGCCTCGGCCCAGGCGGCGCTCGACCGCATCGGCCCGGACTATGCCGGCGTCGTCGTCACCGATGTGCGCATGCCCGGCATGGACGGCATCGAGCTCTTCCGGCGCCTGCGGATGCTCGACGCCGACATTCCGGTGGTGGTGATCTCCGGCCACGCCGATGTCGCCATGGCGGTCGAGGCGATGAGCGAAGGCGCCTACGACTTTATCGCCAAGCCCTATTCCAGCAATCGCCTGGTCGAGACCCTGAGGCGCGCAGTCGAGAAGCGCGCGCTCGTTCTCGAAAACAGACGGCTTCGCTCGCTCGCGGCAGGGCCGGGCGACGAGACCGCGCTGCTGGGCGAGGCGCCGGCGATCGTCCGCCTGCGCCAGGCCATTCGCGACCTCGCCGATGTCGATGTCGACGTGCTCGTCCTGGGCGAGACCGGCACCGGCAAGGAGGTCGTCGCCAACCTGCTGCACCAGCAGGGCCGTCGCCGCGGCAGGCCCTTCGTCGCGCTGAATTGCGGGGCGCTGCCGGAGAGCGTGATCGAAAGCGAACTGTTCGGCTACGAGGCCGGCGCCTTCACCGGTGCCCAGAAGAAGCGCGTCGGCCGCATCGAGCATTCCAGCGGCGGCACGCTCTTCCTCGACGAGCTGGAAAGCATGCCGCCGGCGGCGCAGGTCAAGCTGCTGCGGGTGCTCGAGGGGCGCGAGATCTCGCCGCTCGGCTCGAACGAGCGCCGCCGGGTGGATCTGCGCGTCGTCGCCGCGAGCAAGCTCGATCTCGGCGATCCGTCTCAGCGCGGCGATTTCCGCGAAGATCTGTTCTATCGCCTCAATGTCGTCACCTTGCGGATCCCGCCGCTGCGCGAGCGCCGTCGCGACGTGCCCTTGCTCTTCGCCCAGTTCCTCGCCCGTGCGGCGCGCAAATACGGGCGCGGCGTGCCGGCTCTGGATCGCAGCGTCGAGCGCCATCTCGTCGAGAACGCCTGGACCGGCAATGTCCGCGAGCTCGTCCATTTCGCCGAGCGGGTGGCGCTCGGTCTTGTCGCCGACCTGCCGGCGGCTCCCGTCCAGGGCGAGGTGGCGGCGACGAGCCTGCCCGAGCGCCTGAACATGATCGAGGCCAACCTGATCCGGGAAGCTCTGGAGGCCAATCGCGGCAATGTCCGTGCGACCCTCGAGATGCTCGGCATCCCGCGCAAGACATTCTACGACAAGCTTGCCCGCTACGGCATCGACCGCGCCTCGTATGCCGCCACGGAGTAGAGATTCACGGTAGCTTCGTTTTTGAAGTCCGCTTTCCGGCAATGCGTCAATGTCTGGTTATGGCGCCTGCCACTGCTTACTCCGGCACCCGTTGCATGCAACGGCTGGCTTGGGAACGGCTGGGAATGACCGAGGTCACTCAAGCAGCATCCGGCATCTGCGCGAGCAGCTTGTCGAGCGTTATAGGATAGTCGCGCACACGTACTCCGGTCGCGTTATAGATGGCATTGGCCACTGCCGCACCAACCCCGCAGATGCCGAGTTCGCCCACCCCCTTCGCCTTCATCGGTGAGGACATCGGGTCGGTCTCGTCCAGGAACACCACGTCCTGATGCGGGATGTCGGCATGCACCGGAACCTCGTAGCCGGCAAGGTCGTGGTTGACGAAGAAGCCGCGGCGCTTGTCGACCGCCAGTTCCTCCATCAGCGCCGCGCCTACCCCCATGGTCATCGCGCCGATGACTTGGCTGCGCGCCGTCTTCGGGTTGAGGATGCGCCCGGCCGCGCAAACCGCCAGCATGCGCCTGACCCGCGTCTCAGCCGTGGCCACATCGACGCCGACCTCGACGAAATGCGCGCCAAAGGTGGACTGCTGATGCGTTTCGTCGAGATCGCCATATTCGATCGTGTCCTCGCCTGTCAGCGGCCCTGCCTGCGCGGCGCTCGCCAAGGGCAGGCTTCGATTGCCGGCCTTCACTTCACCGCCCGAGAACACCGCCTCGGTAGAGTTGATGCCGAGCTTCTGCGCGATGGCCTCGCGCAGCTTGACACAGGCGGCATAGACGCCGGCGGTCGAGCTGTTGCCACCCCATTGGCCGCCGGACCCCGCCGAGACGGGAAAGTCGGAATCACCCAGCTTGACCACGACCTTGTCGAGCCCGACGCCAAGCATCTCGGCCGCGGTCTGGCCGATGATGGTGTAGCTGCCGGTGCCGATATCGGTCATGTCGGTCTCGACCGTGACGATGCCGTTGGCATCGAGGCTGACGCGTGCGCCGGACTTCATCACCAGATTGTTACGGAAGGCCGCCGCGACGCCGATGCCGACCAGCCAGTTGCCATCGCGAACCTCGCCTGGCCGCGCCGAGCGGCGCGACCAGCCGAAGCGCTCGGCCCCCACCTTGAAGCACTCGTCGAGGCGCCGCATCGAAAACGGCCGCTCGGGCTTTTCAGGATCGACCTGCGTGTCGTTGAGCAGGCGGAAGGCGATCGGATCCAGCTCGAGCTTCTCCGCCATCTCGTCCATCGCCATTTCGAGCGCCATCAGGCCGGGGGCCTCGCCGGGTGCACGCATGGCGTTGCCTTCCGGAAGGTCGAGTTCGGCCAGGCGCATCGCCGTCATCCGGTTGGCGCCCGCGTAGAGCAGCCGGGTCTGCTGCACCGCGACCTCGGGCCCGCCGCCTTTCAGATCGCCCGACCAGCTCTCATGGCCGATCGCCGTGATCTTCCCCTCCTTCGTCGCGCCGAGGCGTATACGCTGGATCGTGGCAGGTCGATGGGTGGTGTTGTTCATCATCAGCGGGCGCGTCAGAGCGACCTTGACCGGCCGCCTGGCCGCCCGCGCACCCAGCGCCGCCAGCAGCACATCAGCCCGCAGGAACAGCTTGCCGCCGAAGCCCCCGCCGATGAAGGGCGAGACGATGCGGATGTTCTGCTTGGGGATACCGAGGGTCGTCGCCATGTCGGTGACGCCCCAGGCGACCATCTGGTTGGCGGTCCAGAGCGTCAGCTTATCGCCCTTCCAGGCGGCAAGCGTCGCATGCGGCTCCATCATCGCATGGCTCTCGTCGGGGGTCGCATAGATCTCGTCGAGCTTCACCGGCGCAGTCGCGAAGGCGCCTGCGAAATCGCCGACATGGGTATCGTCGAGGCTGGGATCGTCGCCCTCGGGCTTGACGGCCTTATCCTTTGCCGCCTTGAGGTCGAAGGCACCCTTGGCGGCCGCATACTCCACCCTGATCAGGCTGGCCGCAGCGCGTGCCTGCTCGAAGCTCTCTGCCACCACCAGCGCCACCGCCTGATGGTAATGCTCCACTTCGGGCCCCGCCAGCAGGCGGGCAGTGTTGCGCTTGCCCTTCTTCAGAGCGCCGGCTTCCTTCGCCGTCACTACGGCGAGCACGCCCGGAGCCTTGCGCGCAGCGTCGAGATCGATCGAAGCGATCCGGCCCTTGGCGATGCCGGCGCCCAGCACATAGCCATAGGCCTGGTTCGGCACGACATCGTGCTGCTCATAGGCATAGCGCGCGGTGCCGGTGACCTTGCGGGCGCCGTCGATGCGGTCATGCGGCTGACCGACCACCTGCAGGCGGTCAATCGGATTGTCGGTAGCGGGCTTGTCGAATTTCATGGCCTAGCCCTTTGCTTGCGCCAGCACCGCGTCGAGCGTGCGCTCAACCAGCGGCAGCTTGAATGCGTTCTCATCGGTCGGTTTGGCCCCCGCGAGCATGGCCGCCGCAGCCGCCTTCGCCCCGCGAGGCAGTTCGGCCTCCGCCTTCTCGACGCGCCAGGGCTTGGGTGCGACGCCGCCGAGCGCGATCCTGCCGGTGCCATCGCGCTGCACGATGGCAGCGACGGATATCAGAGCGAAGGCATAGGAAGCCCGATCGCGCACTTTGCGGTAGATTTGCGTGCCACCGACAGGCTTGGGCAGCGTCACAGCAGTGATCAACTCGCCCTTCTCCAGCGCCGTCTCGAGATGCGGGGTGTTGCCCGGCAGGCGGTGCAAATCCGCTACGGGGATCGAGCGGGATGAGCGATCCGGCTTCACCGTTTCGACCGTGGCGTCGAGCGCGCGCATCGCAACGGCCATGTCGGAGGGATGCGTCGCAATGCAGGCATCACTGACGCCGATCACTCCCAGCTGTCGCGAGAACCCACCGATCGCCGAGCAGCCGCTGCCCGGCTGGCGTTTGTTGCAGGGCTGCGCAGTGTCGTAGAAATAGGGGCAACGTGTCCGCTGCAGCAGGTTACCGGCCGTGGTGGCCCGATTGCGCAATTGCCCGGACGCACCGGCCAGCAGAGCGCGCGACAGGATGGCATAGTCGCGCCGCACTCGCTCATCTGCCGCAAGAGCGGTGTTGCGCACGAGCGCGCCGATGCGCAGGCCGCCATCCGAGGTCGGCTCGATCTTGTCGAGGCCGAGCCCGTTGACGTCGATCAGGTGAGTCGGGACCTCGATCTGGAGCTTCATGAGGTCCAGCAGATTCGTGCCACCCGCGATAAACTTGGCGCCGGGGCTCTTCGCCGCAGCCGCTGCGGCCTCGGCAGGCGAGCCTGCCTTTTCGTAGGAGAATGCCCTCATCCTAGCCTCCCGCCACGTCGGTCATCGCTTCGACGATGTTCGAATACGCGCCGCAGCGGCAGATATTGCCGCTCATCCGCTCACGGATTTCGGCGTCGGTCGCCGTCATGGCGCCGGTCAGATCGGCGCTGACATGGCTGGGAATGCCTGCCTTGATCTCTTCCAGGACAGCGACGCCGGAGCAGATCTGGCCGGGCGTGCAGTAACCGCACTGGAAGCCGTCATGCTTCACGAAAGCCGCCTGCATCGGGTGCAGGTTATCGACGCCGCCCAGCCCTTCGATGGTGGTGACCTCAGCGCCCTGGTTCATGATCGCCAGCGTCAAACAGGAATTGATCCGCTGTCCGTCGACGAGCACCGTACAAGCGCCGCATTGACCGTGATCGCAGCCCTTCTTGGTGCCTGTCAGGTGAAGGTGCTCGCGCAGCGCATCCAGCAGCGTCGTGCGCGTATCGAGTTCGAGCTGGTGGCGTCGGCCATTCACGCTGAACGAGACCTCGCTCAGCACCGGCTTTCCGACCGGTGCCGGCTGCGCCCGGGTACCTGTAGCAGCGGCCGAAAAGGCGGCGCAGGCACCGGCGACGACCATCAGGTCACGCCGGTTCATTTCCAATTCTCTGGGAGTTGGCATATCCGCCTCCGATTTCGACAAGTCGCAGTTGGTACCCGCTCCCGAGCCAGCTGCATTTGCAAAGGAGAACGGCCGAAGCGGCGGGTAGTTCATTCTCATTCTAAAATGCCGCAAACACGAGATCGTCAGCGCTTGTGAATCGTTCGATCAAAGGATTGGTGTGCGAGACTCACCCCATTGAGAACGTCTGCCGTCCTGCACGGGTTGAATGTCAGCTTGGGCGCTTCGCAACAGCGCGACTGTCCCGCGTCAAGGACATTGGGTTGATCAGCTTCGCAATTGGGCGCAGGACGAAACTCACCAACCCTGGCCGGATTCCTTCCGCTCACCCTCCTGGCCGTGATCAGGCTCGGAACGGCAGTGTCGCCCCCCGACGGCGTCTCAAACATCGGCAATGGGCGCATTTGCACCCCGGCTGAGATGGTTCCTCGGCAATCTAGGTTTGCTGAGGTCGTTGCTTGTTGCGCTGCGGCTGGAACAGCGAAGCGCCCTTCACGACAAGGAGCAGCGCGAAGGTCAGGACGATGATGACGAACGCGGCGGCCGCGATGGCGGGGCTGATGTTCTCGCGCAGCGAGGCGAACATCTGGCGCGCCATGGTCGTCTGGTTTGGCCCGGCGACGAAAAGCGTGATCACGACCTCGTCGAGCGAGGTCGCGAAGGCGAAGACCGCGCCGGTGAGAATGCCGGGCATCGCCAGCGGAAGAGTGACATTGCGGAAGACCGCCGTTGGCGGCGCACCCAGGCTCGAAGCCGCCTTTTCCAGAGCCGGGTCGATGCTCGCAAGCGAGCCCGAGACGTTGACCAGCACGAACGGCACGCACAGCACCGCATGGGCGACGATCACGCCGAGATAGCTGCTCGCCAGGCCCATGCGGGCGTAGAGGATCTGCATGCCGACGCCGAGCACGACGGCCGGTACCACCATCGGCAGCAGGAAGATCGAACGCAGCACGCCGGAAAACGGCACGAGCTCGCGCCGCAGGCCGAGCGCCGCGAGCGTTCCAACCACCGTGGACAGAACCGTCGCGCCGGAGCCGATGATCAGCGAATTGACGATCGAGCGCTTCCAGGCATCGCTCGTCGCCAGCGTCTCGAACCAGCGTAGTGAGGGACCGCTCATCGGATAGGTCAGAAAGACGCTGTCGGTGAAGGCGAGCGGCAGGATCGCGACCAGAGGCAGCAGCAGGAACGCCACCACCAGTGCTGCGAAAGCCAGCCGCACCGCGCCGAAGGCGAGCGCGCCGGGCGTACCCGGAAGGTTTGGCGAAGCCGCGCTCATGCCTGCCCCAGGGGCGTGCGCGAGAGCCGGCCATAGACGATGTAGAGCAGGGTCGTCGGCACCAGCAGGAAGAGGCCGAGCGCGCCGGCCATCCCCCAATTGGCGGTGCCGGTCGCGTAGAAGGCGATGACGGAGGAGATCATCTGGTCGCCGGCGCCGCCGGTCAGCGCCGGCGTGATGTAGTAGCCGAGCGCCACCATGAAGACGAGCAGCGAGCCCGAGAGCAGGCCGGGCATCGCCAGCGGCAGCAGGACATGGCGGAAAGCCTGCCAGGGGCGGGCTCCGAGCGCGGCCGCCGCCGGCATCAGGTTGCGCGGGATCGCGATCAGGCTGGCATAGATCGGCAGCACCATGAAGGGCAGCAGCACATGCGTCATGGCGATCAGCACGCCGGTGCGGTTGTAGATCAGGGGCAGCGAGGCATCGATCAGGCCGAGCGCCTTCAGGATCTGGTTGATCAGCCCCTGGTCCTGCAGGAGGATCATCCAGGCGGCCGTGCGGACCAGCAACGAGGTCCAGAGCGGCAGCAGAACCGCCAGCAGCAGAAAATTGCGCTTCCAGCCGCCAAGGCTCGCCGCCAGCATGGCGAAGGGCAGCCCGATCGCGGCGCAGGCCAAAGTCACCTGGGCGGCGATGATAAAGGTCCGCAGCATGATCGCACGGTTGACCGCCATGTCCGGCGCGACATGCGCGATCGTGCCGTCATCGCCGCGCTTCAGATCGACGGCCGCGAGCAGGTTGGCGTCCGTATAGGCCGGCATGCCGCGCTTCAGCGCGAGCCAGAAGGGCGGCTGGCTCCAGCGCGGATCGATGCTCTCGAGCTTCGGGGTGGCGTCGGCACCGGCATTGCGCAGTGCCGTCACGGTGCGCGGCAGCAAGGTGCGGAAGCCGGCCTGCTGACTGTTCAGGCTGCGCACGGCGTCGCCGAACACCTCCTGCACGACCTCGGCGCGCAGATCCTGGATCAGCGCCGCCTGAACGTCCGGAGACGGCAGGCCGTCGCCGTTCCACTGCGCGATCGCCACGGCCGTGGCCGGAAAAGCGAGGCGCACCGTGCCGCCCTGCACAGACGTCGCGATCATCATCCAGAGCGGCCAGATGAAGAACAGGCCGAGGAAGACGATCAGCGGCAGGACGAGGAGCGACGCCTTCAGGCGCGCAATGGTCATGGCGCCACCAGCGTGCAATCGTCGCGGTTGAAGCTGGCGAAAGCCTGTGAGCCGACCGGCAGCACGACATCGCGGCGCCCGGCCTTGGCGACGAGCCGCTGGCCCTGACAGGAGAGATGCACGCGGACATGGTCGCCATGGTAGACGTCATCCTCGACCGTGACCGGCAGCGCGTTCAGGACTGCCGGGTCGTCGCCGAGATGCAGCATTTCCGGCCGGATCGAGACGAGGGCCGGGCTGCCGATGGCAAAGCCGTCCGGCGCCGCACAGGAGATCGAGCCGCCATTGGCAAGGACGACCGTGGCAACGCCGTCCGTCCGGGCTGAGACGGTGCCTGCGAGCAGGTTGGTCTCGCCGATGAATTCGGCGACGAAGCGCGTGCGTGGACGGTCATAGAGGCCCGACGGCGTATCGAGCTGCTCGATCTTGCCGCGATTCAGCACCGCGACGCGATCGGACATGGTGAGCGCCTCGCCCTGGTCATGGGTCACGAAGATGACGGTCAGGCCGAGCTTGCGGTGCAGCTCGCGGATCTCGAGCTGCATGTGCTCGCGCAGCTGCTTGTCGAGCGCGCTCAGCGGCTCGTCCATCAGCACGACTTTCGGCTCGTAGACGATCGAGCGCGAGAGAGCGATGCGCTGCTGCTGGCCGCCTGATAGCTGCGCGGGCTTGCGATCCTGGAGATGGCCGAGCTGGACGAGATCGAGCGCGCGTGTCACCCGCGCCTCGCGCTCAGCCTTGCCGACACCGCGCATCTTCAGCGGGAAAGCGATGTTCTCCGCCACGGTCATATGCGGGAAGAGCGCGTAATTCTGGAACACCACGCCCATATCGCGCTTGTAGGGCGGCAGCCGTTCGACGCGCTTGCCATCGACATGGATCGCGCCGCCCGTCGGCGCCTCGAACCCGGCCAGCATCATCAGCAGCGTGGTCTTGCCCGAGCCGGACGGGCCGAGCAGGCTGACGAATTCGCCCTGGCCGACATGAAGGTCGAGCGCGTCGACGACCTTGGCTGTTCCGAACGCCTTGCTGACGTTCTCGAACTGGATGAACGCTGCCGAACCGGGCAAATGGAAGTCCTTCACCTGAATGGCTGGCGCGCAGCGCCAGCCATTGTGACCACAGGTCTCGGTTGCGCCAAGCCTTAGGGCCCGGACTACTTGCCGAGCCAGGCGTTGAAGCGCTTGGTCAGGTCCTCGATGTTGTCGTTCCAGAAGTCGATGTCGATCGAGATCGCGCCCGCGAGATTGGCGGGCGAGGTCGGCAGATCAGCGGCAAGATCGGCCGGCACTGCTGCGGCAGCAGCCTTGTTGGGCAGGCCATAGGCGATGTCCTGCGGCAGCTTCGACTGGTTTTCCGGCAGGCTGGCGAAGGCGATGAAATCCATCGCCGCATCCTTGTTCGGGCTGCCCTTCAGGATGACCCAGCTGTCGACGGCATAGATGCTGCCGGGCCAGACGGTCTTGAACTTGGTGCCCTCGGTCTTGTTGATGCCGGTGATGCGGCCGTTATAGGCCGAGGTCATCACGACCTGGCCGGATTTCAGGAGCTGCAGCGGCTGGGCGCCGGACTCCCACCAGATCATGTCGCCCTTGATCTCGTCGAGCTTCTTGAAGGCGCGATCGACGCCGCCGGCGGCCCGCAGGGTCGCGTAGACGTCCTTGGCAGCGACGCCATCGGCCATCAGGGCGAATTCCAGGGCGTATTTGGGGCCGCGGCGCAGGGCGCGCTTGCCCGGAAACTTCTTGGTGTCCCAGAAATCGGCCCAGGAGGTCGGCGCGGTCTTCAGCTTGTCGGAATCATAGGACAGCATCGTCGACCAGACGATGGCGCCGACGCCGCAATCACTGACCGCACTGTCGAGGAACTTGTCCTTGCCGCCGAGCTTGGCCCAGTCGATCTTCTCGTAGATGCCGTCGGCGCAGCCGATCGCGAGCTCGTCGGCCTCGACCTGCACGGCATCCCAGTTCGGCACGCCAGCCTTGACCTTGGCCTGCACGACGCCGACGCCGCCATCCCAGGATTCGTCGAGCACGGGCTTACCGGTCTTCTCGGCGAAGGGCTTGAAATAGATCTTGCGCTGGGCGTCCTGATAGTTGCCGCCCCAGGACACGACGGTGAGGTCACGCGCGGAAGCCGCCCCGAAAGCGGACAGCACCAACCCCGCCGCAAGACCGGCGGAGCCTATCACCTGTTTGAAACTGGCCATGTTGGTCTCCCTGTGTTGCCGCCTCGGAATTCGCCCCTCGCGAAGGCCGAACCAGTCCTTGCCGATCATTGGAACCTCGATCGCATTGTCGCGCCAGAGGCCCTGCAGACCTGTCGGTCGAATTCAGGCACCGATCTCCTGCAGCAATTGCGCGGGAGCCAGCCGCAGGGCGGCGGCGCGACGATGGCCCTCCAGCCCCTCGCTGGCGCTCTGGCGCATGGCAGGCGGCGCGACGGCCGCGACACCGCGCTCGTCCAGCCATTGATGCGTGCAGGTCTTGAGATAGGAGCCGACCCAGAGGCCGCCGGTATAGCGCCCCGCAGCCATGGTCGGCAGCGTGTGGTTGGTGCCGCAGCACTTGTCGGAATAGACCACGCTGGCGGCGACACCGATGAAGATCGAGCCGTAATTGCGCAGTTTCCCGGCAGTGGCCCGGGCGTCGCTTGTGTGGACCTCGAGATGCTCGGCGGCGATATGGTCGGAATAGGCCAGCATCGCCGCCTCGTCTGCGCAGAGGACGATCTCGCCATAGTCGCGCCAGGCCTCTGCCGCCACGCCGGCGGTCGAAAGGTTGCCGAGTTGGCGTTCGACCTCGGCCAGCGTCGCCTCGGCGAGTGCGCGGTCGGTCGTGATCAGGCCGACGCGGGTGCGCACGTCATGCTCCGCCTGGGCCAGAAGGTCGACCGCGATGGTGATGGCGTCGCCTGTCTCGTCTGCGACGATGAAGATCTCGCTGGGGCCGGCGAGTTGGTCGATGCCGACGAGCCCGAAGACCTGGCGCTTGGCCTCGTTCACATAGGCGTTGCCGGGCCCGACGATCTTGTCGACCGCCGGGATGCTCTCGGTGCCGAAGGCCATGGCAGCGATCGCCTGCGCACCGCCGACGCGGAAGATGCGGTCGGCGCCGGAAAGATGGCAGCCGGCGATCATCGCCTGGTGCGCTCCCGGCGGCAGGCAGGCGATGACCTCGTCGCATCCGGCGACCTTGGCCGGGACGATCGTCATGATCGGCGCCGACAGCAGCGGGTAGCGCCCGCCGGGCACATAGGCGCCGACGCGGGCGATCGGGATGATGCGATGCCCGAGATGCAGGCCGGGCAGCGGCTCGACATCGAGCGGCAGGATCGTGTCGCGCTGCGCCTGGGCGAACGATCGCACGCGTTCGATCGCGAATTCAGTGTCGGCGCGGGTCTGTGGGTCCAGCGCCGCGACGGCCTCTTCGCGCTCCCTGGCACTGACCTCGAACGTCTCGATCTCGACCTTGTCGAACCGGCGGGAATAGTCGCGCAGCGCCGCGTCCCCGGATTGGCGGACTGCGTCGAGGATCTGCTTCACCGTCGCCTCGACCGGGGCATTGTCGCTCCATGCGCTGCGGCCGGGCTGCTTGATGTATGTCAGCCGGCTTGCAAGCTGTGGGTCGAGTTTCGTCATGAAGGTCCGCCTGGGTCTTGGGGAAGCGCTGACATTGACGGCGCTTCCGGTACAGCACGCAAGACGGCGCGGCACTCGTGTTGAGGATATTCACCGTTCGCTCTAGATGTGCGGGCTGACAAAGGGGCATTCGGAGGCGAAGGGCGATCATGAAAATCGGCGACAGGCTGCGCGAATTGCGCTCGCGCCGCAAACTGAGCGTGCGTGCGGTCGCGCTGCGGTCCGGGATCTCGCATTCCTCGATTTCGCTGATCGAGCGCGATCTGATCAGCCCGTCGCTCGACACGCTGCACGCCGTCCTCGACGCGCTCGGCACGACTCTATCGGGCTTTTTTCTGGATTTTCAGACTGTGTCGCCGCCGAATCCGTTCTGCCGCGCAGCAGACATGACAGAGATCGGCCGGGTCGACGCCATATCCTATCGCGTCATCGGATCGGGCTTTCCCAACCGATCAATGCTGATGCTGCACGAAACCTATGCTCCGGGGGCCGACACAGGCGAGGCCTTCTCCCATTCGGCCCAGGAAGGCGGCATGGTCATCCGCGGAGCGGTCGAGGTGACCGTTGCCGGCCGGACATCGATCCTGGAGCCCGGAGATGGTTATTATTTCGACAGCCGGGAACCACACCGTTTCCGCAATGCCTCGAAGGAGCAGAGCGAAATCGTAAGCGCGATCACGCCCCCCACCTACTAGGGAGGCTGGCTCGAACCCGCTGATGCAGCGGGGGCCTACGGCATCGCTGCTTTCCCACATCCGGGCGCAAGCCTTCTCAAAACCCAGCTCAGCGCGTTCGTGCACCGATGGCCTATCGCGTCGTCTGCCGGGGGGCCCTTCGCTAACGGTCCGCCTGGCCAACGCGTCCGTCTGCTGACCGAAACGGAGGCAGCACGGGCCGCTCGATGACCTGACGGAGTGCGAAGCTTGATTGGATCCGCGCGACGTGCGGCAGTCGGGACAATTGCGTCTTGTGAACATGCTCGAAGTCCTCGACGTCTCGGGCGACGACAGTGAGCAGATAATCGTCCTCTCCCGACATCAGGAAGCACCTCAGAACCGAGGGGCATTTTGCAACGGCCTTTTCGAACGCAGACAGGGCGTCTTCACTCTGGCTGTTCAGAGCCAATCTGATGATGACGGTTACCCCTAGACCAAGCACCTTCTGGCTCAATCGTGCGTGATAGCCGACGATCACGCCTTCCTCCTCCAGCGCGCGTTGTCGTCGGGCGACTGCTGTGGCGGACAAGCCGATGCGCTCGGCAAGCTTGATATGGCTTGCACGGCCATCTTCCACGAGTTCGGATAAAAGGATGCGCGACAGATTATCGAGAGCCATGTTGCTGCGTTCCTGCGGCCACGGTCAATCTTACGCACGATACTAGCGTCATATCTATAATTATCGCTGGAATCCGATGAAATTGGTGGAATTACACCGCAATTCGTCGAAATCCGATCAAGCTCCTGCGCTACTATCGCCTCTCCAAACGCGGGAGGATCGAATGCGCGTCGGCGTTCCCAAGGAAATCAAGGTTCATGAATACCGGGTCGGCATAACCCCGGAAGCCGTGCGAGAATATGTGTCGGCGGGGCACGAGGTGCTTGTCGAGACGAATGCCGGCGCTGGCATCTCCGCCTCAGATCAGGCTTACGAAACGGCCGGTGCACGCATCGTGGCGACCGCGGCCGAGATTTTCGCCAAGGCCGAGATGATCGTGAAGGTCAAGGAGCCCCAGCCGTCGGAATGGACCCAGCTTCGCGAAGGTCAAATTCTGTTCACGTACCTGCACTTGGCTCCGGATCCGGAGCAGACGGCAGGCCTGCTGAAGTCCGGCGTCACCGCGGTCGCCTATGAAACGGTGACGGATCGCTTTGGCGGCCTCCCGCTGCTCGCTCCCATGAGCGAAGTTGCCGGTCGACTTTCGATCGAAGCGGCGGGATTGTGCCTGCAGCGGCATTCGGGTGGCCGGGGCATGCTGATCGGAGGCGTGCCGGGCGTAGCGCCTGCACGCGTTGCCATCATTGGCGGTGGGGTGGTTGGGACGCACGCCGCCCGGATGGCGGCTGGGCTTGGAGCTGACCTTGTCATTCTCGATCGGTCTCTCCCCCGCCTCAGGCAGCTCGACGAGCATTTCGGCGGTCGCGTGAGAACGCGCTCTTCCACCCAGCAGGCCATCGAAGAAGAGGTGCTCGCGGCCGATGTGGTGATCGGGGCCGTCCTCATTCCGGGGGCCGCGGCCCCCCGTCTGGTGTCCCGCGAACAGCTTTCCAGGATGAAGCGCGGAGCGGTGCTCGTCGATGTTGCGATCGATCAGGGCGGCTGTTTCGAAACATCCCGCCCGACGACGCACGCTTCGCCCACCTTCGAGATCGAAGGGGTCATTCATTATTGCGTCGCCAACATGCCCGGAGCTGTCCCGCTTACATCGAGTTACGCCTTGAACAACGCCACGCTGCCGTTCGGCCTGGCATTGGCGGCACGTGGCCTGAAGGCGATTGAAGAAGACCCGCACCTCGCCGCCGGCCTGAATGTGCATCGAGGGCGGATCACAAATCCGCAGGTCGCCGAGAGCCTCGACAAGCCGTACGAGCCGGTTGAAAAGGCGATTGCCGCCTGATGATGGGGCTCCAGCTTCAAAGGACGGCACGGGGCGGAAGCGCACTGTGACCCTGCCCATCCCGTGTCCCCGCAAGGTCTGAAACGCCTCTTTCGGACCGTACGGGGGCATGCGAACACAGGCCGACAGTCCGCATCGGCCCTTTTCGGAGACGAAGGCATGTTCACTCACGTCATGATCGGCAGCAACGACTTGGAGCGGGCCAGAGCTTTCTACGACGCCACGTTCGCTGCGTTGGGAGGCGAGCCGGGCGAGATGGATGCCAGGGGCAGGCTGATCTATGCGCACAACGACGGCCGGTTGATGATCACGAAGCCGATCGACGGCCATCCAGCGACCGCAGCCAACGGTGGGACTATCGGTATCGCCGCTGCGAGCCGCGACCATGTCCTCGCATGGCACAAGGCGGGCACGACGCATGGCGGGACGGCGATCGAGAGCCCACCCAGCGAGCGCCCGAATGGAGCGTTCGTCGCCTACCTTCGCGATCCCGACGGAAACAAGCTGACCGCGCGCTCTCGGCCGACGAAGTAACACAATCGGCAGCACCCGCGCCGGAGATCATCCCGAACTGCTGGAAATTCGCCGGCAAGCTGCCGGCCCCGATCTCGGCCTCTCCTTTCGAATCTTTTTCGCGGCCCTGGCGAGCAGTCTTTAGATCGCCTGGCGCCGCTGACCCTGACTTGGCGAGGCGACGAGGCCGGCACTGCTCCAGGCTCAAACGCGCTGGAGAGTTCCCTTCAGTGCCCGCGCCGGGCGCGCAGCTCACTCGCCGGCGAGTTTTTCCGTTCGGCTGGACGCTCGTATCGAGGCGATGATCGTCCAGCCGATGATGCCGATCGTGATTGCGGCGAGGACGGCGGCGATCGGCCGGTCGACCAGCCCGATCAGCCGGCCGTCGGACTTGATCATCGAGTTGATGAAGTACTCCTCCAGCAATGGCCCGAGCACGACGCCGAGGATCACCGGCGCCACCGGAAAATCGTTCTCCTCGAGCACGAAGGCCAACACGCCGAAGGCGAGCATGACGCCGACATCGAACAGCGAATTGTTGATCGCGTAGGAGCCGACGATGGCGAAGAGCAGGATGATCGGCATCAGCACGCGCCGCGGCACGGAGAGCACGCGCGTCGCGACCTTGATGATCGCCCAGCCGAGCGGCAGCATCAGAAGGTTGGCGATGACGAAGACCAGGAAGAGCGCATAAACATTTTCGGGATTGTTGACGAAGATCGTCGGCCCCGGCGCCATGTTCTTCATCATCAGCACGCCGATGGCGATCGCGGTGATCGAGTCGCCGGGGATGCCGAAGACCAGGGCCGGGATCCAGGCGCCCGCCAGCGAGGAGTTGTTGGAGGCGCCGGCCTCGATCAGCGCTTCCGGATGGCCGGTGCCGAACTTCTCCGGCTCCTTCGAGAAGCGCTTGCTCATCGCATAGGACATCCAGGCCGCCATGTCGGCGCCGCTGCCGGGCTGGATGCCGATGATCGTGCCGAGCGCGCTGCCGCGGATGAGCTGCCAGGGATACTGCTTGGTCAGTCGCCACATATTGGCAAAGATCGGCCCGATCTTCTGGACCACGGCGTGCGGAGCGCTGCCGTCGGAGACCATGTGCCGCATCACCTCCGAGCAGGCGAACATGCCGACCATCATCGGGATCAGCGAGACGCCGCCGAGCATCTCGGTCGACTCGAAGGTGAAGCGCGGCTGGCCGGCCGGATTGTTCATGCCGACCATCGCGATCAACAGGCCGATCAGCAGCGAGATGCAGGCTTTCAGCGGCGTCGAGGAGCCGATGAAGACGGCGCCGCCCAGGCCGAGCATGACGATCCAGAAGAACTCGACCGAGCCGAAACCGAGCGCGAAATCGGCGATGGCCGGCGAGGCCACCATCATCACCGCCGTACCGAACAGCCCGCCGAGCACCGAGAACCACAGGCCGATGCCGAGCGCGAGCTCCGGTTTGCCCTTCAGCGTCATCTGATAGGAATCGTCAACATAGGCCGCCGAGGCCGGCGTGCCGGGGATGCGCAGGAGGCAGCCAGGTATGTCGCCGGAGAAGATCGCCATGGTCGAGGTCGTGACGATCGCGGCGATCGCCGGCACCGGCGGCATGAAGAAAGTCAGCGGCACCAGCAGCGCCGTCGCCATGGTCGCCGAGAGGCCGGGGATGCAGCCGACGACGAGGCCGTAGATCGCCGAAGCGGTGATGACGAAAAGCACATAGGGATCGAGCACCATCCCCAGCGCGGTGACATAGGCGTCGAGCATGGCGGCTGAGAGCTCCTACCAGCGCACGGGTTCGAGCGGTCCCCAGGGCAATTGCACGCCGAGGGCCAGATAGAAGATCGAGTGGATGACGAGTGCGGCCGCGAGCGAGAGTCCGACCGCGTGCAAAGGCTTCGTGCCGCCGGCCAGGAACAGTACAACGAGGATAAGCGGCGCGCAGACCAGGAAGCCGAGCGTCTCGGCGCCGAGCATGTAGAAGATCACCGCCGCCGGCACGAGCAGCAGCCGCGCGAGCGCGCCGCCGCTGCGGGCCCAGTCGGCAAGACCGACCAGCGGGCCGGCCTGCGTCGCCCGGGCACCGTTGACGGCGAGGATCGCGGCACAGAGCGCCAGCAGTCCCGACAGGATCAGCGGGAACGCCGAGGGTCCCAGTGGTTGCTCTGACGGGTTCGGCAGGTTCCAGGACGCGGCCGCCACCAGGCCCGACAAGGCAAGGAAGACGAGGCCTCCGAACAGATCGTTGAACTTCATGGCGTGCTCGGTGTGCGTGTTGGAAACGGGACGCGGCGAAGCCACCGCGCCCTGAAACCTCCCAAGACGATCGACTACTGGCGCAGGCGCAGGCCGAGCGCGCCCATGATCTCGCCGTTGTTCTTGTGCTGGGTGGCGAGGAAGCTGCCGAAGGCCGGCCCCTTGGCGAAGGCGTAGCCGAAGCCCCGCTCGGCGAGGAACGATTTGTAGGCCTCGGAATTCGCGACCTTCTCGGTGGCTTCGACGAGGCGGGCCGTCACATCCGCCGGCAGGCCGGCCGGGGCGGCAAGGCCGCGCCAGGTGCCGCCCTCATACTCCTTGCCGATCGCGTCCTTGACCGTCGGCACGTTCGGGAAGGCGCCGATCTTCTCCTTCGACATCACCGCCAGCGACTTGACGCGGCCGGCATCGAACATCGCCTTGCCTTCCGGCAGGGAGGACGGGACGATCTGGACGCCGCCCGAGGCCAGCTCCTGGAAGCCGGGGGCCGCGCCTTGGCTCGGCACCACCGTGACGCTCTTGGGATTGATGCCCTCGAGCTGGAGCAGGCCGGCGAAGGCGAGATGATAGGCGGCGCCGGCCGCCATGCCGGAGAGCTTGTAGTGGCCGACGGGCTGCTTCTTGATGTCGTCGAGCGCGGCGCGCAGGTCCGCCCAGGGCGAGTTCGTGGCGACGTTGAAGGCGGCCGAGTCGAAGTTCACCAGCGCGATCGGCGTGAGCTTCTCATAGGTGAAGGGAGCGGTGTTCGACCAGTAGTAGGTCGTGACCTCCGCCGTCGCGAGGCCGATCGTGTAGCCGTCGGGTTTGGCGTTGACCATCTCGGTATGGCCGACCACGCCGCCGCCGCCGGTGCGGTTGACGACGTTGACCGGCTTGCCGAGCTCCTTCTCCAGCCCGGCCGCGAGGATGCGGGCGACCGCATCGGTGCCGCCGCCGACGGCCCAGGGCACGACCAGCGTGATCGGGCGCTCAGGCCAGGCGGCGAAGGCGGGCAGCGACACAGCCGCCACGGCGGCAGCGAGCAGCAATTTTGTGAGTTTCATCGCGTTTCTCCCGAGACGGTTTTCTTGTTTGGGCTGGCTCCGTCCGCCAGCACGGAACTGGAGAGCATGTGGCCGCGCGTGTAGCCGAGCACCTGTTGCATCGCCTGGCGGGCCTGTTCGGGCTCGCCGGCGGCGATTGCGTCGACGACGGCGGCGTGGTTGGCGAGGTTGCCGGCGAAGACATCGACGGTGAAGTCGAACATCGCGCTCAGAATCGTATCGATCGCGCCGCGGAAGCTGCGCAGGATCGGGTTGTTGGTGGCGTCGAGGATCGCAAGATGGAAACGCTTGTCGGCGGCGATGGCGGCCTGCGGATCGTCCTGACCGATTTCCATCTCGGACAGTGCCGCGCGAATGCGAGCGAGGTCCGCGGGCGTGGCGCGGGTCGCCGCCAATGCCGCTGCCTCCGGCTCGATGATCTCGCGCGTCTCTTCAAGAGCGAGCAGCAGGCCGCGGTCGAGCCCATCCTCGCTGCGCATCCAGCCGAGCACTTCGCGGTCGAGCAGCGTCCAGTCGTGCTGCGGGCGGACCTGCGTGCCGTGCCGAGGCCGCACCGTGAGCAGGCCCTTGGCGACGAGGGTCTTCACGGCTTCGCGGACGACACTGCGGCCGACGCCATAGCGTTCGGCGAGATCAGGCTCGGCCGGCAGGACGGTACCCGAAGCGATCTCGCCGCGCACGATCGCGGCGCCGAGCGCTGCGACCATCATGCCGATCTTTCCTGGCTTGCTGCCTCGCGCCATGGCCCGTTTTCTCTCCCGCGGCGGGAAACTGTCACGTCCGGGGCTTGCGCGCAAGCATTCATCTGATGTTTAACATCTGATCATTGAAGCGAGGCACGCCATGACCACTGAGACCGCGTTCACCGGCATCCATGCGATCCTCTACGCGCTGTTCGACGCGCAGGAGCGGCTCGATCGGCAGGCGATGCGACGGCAGGTCGAGATATGCCTGGAGCACGGCGCCCATGGCATCGCGGCGCTCGGTCTTGCGACGGAAGTCTCCAAGCTGACCGTGCCGGAGCGGCGCACGGTGATGGAGTGGACCTCGGAGGATGTCGGGGGCGTTAAGCCGCTCGGCTTCACCATCTACGGCACGTCGGTGGCCGAGCAGGTCGAGCTGGTTCGAGCGGCGGAGGGAGCCAAGGCCGATTGGGTGATCCTGCAGCCGCCCATGGTCGGCAGTTTCGCTGCAACCGAATACATCCGCTTCTTCGGCCGGATCGCGGATGCCACACACCTGCCGGTCGCGATCCAGAACGCCCCCGCCTATATGGGCCGCGGCCTCTCGGCGGAGGATATCCGCAGCCTCGTCGCGCAGCATCCGAACATCAAGCTGGTCAAGGGCGAGGGGCCGGCGACGGAGATTCGGCAGCTGATCGAAACGACCGAGGGCCGCCTGCCTGTGATGAACGGCCGCGGCGGTCTCGAGCTGATCGAGAACCTGCGTGCCGGCTGCGTCGGCATGATCCTCGCGCCCGAACTGATCGACCTCACGGTGGCGATCTATGAGTGCTTCGTCTCGGGCGACGAGGTCACGGCCGAGGCCAGCTATCGCGAGGTACTGCCGACGATCGTCTTCATCATGCAGTCATTGGAAAGCCTGATCTGCTACGGCAAGCGCCTCTTCGGCGTGCGTGCAGGCATCGAGATCCATGATCGCGCGCCGGCCATGCGGCCGACGGCCTTCGGACTGGACCTCGTTCGCGGCCATGCCCGGCGGGCTGGATTGTTCGAAGCCAGCAGTCGCTAGGAGAGGCCCTCGTCGACCATGCAGGCGGCAGCGAGGAGACGATCCCCCCGCAGTGGCGGGAGCCTCAACGCCAGCTGCGGCGCCAGAGCACGAAGATGCCGCAGGCGGCCAATTGCGCAGCGACCAGCAGATAAGGCCAGTCGAAGCTCGCCGTCCGGCTGGCGATGAAGGCAAAGATCAGGGGCCCGCAGAACGAGCCGGTGAAGCCGAACAGGTTCGCCGCAGAGGTGACATCGCCGATCTGCGTCGGTGGCGCCAGCCGCGCCAGCTCGGCCATGTAGACCCCGTTCCAGCCCAGCGACGTCGCACCGATGAAGGCGACCGAGCCGTACAGGGCCCATGACGGTCCCGTCGCCGACCAGACGAGCAGGACGACCGCAGCGCTCGCGGCGAGCAGGAGCAGGCCGAGCAGGAGCAGGCCCCGGCGCCAGCGATCCGCCAGCCAGCCCAGGGCGATCCGCGAGACCGTGCTGGCGGCGAGCAGGACGGCCATGAAGCAGCCGGCCTCCGCCAGGCTCTTGCCGTGCTGCGTCACCAGATAGGTCGCCGTGAAGGCCTGGACGCTGGTCTGGGCGACCGAGAACGAGATGCCCATGCCGGTGAGCAGCGGCAATGTCGGGTGCGAGCGGATGACTTCGGCCGCGCGGCGCAGGGCCGAGGGCGACAGGAACATCAGGGCCCAGCGCCGGTTCGCCGCCCCCCTTTCCACGTCGAGCCGCTTCTGGAACGGCTGAACCGCCAGCAGGCTGAGCAGGACGATGGCCGCGATCAGCCAGATCGTATGGGTAAAGCCCAGCCCGATGACGGCCGGAGCCACCGAAAGACCGGCGATCGTTCCGCCAAGCGGGACGCCGGCCTGTCGGATCGAGAAGATCAGGTTGCGATGCGTGGGCGGCGCCGTGCGCATCAGCATCGTGCTGCCCGCCGGATTGTTGGGCGCGGTGCCGAGACCGAGCACGAGCGCGCCGGCGAAGCCGAGGATGGCGATCGGTTGCGACAGCAGGATCAGGCCGAGGCACATCGCTGCCAGGCCGATCTGCAAGGTCCGGATCGGGCCGTGATGGTCGAGCATCGGGCCGCCGCAGGCCAGGCACCAGCAGATGCCGATCGAGACAGCGGAAGACACATAGCCAATGCTCTCCGGCGGCAGGTTCCAGCGCTGTGTCAGGATCGGACCGAGAAGGGGAACTGCTGCGGCAGCGAAGGAGCTTACGATCTGCACGAGGAGCGTGGCGCTCAAGGCGCTCCCCCACAAAGGCAGCTTCAACGCGATCTCCTCCCGACGCCGTCACCACATCTCCCGGCCAGCAAACCGCCTTTCGGCGGCGCTGTGCACGATGTCGGCTTGCGTTGGTCTTCCGCGAATCCGCCGTTGCGGTCGAGGGCCAGGCACGCCTTGCCTGACCTGCAGGATTTGCATGCAACCGCCTCACCACGGCCGAGATGGCTAGCGCCAGGTGTCAGACCGCCAGAGCCGTCAGCAGGCGCGCGCGGTCCGTTTCGTCCTCGGCGTCGCCGCTGAGGACGATCCGTCCGCGCTCGATGACGACGAAGCGATCCGTCACCGACAGCGCCTCGTGCACGTTCTGCTCGACCAGAAGCACGATGCAGCCGCGCTCGCGCAGTTCGCGCACGATGGCGAAAACCTCGGCGACGATCATCGGTGCCAGCCCTTCGCTGGGTTCGTCGACCAGCACCAGCCTGGGCTCGCCGACAAGGACGCGCGCCATGGCGAGCATCTGCTGCTCGCCGCCGGACAGCGTCGTGCCGAGCTGGCGGCGGCGCTCGCCGAGGCGGGGAAAGCGGTCGTAGATCTGCTCGATGGCGGCGCGCTCGGCTTTGGCTGCCCGGCCCCGTACCTGCAGCAGGCCGAGCTGCAGGTTCTCCTCGACGGTCAGGCCGGGGAAGATGCGCCTGTCTTCCGGCACCAGCCCAACGCCGGAGAGGCAGATCCGGTCGGGCGCGAGCCCGTTCAGGGATTGCCCGCCGAGCGTGATCGCGCCCTCGCTCGGTTTCACCCAGCCGGCGATCGTCTTGAGCAGCGTCGTCTTGCCGACACCGTTGCGGCCGAAGATGCCGATCACCTCGCCGGGCGCCGCCGAGAGGTCGATGCCCTGGATGACGTGGCTCAAGCCGTAATGGCTGTGCAGTCCGTTGATCGCGAGCATGTCAGTGATGTCCGAAATAGGCGGCCTGCACCGCCGGATCGGCCCGCACCATAGCGGGCGGCCCCTCGGCGAGCTTGCGGCCCTGATGCATGACGACGACATGGTCCGAGAGGTTCATGACGAGCCCGATATCGTGCTCGATCAGCAGCACGCTGACATCGCGGCTGAGCTCGCGCACCAGCTTGGCGGTGTCGGCCGTGTCGGCATGGCTCATGCCCTGCGTCGGCTCGTCGAGCAGCAGGATCTTCGGCTCCGACGCCAGGCAGACCGCTATCTCGAGCCGGCGCTGGTCACCGTGCGAGAGATTGCCGGCGAGCTCATCGCGCTTGTGGCCGAGCTGGAAGCGCTCGAGCATCTCGTCGGTCTTGGCGAGCGCCCGGGTCGAGCGGGCGAGCGGCAGGAAGGCGCGCGTCGTCGGCTCCAGAACCTGCGCCGCCATGCGCAGATTCTCCGCCACTGTCAGCTCGAAAAACAGGTTGGTGATCTGGAACGAGCGCGACAGCCCGGCCGCCTTGGTGCGCGCCGGCGAGGCGCCGGTCATGTCGACGCCGTCGATCAGGAGCTGGCCGGATTTCGGCTTGAGCGCGCCGCTGATCAGGTTGAACAGCGTCGACTTGCCGGCGCCGTTCGGCCCGATCACCGTGGTGATCCGGTTGCGCTCTGCGCTGAAGCTGACCTTGTCGACCGCCTTCAGGCCGCCGAAGGCGATACCGAGCTCGCGGGTTTCGAGGACGGGACCGGTCATGGCTTGGCACTCCCTGCTTCGAGCCGGGCCGGGGCAAAGGACGGCGCGACAGGCTTTCGCGCACCGGCGAGCAGGCGCGCCTCGATGCGCGGCCGGATGAAGCCGACCAGCCCCTTGGGCAGGAACATCACGCAGACCATGAAGATCAGGCCGATCACGATGAGATGGTGCTCGGTCCAGCTGCCGATGATCGACTTCAGCAGGACGAGCAGGACCGAACCGTAGATCGCGCCGATCAGCGTGCCGACGCCGCCGAGGATGACCGAGATCACCGCATTGCCGGAGGTCGCGAAGAACATCAGCTCGGGCGAGACGAAGCCGCGCAGCATCGGGTAGAGCGCGCCCGAGAGCCCGGCGATCAGCCCGGCCAGCACATAGGAGAACATCCGCGCCCGCCAGACCGAATAGCCGAGGAAGGGCACGCGCTTCTCATTGGCCTTGAGCGCGGTCAGCACCCGGCCGAACGGCGTGTCGAGCAGATAGGCGGTGAGCCCGTACAGCCCCATAATGATCGCGAGCACGATCAGGAAGAAGCCGACCGGGTTGCCGGCCGAGACCGAGACCGGGCCGAAGCCGATCTCGATGACGGGAATGCCGATCATGCCGTCGGAAGCGCCGAGCTCGCGGGTGTTGTAGACGACCTTGGCGACGACCTGCGCGAGGCCGAAGGTGATCAGCGCGAAATAGACGCCGCGCACCCGGTTGGCGATCAGGCCGCCGATGATCGAGGCGACGAGCGTCGCCCCGCCTGCCGCCGCCATGGCGAGCCAGAAGGACGGCACCTTCAGCAGGGTCAGCGCCGAGACATAGGCGCCGATGCCGAAATAGAGCGCCTGCCCCAGCGAGAGCGCGCCGGAATAGCCGAGCAGCAGGTCGACCGAGAGGGCGAGCCCCGCAAAGATCAGCGCCTCCGTGCCGAGGCGAAGATAGAAGGTGTCGCCGCTGGCGGCGCCGATCGCGGCGAGCGCGAGCGCGGCAGCGACGAAAACCAGGGCGAGCAGATGGCTCGCGCGCATCGACAAAGTCAGCCGGTCACGCATGGCCGAGCCTCCCGAACAGGCCCTGCGGGCGGAAAACGAGGAAGGCGACCATGGTCCCGAACACGATCGGATCGGTCCAGACCGGCGAGATCACCAGGCTGGCCAACGCCTGCACCTGCGTCAGCAGCAGGCCGGCGACGACGGCGCCCCAGATCGAGCCCATGCCGCCGACGATGACGACGGTGAAGGCGAGCAGGATGAAATCGCGCCCCATGGTGGGGAACACCGAATAGATCGGCGCGAGCAGGACGCCGGCGAGGCCGGCGAGCGCGACGCCGAAGGCGAAGGTGCCGGCATAGACCAGCGCTACCGGCACGCCGAGCGAAGCCGCCATGTTGCGGTCGAAGGCGGCTGCCCGGACCATCGCGCCGAGACGGGTGCGATAAACGACATAGGCGACGGCGCTGACGATCGCCGCGCCGACCACGATCAGGAAGAGCCGGTAGTTCGGCACGATGATGCCGGCGAGCTCGGTCGCGCCGGGGATCGGCGTCGGCGGCCGCTGGGTGTTGGGCCCGAAGGCGACCTTGAGCAGATCCTCGACCACGAGCGCGAGGCCGAAGGTGACGAGCAGCGTGGTGACGTGCCGATCCCGGCTGTCGAAGACCGGCCGGATCAGCAGGCGCTCTGCCGCCATGCCGAGCGGCACCATCAGGACCGGCACCAGCACGAGCAGGAACCAGAAACTGATCCCGGCTGCGCCCAGAGCGAGAGCGGCATAGGCGCCGATGGCGTAGAACTCGCCATGGCTCATGTTGATGACGTCGAGCATGCCGAAGATGATCGTCAGCCCGAGGGCGACCAGCACCACGGCGACCCCGAGCGCGAGCCCGTTGACGACCTGCGGCGCCAGCACGAATTGGAGGTAGTCGAGGGCATTCATGTCATGTGCTTTCGCGAGGGCGGTGTGACCCCTCCCCTGTGAAGGGAGGGGTCGGCGCCTGTCCTCAGAACCTTGTGCAGGCGTCGGGGCCGATCGCCTTGTCGGCGTCGACCTTGTCGATGATGTCGAACTTGCCCTTGGCGACGCGCACCACATACATCGGCTGCATCGCCTGATGATCGCCGGCGCGGATGGTCTTGGCGCCCTGCGGCGTCTGCCAGCTCAGCCCGCGCAGCGCCTCCCGCACCTTGTCGGTCTCGGTCGAGCCCGCCTTCTCGACAGCGGCCTTATAGGCGAAGAGCAGGCCGTAGCTGTCGGCGCCGTAGAGATCGGGATCGGCCTTGTTGGCCGCGCGGAAGGCTGCGACGAACGCCTTGTTCTCCGGTGTGTCGATCTGCGGGGAATAGCCGACGCCGGTGGCGAAGCCCTCGGCCGCCTGGCCGATCGCGCCGATGTTCTGCGAGGTCACGGTGCCGGAGGCGCCGACGACCTGCAGGTTGGTGAGCAGGCCGAAATCCTGCAGCTGGGTCAGCAGCCTGACCGTGTCGTTGCCGGCGACGGAGGTGTAGAGCACCTGCGGCCGCGAAGCGCGAATCTGGCCGAAATACTGGGTGTAGTCCTTCGAATCGAGCGGCGCGAACACCTCGCCGCCGGTCGGCGCACCGGATTTCTCGGCGCTGCTCTTGAAAGCGGCGACGGTCGAGCGGCCCATCTCATAGTCGGGGCCGAGATAATAGACCTTGGCCTTCGGCTTCTCCTTGGCGAGCCAGGCGGCGAGCGCGACCGATTGCTGCTCGGCGCGCGCGTTCACGCGGAACATGTTCGGCGAGCATTTGTCGGTGGTGATCGAGTCGGCGAAGGAGACCGTCGTCGCCGCGAGCTTGGCGTTGCGCTCGGCCAGCTGGGCGACGGCGAGCGTCGAACCGGAATTGACCGTGCCGGTGAGGAAGTCGACCTTCTCGACCTGGAACAGCTTCTCGGCCTTCTGCACGGCGACGGCCGGGTTGGCCTCCTCGTCCTCGAAGACCAGGCTGACCTGTCTGCCGGCGATGCCGCCCCCTGCGTTGATCTCCTTGGTGGCGAGCTCCAGGCCCCAGCGCACCTGCTGGCCGATCGGGGTATAGGTGCCCGACAGCGGCGTGACGACGCCGATCTTGATCGGGCCGCTCTGAGCGAGAGCGCCGCCGGTGAGCGCCGTCGCAGCTAGCAGCCCGGCGGCGACAGTGAGATATCCGGTCGTTTTCATGGTCGTTCCCTCGGTTCTGGTTGTGGTTCTGCGGTGTCGATCGGGCGGACCCGCGCGGGCATGCCCGTGCGGGTCATTTGCCGGCTCAGCGGCCGGTGAACTGCGGCGCGCGCTTGGCGTGGAAGGCCTCGACGCCTTCGCGGAAATCGTCGGACTGGCGCAGGCGGCTATAGCAGTGCCCTTCCAGCTCGATCGCGATCGCCAGCGTCGAATCCTCGGTGTCGTTGAGCAGCTTCTTGGCGGTGCGCTGGGCGATCGGCGAGAACGAGCGCAGCTCGTCGACCAGGCGGTCGGTCGCGGCCTCGAGCTCCCCGTCCGGAACGCATTCGGTGGCGATGCCCCAGTCGAGCGCCTGCTGGCCCGAGATGCGCTTGGAGCGCATCACGATGTCCTTGGTCCGGGTGATGCCGACGATCTTCTGCAGGCGGGCCGAGCCGCCCGAGCCGGGGATCTGTCCGAGCTTCTGCTCCGGCAGCGCGTATTGGCAGGTCTCCGAGACGATGCGGAAGTCGCAGGCGAGCGAGATCTCGAAGCCGACGCCGAAGGTGTAGCCGCGGTTGGCGACGATCACCGGCTTGGCGCAGCGCGCCGGGGCGGCGATGTTCCAGGCGAGCTTGGAGACGTGCTCGGGCGAAGCCTCCAGGAAGCCCTTGATATAGCCGCCCGAGGAGAAGTGCTCGCCGACGGCGCGCAGCACGATGATGCGCACGCGATCGTCCTCGTCGAGCGCCTCGAACACCTTGCGCAGCTGGTCGCGCTGGGCCATCGCCACCGTGTTCATCGGCGGCCGGTCGAGGATGACGTCGGCGCGTTCGCGGGCGGGATCGATCTCGACGCGGAAACCGTCGAGACCGGTGAGGCTGGCGTGGATCGGGGTGACTGCGTTCATGGCTTTGGCTCTCGGTTTCAGAGTTGGGATCATTCGGCGGCGAGATCGGGTCGCTCGGGCTCGTACTCGCCGGCGACGAGCTGGCGGCGCAGCAGCTTGCCGACCGGCGATTTCGGGATCGCCTTGACGAATTCGTAGCGGCGCGGACGCTTGAAATTGGCGAGGCCGGAGACCTTGCAGTGCCGGTCGAGCTCCTCGGCTGATACGGCCGAGGCGCGCTGCACGAAGGCGACGACGATCTTGCCCCAGCGCTCGTCGGGCAGGCCGACCACGGCCACCTCCGACACGGCCGGATGCAGCGACAGGCAGCTCTCGATATCGACCGGCGAGACGTTCTCGCCGCCGGTGATGATCATGTCGTCGACGCGGCCGGTGACGAAGAGGTCGCCGTCCTCGTCGAAATAGCCGGTGTCGCCGGTGAAGTACCAACCGTCGCGCAGCGACTTGGCGTCGGCCTCGGGCCGGCGCCAGTAGCCTTCGAAGGCCTCGTCGCTGGCGGCAAGCGCGATGATCTCGCCTTCCTCGCCGGGCCGGGCCAGCTCCGCGGCCGAGGCCGCTCCGAGACGGACCACGCGGATGAGCTGGTTGAGCCCCGCCTTGCCGGCGCAGCCCGGCTTCGCCGCGGCATTCTGGTCGATGGTGAAGGTGTAGATTTCCGACGAGCCGTAGTGGTTGACGAAGAGCTCGGGCCTGAACGCCTCGGTCAGCTTGCCGAGCAGACCGTCGGTCATCGGCGCGCCGGCGAAGCCAAGCTTGCGGACCGAGGAGACGTCGCTCACGGCAAAGCGCGGGTGATGGACGACGTCGTGATAGAGCGTCGGCACGAGATAGAGATTGCTGACGCGCTCGGCCTCGATCAGCTCCAGCGCCCGCGCCGCATCGAAGCGCGGCAGGCAGACGAAGCTGCCGCCGATCAGCGACATCGCCAGCAGCGAGCGCACCCCCATCGTGTGATAGAGCGGCATGACGCCGAGCGTGCATTCGCCGCTGCCGTAGAGGTTCTGCGCGACATGGGCGAGCGCGGCCATGCGCTCGGCGCGGTGCCGCCGCGGCACGCCCTTGGGCTTGGCCGTGGTGCCGGAGGTGTAGAGCATCAGCGACCAGTCTTCGGCGCCGGCGCGGGGCGTCGCGGTCGGCGCCTCCACGGCGATCATCTCACCGAAGCTGAAGTCTGCAGGCCCGGCATCGCTGCCGACCGCGATCCGCGGCAGGCCGGCGGCAAGCGCGCTCTCGGCCATGGCGTCGGCGGAGACGGCTTCGAAGGCGATCGCTTTGGCGCCGGCATTCTCCAGCACGAAGTCGATCTCGTCCGGCTTCGCCCGCCAGTTGATCGGCGTCATGATCAGACCGGCGAACTGGCAGGCCCAATGCAGGCTAGCCGCCTCCCAGCGGTTCTGCATGATGGTGACGAAATGGTCGCCGGGCTTGAGCCCGATGCCGTCGAAGGCGGCGACGAGCGAGGAGATCCGCGCCAGCCATTGCGCATAGCTCAGGCGGACCTCGCCATCGACGATGGCGAGTGCGTCGGGAGTGCGGGCCACGCTGGCGGTGAAGCTGGTCCCGAGGTCAAACATCGAGGGGCTCCGCGGCAGTGGACTGAGATGCCTGGCGCAGCAGGTCAGCGGCCTCGCGCGCGGCGGCTATGATCGGGGTGTAGCCGGTGCAGCGGCAGAGATGCCCGCCGACGACCTCGCGCAGCTCCCGCTCGCTCGGCTCCGGCTGCTCGCGCAGGAAGGCCTCGAGCGAGATCAGGATGCCGGCGGTGCAGAAGCCGCACTGCAAAGCGTGGTGGCGCCGGAAGGCGGCCTGCAGCACCGAGAGGCGGTCCTGTGCCGGCGCCAGCCCCTCGACCGTGGTGACCTCCCGGCCTTCGAGCTGGACGGCGAGCGTCAGGCAGGCGCGCGCCGGCGCCCCGTCGATCAGGATGGTGCAGGCGCCGCAGACGCCGTGCTCGCAGCCGACATGGGTGCCGGTCGCGCCAAGGCCGTGACGCAGCGCGTCGGTCGCGAGCAGGCGTGGCTCGGCCTCGACCGCGACGGGCTTGCCGTTCAGCGTGAAGCCGACGCGGTGGCGGGTGGCGGCGCTCAGGCGAGGCATCGGCCGGCCTCCTCGATCGTGCGGCGGCCGAGCGTGCGGACGAGGTCGCGGCGCAGCCTGGCGCTGGCGTGCAGGTCCTCGCGAGCGTCGAGCTCCCAGGCGAAGGCGTTGAGCGCGTCGTCCAGCGCCGAACCGTCCAGGCGCGGCCAGCTCCGGCGCTCAGGCTTGTCGGCGACACCGGCGACCGCGAGATGAATCTGCCCGGCCTCGACCATCGCCGCACAGCCGACGATGGCGAAGTCGCCATGCCGGCGCGCCACCTCCTCGAAGGCATAGCCGGTGCCGGGCCGGGCAGCGGGAAAGGCGACGGCCTCGATCAGCTCGTCATCGGCCTTCTGCGTCACCATCATGCCGGAGAAGAAGTCGGCCGCCTTGAGCACCCGGCGCTTGCGGCGCGAGCGCAGGCGGATCTCACCATCGAGCGCGACCAGGCAGAGCGGGATTTCGGCGCTGGGATCGGCATGCGCGGCCGAGCCGCAGACTGTTCCGCGCGCCCGGGTCTGGTAGTGACCGAGCCAGGGCAAGGCGGCAGCCAGCAGCGGCTGCTCGCTCGCCAGGCCCGGCCGCTGCAACAGCGCCGCCTGCCGAACGCCGCCCGGCACCACGATCATCCCGCCCTCGCGCCGGACCTCACCGAGCCCGGCGACGCCCATGATGTCGACGAGCAGAGCGGGCTTGGCGAGCCGCATGTTCAGCATCGGCAATAGCGACTGGCCGCCGGCGATGATGCGCGCCTCGGAGCCATGTTCGGCGAGTGCCGCCAGGGCCTCGTCGAGACTGCCGGCGCGGAGATAGTCGAAGGGCGCGGGCTTCATGCGCGCCTCCCGAACAGGCGGGCGAGCAGGCCGGGTTTGCCGGGCGACGCCTTGCGCGCCAGCGCCGCGAAGAACTGGCCGATGATCGCCTTGGCCGCGCCGTCGAGCAGGCGCCCGCCGATCGCCGCGACCTTGCCGCCGACCGCTGCCTCATAGGCATAGCCGATCACGGTGCCACCTTTGCCGTCCGGCGTCAGCGTCACGCGGCCGGAGCCACTGCCGGTGCCGAGCGCGCCGGAGACCGAGCCGGTCAATGTCGCGGCCTGGGGCTCATCGAGGTCTTCGAGCCTGATTTCGGCCTTGTAGCGTCCCTTCACCGGGCCGACACCGAGGGTGACGTCGGCCTTGAAATGCGTCTCGGAGAGCTTCTGCACGCCATGGCAGCCGGGAATGATCGAGGCCAGCGTGTCGACGTCGAGCAGCATCGCCCAGATCGCCTCGGGCACGGCACCAACCCTGGCCTCGCCTTCGCCGCGCAGACTGCGATCGCCCGGCCTCGCGGCAGGCGCCGCTGCGGCGCGGCTCGTCGCCGGCCGGGTCGGTTCGGGTTCGGCGGCGAGTGCCGCAAGCCTGGCGGGTGTCAGCGGCAGGGCGATGTCGGAGACCCCGAGCGCATCGGCGACCGCATTCGCCAGGCAGACCGGCGTCGACATGCAATTGCCCTCGCCGACACCCTTGGTGCCGAGCGGCGTGAAGGGCGAGGGCGTCTCGATGTGCAGGATCTCGATATCCGGCGCCTCGGTCGCGGTCGGCAGCAGGTAGTCGGCGAAGGTGCCGGTCAGGAAGGCGCCGTCCTCGGCATAGGCGAGCTCCTCGTAGAAGGTCGCGCCGAGGGCCTGGGCGAAGCCGCCGCGGATCTGGCCCTCGACCATGCCGGGATGCAGCACCCGCCCGCAGTCATGCATGGTGACGTAGCGGTCGATCCGGATCTTGCCGCTGCTCGGATCGACCTCGACGCCGGCCATGTCGAAGATGAAGCCATGGCAGAGCGAGGAATTGATCTCGTCGCGCTCGCTCGGCGCAGTGAGCTGCGGCGGCGTCCAGAAGGCGGTCTCGCGGATCGTCTGGTCGACGCCATCGGGCAACAGCGCCGGCGACCAGTGGCAGAGCGCCGCGATCCGCCCGAACGGGATGGTCTTGTCCGGATTTCCCTTGGCGAAGACCGCGCCGCCGGCAAAGCCGATCTGCCCGGGCTCGGCCTCGAGCTGCTCCGCGGCGATCAAGGCGAGCTTGTCGCGCAGGCGGGTCGCAGCGAGATGGGCGGCGCCGGCCACCGCCGCGGCAAAGCGGCTGGAATAGTTGCCGGAGGCGATCGACCAGGCGTCCTTGCCGGTGTCGAGATCGGCGACGACCCTGATGTCGCGATGCGGCAGGCCGAAGATGTCGGCGACGACCTGCGCCAGCACTGTGCGATGGCCCTGGCCCTGCGGCGTCGAGGCGACATGGACGCTGACCGAACCGACCGGGTCGATCGAGACCGTCGCCGTCGCCTGCGCGCCGTTCTTCGGCCCGGCCTTGCGCCGCTCCTCGGCGGTCAGCACGGTGGTGATGTAGCCCATGTTCGAGACGCTGGGCTCGACCGCCGCGGCAAAGCCGATGCCGTAGTGCCTCCCGGCAGCGCGCGCTGCGTGCCGGCGCTGTTCGAGCTCGGCCAGGCGGCCGGCGACCGCCTGCTCGACCGCCGCCTGGTAGTCGCCGGAATCGTAGAGCGCGCCGGTCGCGGTGCGATAGGGAAAGGCGCCCGCCGGGATCAGGTTCCTGCGGATGACGTCGAGCGGATCGAGCCGCAACTCGACGGCGATGCGCTGCATCAGCCGCTCCAGCGCGAAATAGACCTGCGGGCCGCCGAAGCCGCGCACCAGCCCGGTCGGCGCCTTGTTGGTCAGCACCACGCGGTTGCGCATCGCGACATGCCGGATGTCGTAGGCGCCGGTCATGTTGCCGTGCATCCGGTAGAGCGTGGCCGGCTCCGGCGCACGAGGATAGGCGCCGCAATCCTCGATCTGGTCCCAGTCGAGCGCGCTGATCCGCCCCTGCGCCGACACGGCCGCCTTGAGCGTGGTGACACGGTTGGTCGCCGCCACCGCCGCGCCGAGATGCTCGAGCCGGTCCTCGATCCATTTCACCGGTCGCCCGGCGATCCGCGCGGCGACGCCGATCAGGACCGCATAGGGCGCGACGCCCTGCTTGACGCCGAAGCTGCCGCCGGAGTCCGGCGGCATGCGCAAACGCAGGCGGTTGCCGGGAACCTTCAGCGCCCGCGCCAGCACGGTATGGATGCTGAACGGGCCCTGGAAATTGGCGAGGATGTCGTAGACGCCCTCATGCGGATCGTACTCGGCGACGACGCCGAAGGTCTCCATCGGCGCGCCGGTATTGCGCGGATAGGCGATGCTGACCGAGATCGTGTGCGCGGCTGCGGCGAAGGCGGGCTCGGGCTCGCCATAGCGGAAGCGGCGATCGCTGACGAGGTTGGCGCCGGCCTTCTCGTGGAGGACGGGCGCCTCCTCCGCCATGCTGGCGACGGGATCGACGATCGCCGGCAGCGGCTTGTACGCGATCTCGATCGCATCCAGCGCATCCTCGGCGAGATAGCGGTTCTCGGCGACCGCGATCGCGACGGGCTCGCCGACATAGCGCACGCGCTCGACCGCCATCGGCCAGTTCTCCGCGGCGATCTTCAGTCCGGCAACCATCGGCGTGGTCAGCCTGGCAAGATCACGTCCCGTGACGATCGCCACCACGCCCGGCAGCGCGGCGGCGGCCCCGGTCCCGATCGAGAGGATGTCCGCATGGGCGTGCGGCGAGCGCAGGATCGCGGCGTGCAGCGTGCCCGGCCTGATGCCGAGGTCATCGATGAAACGTCCGCGACCGGTCAGCAGGGCGGCGTCCTCGACGCGCTCCACGGACTGGCCCGTCCAGGAAATGGTTTCAGCCTTCACCGGCGTTCGGCTCCCGTGAGGCGCTCTTACGGAGGCGCCTCACGGGAAGGTTCGGTCATCGGCCGGCCAGGTTCGATCCCGCTCAGTCTCGGGACTTACCGAATAGTCTCAAATTCGAAGAAAATGCCTCAGCGACCGAGGCGCGCCACGCTGCGGAACTCGCTCGGCGCCACCGAGCAATGGTCGCGGAAGAAGCGCGTGAAGTGCGCCGGCGCGCTGAAGCCGAGCCGGTCGCCGATCGCGCTGAAGCTCTCCTCGCCGTCGACGACGGCCCCGACCGCGAGCTCGACCTTCAGCACATTGAGGAAGACATGTGGCGTCACGCCGGTCGAGGTCTCGAACATCCGAAAGAAATGCGCCCGCGACAGGCCGGCCTCGCTCGCCAGCCGCTCGATCGAGAGCGGCGCGGCCGGGTTGGAGCGCATCAGCAGAATCGCCCGGCGCACCCGGAAATCGACCGCACTGGAACGCGCGATCTCGCGCAGCGAGGCGCCGATCGAGCGCCAGGGCGTGAAGCGCTCGATCACGGCGATCATCAGTTCCGACAGCAGCTCCTCCTGACGGCGGCTGGCGCCGGGCTCGTGCACCATCTCGGCGGCAAGATCGAGCGCGGTCTGGCGGATATGGGCGCTGACTTCGCCCGCCGAGTGCTCGAAGAAGCCGGGCGAGCCACTCGCCGCCCAGTTCGGCCGAAAGCTGCGCAGCCACTCCGGCTCGATATAGAGCGCCAGGATCAGGGCGTTCCTGCGCGAGGGGTCATGGACATAGGCATGCGTCTCCCAGGCATTGACCAGCACGGCGAGATCGTCGGTCAGCGGGGCGACATGGTCCCCGACCAGGAACTGCGTATCGTCGCCGTCGACCTTGAGCAGGACATGGCAATGCGGATGCGCGTGCCGGACGAGGCTGCGATCCATGTCGAGCAGCGCCACCCGGCCGAAAGCTCCGTGCGCGATGCGCAGGGCATCCGACATGCCGTTTCCTCACCCGGTATCGTGTCGTAGGGCGGCCAGCCGCCAGAGGCCGGGATATTGGACGGCAGCCGGCCGTCTTTCAAGGCGGCCCAGACCAACCGCATTGTCGCGGGTGGCGTAGCCTCACACCCAGCCGCCGTCGACGACATAATGCTGGTTGGTGCAGGCGCCCGCTTCTTCCGAAGCGAAGAACAGCGTCGCGCGCGCAATGTCCTCCGGCACCAGCCGGCGCTTCAGGCACTGGCGCCGCATCAGCTCGGCCTCGCTCTCCGGCGTCAGCCACAGGTCGATCTGGCGCTGCGTCATGATCCAGCCCGGCGCGATCGCGTTGACGCGGATATTGTGCTCGCCGAAATCGCGCGCCAGCGAGCGCGTCAGGCCGAGCACGGCCGATTTCGCTGCCGTATAGGCCGGCATGCCGCCCTGGCCTATCATCCAGGAGGTCGAGCCGAAATTGACGATCGCGCCGCTCTTCTTCGCGATCATGTCGGGCAGGACCGCCTGCGCCGCGAAGAACTGGTGCTTCAGGTTCACCGCCATGCGCTCGTCCCAGTATTCGGGCGTCACGTCCAGCGCATCATGGCGCTCGTCATGGGCGGCATTGTTGATGAGGATGTCGACCGGACCGAGCGTCTCCCGGATCGCGCCGATCGCCTGGCGCAGCGCGGCGATATCGGTCAGGTCCGCACGCTCGAAATGGACGCTCCCACCAGCGGCAGCGAGTTCCGCCGCAATGGCGCGGGACTCGGCCTCCTTCAGGTCGATGAAGCCGACCTTCGCGCCCTGCCGGACGAAGGCACGAACGATTGCCTCGCCGATGCCGGAGCCACCGCCCGTGACCAGCACCACCTTGCCCGCGAGATCGGGATAAATCGCACCCGCCAAGACCGCCTCCCTCGTCATCGCCGCATCAAGGTCGCAGCGTCCGGCTCCGAATAACATCAAAATTTGAGTTGCGCACCTCAAATCCTGAGCTTACGGTTCTAACCATCAACGGCCCGCCAGCGGCCGACACAAGGGAGGACCCTCATGGCTCGTTTCAAAGCCCTGCTCGTCGGCGCCGTCGCCCTCGCCGTCAGCGCAGGCTCTGCCTTCGCCCAGACTACGGTCAAATGGCTGCACATCGAGGCCAATCCCGTCGTCGTGAAGCTCTGGGAAGAGGTGGCGCGCGATTTCGAGGCGAAGAACCCCGGCGTGAAGGTCGAGATGCAATATCTCGAAAACGAGGCCTACAAGGCCAAGGCGCCGACGCTGCTGCAGTCCAGGGACCGGCCCCACATCATCTACAGCTGGGCCGGCGGCGTGCTGAAGTCGCAGGTCGAAGCCGGGGTCCTCGAGGACATCACCCCGGCGATGCCGGGCTACAAGGACAATCTCTCGGCGAGTGCGGTCGACGCCTTCACGGTCGACGGCAAGATCTACGGCGTCCCCTACGGCGTCTCGCAGGTCGGCTTCATGGCCAACAAGGACCTGCTGGCCAAGGCCGGCGTCGATGCCGGCAAGATCGTGACCTATGACGACCTCCTCGACGCGGTGAAGAAGCTCAAGGCCGCCGGCATCACGCCGCTCGCGGTCGGCGGCGCCGACAAATGGCCTGTGCATTTCTACTGGACCAACCTGGCCATGCGCCTCGGCGGCAAGGCTGCGATCCAGGCGGCGCTGAAGGGGCAGGACGGCGGCTTCGAGGGCGAAACCTTCCAGAAGTCGGGCGAGCTCTTCAAGCAGCTCGTCGATCTCCAGCCTTTCCAGAACGGTTTCCTCGGCTTCAAGAGCCAGCAGGCGATCGGCCATTTCGGCGATGGCAAGGCGGCGATGCTGCTCGCCATCTCGAGCTTCTACCACACCCAGAAGGTCTTCGCGGTCGACAAGACCGGCATCCCCGACGACAAACTCGCCTGGATCAACTTCCCAACCGTCCCGGGCGGCAAAGGACAGCCGAGCGACACGCTGGGCGGCATCAATGGCTGGCTCGTCACCAAGGGCGCCCCGAAGGAGGCCGTCGCCTTCCTGAAGCACTTCGTCAGCGCCGAGCCGCAGAAGCGCCTCGCGGCCGGCAACTTTATCGTGCCTGTCTACAAGGGCGCCGAAGCGGGGCTGGGCAGCGCCTTCATGCGCAACATCGCCCAGAACATCGCCAGTTCGAGCTATCACCAGAACTTCTACGACCAGGATCTCGGCCCCTCCGTCGGCCGCGTCGTCAACGACGCGATCACCGAGATCGCCGCCGGCACGATGACGCCGAAGCAGGCGGCCAAGGCGATCCAGGACGCCTTCCGCCAGGGCAACTGACGACCAGCCAGTCGGGGGACATCGCTCGTCCCCCATCGATCGAAGCGCGAGACGGCGGGTCGATCCCGCCGGCCGACCTCTCCTGCCCGTTCACATCGCGAGGTGATCATGGCTGCGCTCGCCGGACGCAGAGTCGCCGATATCGGCAAGCTCTCGACGATCCTGCTGTTCCTGCCGCCGGCGCTCCTGCTGTTCACGCTGTTCGTGGTGCTGCCGGTCGGCGAGGCCGCCTGGTATTCGGGCTTCAACTGGAACGGCTTCGGCAGGCCCACCAACTGGATCGGCCTCGACAACTACCGCTTCGTCTTCGACAACCGCGCTTTCGGCACCGCCTTCAAGAACAACCTGCTGATCATCGTCGTCTCGCTGGTGATCCAGCTGCCGCTGGCGCTCTCGCTCGCGATCATCCTGGCCGACCGCTTCCGCGGCTCGGTGGCGCTCAGGATGGTGTTCTTCCTGCCCTATATCCTGGCGGAGATCGCCACCGGCCTGATCTTCAGCTTCGTCTATGACGGCGATTACGGCCTGCTGGCGGCGATCTACAAGAGCTTCGGGGCAGAAGCGCCGCATCTGCTGGCGAGCCCGCAGACGGCCTTCGCCGCCATCCTCGTCGTCGTCGTGTGGAAGTATTTCGGCTTCCACATGATGCTGTTCATCGCAGCATTGCAGACCATCGACCGCTCCATGCTGGAGGCAGCCAGGATCGACGGCGCCAGCCGCTGGCAGAGCCTGCGCTATGTCGTCATACCCGCCCTGGCGCCGACCATCCGCCTCTCGGTCTTCTTCGCCATCGTCGGCTCGCTGCAGCTCTTCGACCTGGTGATGCCGCTGACGCGCGGCGGCCCCTCCGACTCCTCCCACACCATGGTGAGCTTCCTCTACACCTTCGGCATCACCCGCATGCGCGTCGGCTTCGGCAGCGCCGTCGGCGTGATCCTGTTCCTGATCTGCGTGGTGTTCGCCTTCACCTACAAGCGCTGGATCATGCGCGATGAGTGAGCCCGCCTCCTCCGCCCCCTTCAGCGACGACGGTTTCAGCCCGGCGGCGGTCGGCAAGGCGCTCTATCTGGCGGCCATCGTCCTGTTCGTGATGACGCCGCTCATCGCCACGGTCCTCGGCGGCTTCAAGTCGCTCGGTGAATTGCGCACCAACCCGTTCGGCCTGCCGAGCGTCTGGGAATGGAGCAACTACGCCGACATCCTGCTCTCGAAGCGCTATTGGCAGCTCCTCGGCAACTCCTTCGTCATCGCCACGCTGACGGTGGTGCTGACGCTGATCTGCGCGTCGATGGCCGCCTTCGTCTTCGCCCATCTGCACTTCTTCGGCCGCGACATGCTGCTGAACTACCTGACGATGGGCCTGCTCTTCCCGGCCGCCACCGCGATCCTGCCGATGTTCATCAAGGTGCGCGATCTCGGCCTGCTCGACAGCCATATGGGTGTCGTCCTGCCCCAGGTCGCCTTCGCGCTGGCGATGAGCATCCTGCTGCTGCGGCGCTTCTTCAAGGACCTGCCGACCGAGCTGCTGGAGGCCGCGCTGGTCGACGGCTGCTCCTATCCGAAGTTCTTCCGCTACGTGACGCTGCCGCTGTCGCGCCCGATCCTGGCGACGGTCGGCACCATCACCTTCGTGCACAGCTGGAACGCCTATCTGATCCCGCTGGTCATGCTGAACAGCGACCGCCTCTATCCCTGGCCGCTCGGCATCATGGTCTACCAAGGCGAATACTCGACCGAGTGGCACCTGATCCTCGCCTTCATCACCCTCACCATCCTGCCCACCATCATCCTTTTCCTCTTCGCCCAGAAGCACATCGTCGCCGGCCTGACCGCCGGCGCGGTGAAGGGCTGAGCATCCGGCTATCAAGGAGCGTCACATGCGAAAGATCGGCGTCGGCATCATCGGATGCGGCAACATCTCGACGAAATACATGACGGCGATGCAGCAGTTCTCGACCATCGAATTGCGCGCCGTCGCCGACATGCGCACCGCCCCGGCCGAAGCGCGCGGCGCCGAGTTCGGCGTGCCGGCGATGCGGGTCGACCAGCTCCTGAAGCGCGACGACGTCGAGATCGTCGTCAACCTGACCGTGCCGCTGGCGCATACCGATGTCAGCCTCGCGGTCCTGCGGGCCGGCAAGCACGTCCACTCCGAGAAGCCGCTCGGCGTCAACGTGGCCGAGGCCCGCAAGGTGATGGATCTTGCGGAGGAGAATGGCCTGCGCGTCGGCTCGGCCCCCGACACCTTCCTCGGCGGTGGCCACCAGACCGCCCGCAAGCTGATCGACGACGGCGCCATCGGCAAGGCTGTCGCCGGCAACGCCTTCTTCGGCTGCCCCGGCCATGAGCGCTGGCACCCGGCGCCAGGCTTCTACTATCTGCGCGGCGGCGGCCCGATGCTCGACATGGGCCCCTATTACATCACCGACCTCGTCAACCTGCTCGGGCCGATCGCCTCCGTCGTCGGCTTCGCGACGCGGCCCAAGACCGAGCGCCTCGTCACCAGCCAGCCGATGAACGGCACGCTGATCCCGGTCGAGGTCGCGACCCATGTCACCGGCGTGCTCGAATTCGTCTCGGGCGCGGTGGTCTCGATCACCATGAGCTTCGACGTGCCCAAGCACCGCCACAGCCCGATCGAAATCTACGGCTCGGAGGGCAGCCTGTCCGTGCCCGACCCCAACCGCTTCGGCGGCGAAGTCCTGGTCGCCAAAGCCGGCGGCGACTGGCAGGCGCAGGCCCTCAGCCACGGCAACAGCGAGGGCGAGTTCCGCTCGATCGGTGTCGCCGACATGGCGGCAGGGCTGATCTCCGGTCGGCCGCACCGCGCCAGCGGCGCGCTGGCACTGCATGTGCTCGAAGCCATGGAAGCCTTCCAGATCGCCTCCGATGAAGGGCGGCGCGTCACGCTTGCAACCACGGTCGAGCGGCCGGCGATGCTGCCGCCCGGCCTGCCCACCGGCACTTTGGATTGAACGGGGATCGACATGACAAGGACTGCGCTCATCGTCTGGGGCGGCTGGAGCGGCCATGACCCCGACCTCTGCAGCTCGATGATCCGGGGCTGGCTGAAGGCGGAGGGCTTCGACGTACGCGTCGAGACCGCGACCTCCGTCTTCCTCGATCCCGCGATCCGCGACTATTCGCTGATCGTGCCGATCTACACCATGTCGAAGATCGAGAAGCCGGAGGCGGCCGCCCTGTGCGAGGCGGTCGCCGGCGGCGTCGGGCTCGCCGGCCATCATGGCGGCATGGGCGACGCCTTCCGCGACGCGGTCGACTACCAGTTCATGTGCGGCGGCCAATGGGTCTCCCATCCCGGCGGCATCATTGACTACACCGTCGACATCACCCGGCCCGACGATCCGCTGATGCAGGGCATCGCCAGCTTCGAGCACCGCTCGGAGCAGTATTACATGCATGTCGACCCCGCCAACGAGGTGCTGGCGACCACGACCTTCACCGGCGAGCACGCGCCCTGGATCGACGGGGTGGTGATGCCGGTGGTCTGGCGCAAGCGCTATGGCAAGGGGCGAGTGTTCTATTCCTCGCTCGGCCACCGCGCCTATGAGCTCGACGTGCCGGAGATCCGCACGATCATGACGCGCGGGCTGCTTTGGGCGGCGCGCTGATAGCGGGGGTGCCGGGCTAGCCGAACGGCTGGACTTGAGGCCCCCGCCAATGCCAAAGGCCTGCGCTGCTGGTGAGGATGGAAACCAATCCCGCGGCGCGGGCGCGAGGAGAGGTCGTGGAGGACGAAGTGGATCGAAGCCGGATCCCGGTCAGGCGAGCGACGCTGGAGGATGTGGCGCGCGAGGCTGGGGTCTCGCTCGCCACGGCCGACCGGGTCGTGAACCAGCGCGACGGGGTCCGCGCCAAGACCGTCGAAAGCGTCAGGCGCGCGATCGCCAAGCTCGACTACCGGGCCAACCCGGCGGCTGCGCGGCTGGCGCGCGGCCAGTCCTTCCGCTTCGCCTTCATCCTTCCTTCCAGCACCAACGCGTTCATGGCCGGGCTGATGCAGCAGGTGCGCCGGATCAGCGACTGGCTGGAGCCGCAGAACGCCTTCGTCGACATCCTGCAGCTCGACGTCTTCGATCCCGAGGCACTGGCGAGCGGGCTTGCTGGCCTCGCCGACCATTTCCACGGCGTCGCCACGGTGGCACTCGACCATCCCAAGGTCCGCGCCGCCATCGACGATCTCGTCGCGCGCGGCGTGGCCGTGGTGACCTTGGTCTCGGACGCCCCGACCTCCCGCCGCGCCCATTATGTCGGCATCGACAATCCGGCGGCGGGGCGCACCAGCGCCTCGCTGATGGGCCGCTTCCTCGGCGGCCGCAGCGGCAAGGTCGGCGTCATCCTCGGCTCGATGTCGCTGCGCGACCATGTCGAGCGGCTCTACGGCTTCCAGCAGGTGCTCTCCGGCGACTATCCCGGGCTGACTCTCCTCCCGGTGCTGGAGGGACGCGACGAGAGCGAGCGCAACGAGGCGGCGGTGGCCGGGCTCCTCGCGGATCATCCCGACCTGATCGGGCTCTACAATATCGGCGCCGGCAACGAGGGTATCGTCACCGCCCTGGAAACCGCCGGCCGGCCGCTCGTTTTCATCGCGCATGAATTGACCGAGGCGACGCGGCGCGGGCTGCTGTCGGGCACCGTCGCGGCCGTGATCAACCAGGATCCCGGCCACGAGGCGCGCTCGGCGGCGCGCCTGCTGATGGCGGAGGTCACCGGCGAGCCGATCCTGCTCGACCAGGAACGCATCCGCATTGAGATCTTCCTGCGCGACAATATGAGCTGAGGCGGCGCAGCCTCAGTCGCGGGCGTGGATGCTCTTCCAGATCGCCAGCGGCGTCGCCGGCATGTCGAGATGGCGCACGCCATGCGGCGCGAGCGCATCGACCACCGCATTCATCACCGAAGGCAGCGAGCCCGCGCAACCGGCCTCGCCGCAGCCCTTGGCGCCGACGCGGTTGGTCGCGGTCGGGACGCCCCGGCTGGCGAAGGAGAAGAACGGCACGTCCGCCGCGCGCGGCAATGCATAGTCCATGAACGAACCGGTCATCAGCTGGCCGGCCTCGTCATAGACGGTCATCTCGTAGAGCGCCTGGCCGATCCCCTGGACGACGCCGCCATGCAGCTGGCCCTCGACGATCAGCGGGTTCACCACCACCCCGAAATCGTTGACCATGACATAGCTGGCGATCTCGACCTGGCCGGTCTCAGGGTCGATCTCGACCTCGGCGATGTGGCAGCCATTGGGATAGGCCGAGGGCGCTGCCTTGAAGACATGGTCGACATCGAGGCTCTGCGGCAGGTCGGCAGGGAAGGGCGTGCCCGTCCGCAGCCGCTCCGCGAGCGTCATGATGCCGATGCTGCGGTCGGTGCCTGCGATCCTGAACTCGCCGCCGGCGAACTCGATGTCGACCGGGGCGGCCTCGAGGACATGGGCGGCGAGCAGCTTGCCCTTCTCGATGACGAGTTCGCTCGCCTCGATGATCGCCGAGCCGCTCGCCATTACCGATTTCGAGCCGCCGGTGCCGCCGCCGGCGATCAGGCGGTCGCTATCGCCCTGGACCAGGCGGATCTTGTCGAAGGGTACGCCGAGCTGGCTCGACAGGATCTGGGCGAAGGGCGTCCAGTGGCCCTGGCCGTAGTCGAGCGTCCCGGTGACGATGGTGACGCTGCCATCGGCCTCGAAATGCAGGCCGCCCATCTCGTTGGTCGGCGGCGCGGTCACTTCGAGATAGCAGCCGATGCCGCGGCCGCGCAGCTTGCCGGCCTTGCGGCTCTGGCGCTGCCGCGCGGCGTAGCCCTTCCAGTCGGCGGCTTCGAGCGCCTGCGCGAAGAGGGCCGGGAAATCGCCGCTGTCATAGACGGTGCCGATCGGCGTCGTCCAAGGCAGCTGCGCCGGCTTGACCAGATTGCGGCGCCGAAGCTCGGCGCTGTCGATCCCCATCTCCCGGGCGGCGGTATCGATCAGCCGCTCCATGAAATAATTGCCTTCGGGCCGCCCGGCACCGCGATAGGCGCCGATCGGCGGGGTGTTGGTCACGGCGCATTTGGCGAGAACCTCGACCAGCGGCGTGCGGTACATCCCGACGCTGTTCTTGCCGATGTTCAGGCTCGCCATCATCGGCCCGACCGGCGAGAGATAGCCGCCCATATTGCCGATCCCGGTGAAGCGCGTCGCCAGGAAGCGCCCGCGCGCGTCAAGCGCGAGCTCGGCCTCGAACACCATGTCGCGGCCGTGATGGTCGGCGACGAAGCTCTCCGAACGCTGGTCGGTCCATTTCACCGGCTTCTTCAGCAGGCGGGCCGCGTGCAGCAGCGCGATATGCTCGGGGAAGACCGAGGCCTTCATGCCGAAGGAGCCGCCGACATGGCCGGTGACCAGCCGCATCTTCGCCGCCGGCACGCCCATCGCCGCGGCGAGATTGTTGCGCAGACCGAAGACGCCCTGGCTCGGCGCATGCAGCGTGTAGCGGCCGGCCTTGCGGTCATAGCTCGCGATCGCCGAGCGCGGCTCGATCGGATTGACCACGACGCGGTTGTTGACGATCCGCAGCCGGGCGACATGGGCCGCCCCGGCGAAGGCGGCGGCGACCTTCCCGGCATCGCCGGACTGGTAGTCGAGGACGAGATTGCCCGGCACCTCGTCATAGAGAAGCGGCGCGCCGGGGGCGAGCGCCTCCTCCCCGGAGGTGACGGCCGGCAGAACCTCGATATCGAGCAGGACGGCCTCGGCGGCATCGCGCGCCTGCACGGCCGTGCGGGCGACGACGACGGCCACGGGGTCGCCGGCAAAGCGGACCTTGCCGGTCGCCAGCGCCATGCGGACCGGCTTGCGCATCGGCGTCCCGTCGCGGTTGGGCAGGTCGATCTGGCAGCGCAGCGGGCCATAGCCCTGCCCTTCAAGGGCGGCGCCCGTATAGATCGCGACCACGCCCTTCATCGCCGTCGCCGCCGACGTATCGATGCTGTTGAGCAGGCCATGCGCATGCGGGCTGCGCACGAAGGCGGCGTAGAGCTGCCCGTCCAGCGACAGATCGTCGGTGTAGCGCCCCTCGCCGCGCACCAGGACAGGGTCCTCCTTGCGCGGCACCGGCTGGCCGATTCCGAACGGCGTCGAGGAAAGCTCGGCGGGAGCTGCGCGCATATTCATGACGAGGCACCACGATGGGAGGTTGGGCCGATCGACGAGCGATCCCCGCTGCAGAGCGCAGACCGGTTTGCCTGCCTGATTGTCACATGGAAGGCGGCGTGTTTGTCAAATGCGCCCGCGTAGGGGCCGACCCGCGCCATCGGCGCGCCGATCCCTGGCGAAGGCGAGACACAGCGCCGCTGCGCTGTGCCGGAAACACGTCTCTCTCGAACTATTGTCGCCGAGGTGGCAGGGGCAGCGAACTGTTCAGTAATGGAAGGTCCACAGCAGGCTCTCGCTCAGGCCCTTCAGCGCCTCGACCGCATCTGGGCGCTCGCGCGCCAGCGTGGTGATCAGCGCATCGGCGACGGCGAAGGCGGCAGTCGGCGAGTTCGGCAGGAAGCTGTTGCGGGCGGGGGCGAAGAAGGTCATGTCCGCCAGCGGCACCAGCGGCGATGACGGGCTGTCGGTCAGGGCGACCAGGACGGCGCCGCGTTTCTTGGCGAATCTGGCGAGCTCCAGCGTGGCGCGCGAATAGCGCGGCAGCGAGATCGCGATGACGACGTCCTGGGGTCCGGCCGACAGCATGTGGCGGACGGCGCGCTCGGGCCCGCCACGCGAGGACGCAAAGACGACCTCCGCGTCGAGATAAAGCGCCAGCCCGTCCTCGAGGAAGGCCCCGACATAGTGACTCGCGCCGGAGCCGGCGATGAAGATGCGGCGCGCCTTCAGCATCAGGCCGATGGCGCGGTTGACCGTCGCCTCATCGAGCGTCGCGATCGCCTCGTCGAGATTGGCGGCCTCGCCTTTCAGCGTCGTCGCCATGGTGGCGAAGACCGATCCGGCCGTGGCACGTGCGTCGGCGAGCCCCTCGACCGGACCGAGCGCAACCTTGAGCGCCGTCGACAGCGCCGTGCGGAAGTCGCCGTAGTTGCGGTAGCCGAGCGCCCGGACGAAGCGGGTCACGGTCGCGGTCGAGGTGCCGCTCTTCTCGGCCAGGCCCTCGATCGTCACCGTCGCCGAGTCGAGCGGGCTCTGCAGCACGAAGTCGGCCGCCTTGCGATGGCCCTCGCTCAGCGAGGGATAGATCCGGGCGATGCGATTGGCGAGATCCGTCGTCGGCTTCAGGGCGCGTGACATGGCTCTTCCGGTGATTGACGTCGGATCATTTTCATGTTTGCTACCGCGTGAAAATAAAGCTGTCAAAACCATCAGCTACGGGAACGGAGACCGACCGATGCGTCAGCGCGCATTCATCACCCTTCTGCTCGGCGCCAGCATGCTAAGCGCCAGTCTGCTAAGCACTTCCGCCACGGCGCAGACGCTGCGCATCGCGCTCGCCTCCGAGCCGACCGCTGTCGATCCGCATTATCACGAGCTGACGCCCAACAATGCGCTCGCGGCCCACATCTTCGACAATCTCGTCTTGCAGGACGAAAACCAGGCGCTGAAGCCGGGCCTCGCCACCTCCTGGGAGAACGACGGCAAGAACCGCTGGACCTTCAAGCTGCGCCAGGGCGTCAAGTTCACCAACGGCCAGCCCTTCGGCGCGCAGGACGTGGTTTTCACCTTCTGCCGCACGCTGAAGAACGAGACCAAGGTCTCCGACTCCTTCGCCGACGTCACCAGCAATTTCGCCAAGGTCGAGACACCCGACGCCAGCACGCTGGTGATCGAGACCAAGGTGCCGGAACCGCTGCTGCCCAATCTGCTCTCCAGCCTGCCGATCCTCTCGGCTTCGATCGTCCAGCACGGCGAGATCAGCTACGATGTCGCCAAGAACTGCGGCGTCACCGGTCCCTGGCCGGCAGTCAGCAATTTCAACGACGGCACGATGGCGATCGGCACCGGGCCGTACAAGCTGAAGTCCTATGTCCGGGGCTCGGCGATCGAGCTCGAGCGCAACCCCGACTACTGGGGCGGCGCCCAGCCCTGGGCCACCGTGCGCTTCCTGCCGGTGACCAATGCCGGCCCGCGCCTCGCCGGCCTGCTCGCGGGCGACTATGACGTGATCGAGAACCCGGCGGCGCGCGACCTTGCCCGCATCAAGAGCGACAAGCGCTTCGGCTCGGTCATCACGCCCTCGACCCGCATCGTCTACTTCCAGCTCGACGTCGCCCGCGACGAGAGCCCCTTCGTCAAGGCCCCGGACGGCAAGAACCCGCTGAAGGATGCGCGCGTGCGCAAGGCGATGTCGCTCGCCATCGACCGTGAGGCGATCGTCAAGCGCATCATGGACGGCGCGGCCGAGCCGGCCTACCAGTACCTGCCGACCGGCATGTTCGGCACGCTGCCGAACCCGCCCAAGCTCGCCTATGACCCGGCCGCCGCCAAGAAGCTGCTGGCCGAGGCCGGCTATCCCAACGGCTTCCAGCTGACGCTGTCCTCGACCAATGACCGCTACATCAACGACAGCCAGATCACCCAGGCGGTCGCGCAGTACCTGACCCAGATCGGCATCAAGGCCGAGGTCGACGCGATGACCCGCGCGATCTACTTCCCGCGCCGCGCCAAGAAGGAATTCAGCGTCACGATCGGCGGCTGGGGCTCGGCGACCGGCGAGGCCGCCTCCTTCCTGCGCCAGTGGCCGCCGACCCCGAACGAGGCCAAGACCCTCGGCGGCTCGAACTATGGCGGCTACAAGAACGACGAGTTCGACAAGGTGATCCGCGCCGCGGTCTCGGAGCTCGACGACAAGAAGCGCGCGGAACTGCTGCAGCAGGCGATGAAGCTGGTCCTCGACGACGGCGCCTTCATCCCGCTCCATTTCGAAAGCGGCATCTGGGCCTTCAAGTCGGAGCTTTCGGTCGCGGGCCGCGCCGACCAGTACATGCTCGCCATGTCGGTGAAGCCGGCGAAGTAAGCCGGCAAGCGCTCGTCCGAGGCTCGGTGCCATGACCGCCTATGTCCTGCAGCGGCTGATCCAGAGCGTGCTCGTGCTGCTCGCGGTCTCGGTCGTGGTCTTCTTCGCCGTCTACGGCATCGGCGATCCCGTCGAGCTCCTGGTCTCGCCCTCGGCCAGCGCGGCCGAGCGCGAGGCGCTGATCCGCCGGCTCGGGCTCGACCTGCCGGTCTGGCAGCAATACCTGACCTTCATGGCCAATGCGCTGAAGGGCGATCTCGGCCGCTCCTTCGTGCACGGCGTGCCGGCGCTGCAGCTGATCCTGCAGCGGCTGCCGGCGACCTTCGAGCTCGTGCTGCTCTCGATGATCCTGGCGCTCGCCGCCGGCATCCCGCTGGGGCTGATGGCGGGCCTGAACCCCGACAGCCGGCGCGCCCGCATCGTCATGGCCGGCACCGTGCTCGGCTTCTCGCTGCCGAGCTTCTGGAAGGGCATGATGCTGATCCTGCTCTTCGCCGTCTGGCTCGGCTGGCTGCCGACCGCCGGGCGCGGCGAGACGGTCTCGCTCCTTGGCGTCCAGACCAGTCTGTTGACACTGGACGGGCTGCGGCACATCGCCCTGCCCGCGCTCAACCTCGCCATCCCGAACCTTGCGCTGATCATCCGGCTCGTCGCTGCCGGCACCACCGAGACGATGACGCAGGACTACGTCAAATACGCCCGTGCCAAGGGGGTGCGCCCGAGGCGCATCGTCAACCGGCACATCCTGCGCAACATCCTGATCCCGGTCGTGACCGTGGTCGGCGTCGAGTTCGGCAGCCTCGTCGCGTTCTCGACCATCACCGAGACGGTCTTTGCCTGGCCGGGCATGGGCAAGCTCCTGATCGACTCGGTCTACCAGCTCGATCGCCCGGTGGTGGTCGCCTATGTCCTCTTGGCGACGCTGCTCTTCGTCACCGTCAACTTCCTGGTCGACGTGCTCTATGCCGCGCTCGACCCTCGGGTGAAGCTCGCCGGAGAGCAGGCATGAGCCCAGGCGCCTCCCGCCTCGCCGGCCCCATCCAGGCCGACACGCCCCTGCGCGAAAAAGTGCTGCGCCATCTGCGCAACCGCCCGACCACGCGCGGCGCCGCGATCCTGCTGGGGATCATGGTAGCGCTCGCTCTGCTGGCTCCGTTCATCACGCCGCAGAACCCGCATGATCTCGGCTCGCTCAGCGTGATGGACAACCGGCTGGCTCCGGGCGAGCGCGGCATGGGCGGCTTCACCTACTGGCTCGGCAGCGACGCGCAAGGCCGCGACATGCTGAGCGCCATCCTCTACGGACTGCGCACCAGCCTGCTGGTCGGCCTCGCCTCGACCGTCGGGGCGCTTTCGATCGGCATCCTCGCCGGCCTCGCCGCGGCGCAATTCGGCGGCGTGGTCGACGCCATCATCATGCGCATCGTCGACTTCATGCTCGGCTTCCCCTCGATCCTGGTCGCGCTCGTGCTGCTCGCCTCGATCGGGCGCGGCGTCGACAAGGTCATCCTTGCCATCGTGCTGGTGCAATGGGCGCAGTATGCAAGGCTGATGCGGGCGGCGGCGCTGGTCGAGCGGCGCAAGGAATACATCGAGGCGGCCGTGAATTTCGGCCTGCCGACCCGCCACATCATGCTGGCGCATCTCCTGCCGAACTCGGTCGGCGCGGTGCTCGTCGTCGCATCGATCAGCATCGCCTCGGCGATCACGCTGGAGGCGACGCTGTCCTTCCTCGGCGTCGGCGTGCCTGTGACGCAGCCATCGCTCGGCCTGCTGATCGCCAACGGCTTCGAGTTCCTGCTCTCCGGCGAATACTGGATCGCCGTCTTCCCGGGTATCGCGCTCGTGCTCCTGATCATGTCGCTCAATCTCGTCGGCGATCGCCTGCGCCGCAGCTTCAACGTGCGCGCATGAGCGAGACTCCTCTCCTCTCCGTGCGCGGCCTCAAGACCGTGTTCCATGCGCAGGACGGCGCCTGGCCGGCCGTCGACGGCGTCGATTTCAGTGTCGCCAAGGGCGAGGTCCTCGGCCTCGTCGGCGAATCCGGTTCCGGCAAGTCGGTCACCGGCTTCTCACTGGTGCAGCTGATCGACCCGCCGGGCGAGGTCGTCGCCGGCGAGGTGCTGTTCGACGGCGATGATCTGCGCGCCGCCTCGCCGGAGCGCCTGCGCCAGCTGCGCGGCGACCGGATCGCAATGATCTTCCAGGATCCGCTGATGACGCTGAACCCGGTGCTCAGCATCGGCGAGCAGATGAGCGAGGCGATCCTCGAGCATCGCGACTGCAGCCGGCAGGAGGCGTTGGACAAGGCGGCGAAGGCGCTTGCGCGCGTTGGCATCTCCTCGCCGGAGACCCGGCTGAAGCAGTACCCGCACGAATTCTCCGGCGGTATGCGCCAGCGCGTCGCGATCGCGACCGCCCTCCTGAACGATCCCGACCTGATCATCGCCGACGAGCCGACCACCGCGCTCGATGTCACCATCCAGGCGCAGATCCTCTACGAGGTGCAGAAGCTTTCGCGCGAGACCGGCGCCGCGGTCATCTGGATCACCCACGACCTCGCCGTGGTCGCCGAGCTCGCCGACCGGGTGGCGGTGATGTATGCCGGCCGCATCGTCGAGATCGGCGACGTGATGACCGTGCTCGACCGGCCGCGCCATCCCTATACGCTCGGCCTGCTCAATTCCTCGGCGACCATGGTCGAGCCGGGCCAGCGCCTGCACCAGATCGACGGCATGGCGCCGCGCATCGACTCGCGCCCCTCCGGCTGCCCGTTCCGGCCGCGCTGCGAGCGGGCGTTGCCCGTCTGCGCCGACGCCGATCCGCAGCAGCAGGCCCATGACGGGCGCACCCTGCGTTGCCACAACCCCGTGCCCGACCAGGTGGCGGCATGAGCGAGACCCTGTTCGAGCTGCGCGGCGTCCGCAAATATTTCCGCGGCAAGGCCAATATCGCCGAGCGCATCCTGACCGCAATCGGCCGACATGCGCCGCCTGCGACACTGAAGGCGGTCGACGGCGTCGATCTCAGCGTCCGCAAGGGCGAGGTGCTCGGCCTCGTCGGCGAATCCGGCTGCGGCAAGTCGACCCTGGCGCGCATCGCGACCGGCATCCTGCCGCCGACCGAGGGCGAGGTCCTGTACAAGGGGCGATCGGCCGCGGCGCTGAAGGGCAAGGACCGGCTCGATTATCTGCTCAAGGTGCAGATGATCTTCCAGGACCCTTACGCCTCGCTCGATCCGCGCATGCGGGTGAGCCGCATCGTCGGCGAGGCGCTTGCGGTCCACAAGCTCGTGCCGAAGGCCGAGCTCGACGGCGCGGTCGACCGGGCGCTCAGCGAGGTCGGACTCGATCTCGCCTATCGCGAGCGCTACCCGCACCAGTTCTCCGGCGGCCAGCGCCAGCGCATCGGCATCGCCCGGGCGCTCGCGGTGAAGCCCGATTTCCTGGTCTGCGACGAGCCGGTCTCGGCCCTCGACGTCTCGATCCAGGCGCAGGTGATCAACCTGTTCATGGATGTGCGCGAGCGGCACGGGCTGACCTATCTCTTCGTCAGCCACGATCTCGGCCTCGTCCGCCATATCAGCGACCGAGTCGCGATCATGTATCTCGGCCGCATCGTCGAGATCGGCAGCGCCACCGCGATCTTCGCCGAGCCGGCGCACCCCTATAGCGCCGCCCTGATCAAGGCTATCCCCTCTGCGGCGCGGCGCAAGAGCAGCTTCCAGCCGCTCAAGGGCGAATTGCCCTCGCCATTGGCGCCGCCGCCTGGCTGCCCCTTCCATCCGCGCTGCGAGCACGCCATGGCGGTCTGCCGCGAGGTCCGCCCGGACCTCGCGGAGATCGCGCCCGGCCGCAGCGCCGCCTGCCACCTGCATACGACTGCGAAGGCCGCATGAGCACGCTCACACTCGATCCGCCGCAGGGCCGCAGCACCCTGCCCTTCCTCGATGCGCGCCATCCGCAACGGCCGCTGGAGGTCAATTTCTACCGGCCGGCGCGTCATCGCCCGGACGACGAAGTCGTCTTCGTCCAGCACGGCATGCTGCGCAATGGCGACGACTATCGCGATTTCTGGATCGAGGCGGCCGAGACGCACAACCTCCTGATCGTCGCGCCGACCTTCGGCAACGCGCACTTCCCCAAGGCAGAGGGCTACAATAACGGCCTCGTTGTCGGCGAGGACGGCACGCTCGCCGCGCAGGACGATTGGCTCTACGCCGTGCCGGCCCGCGTGCTGGCGGCTTTGCGCCAGGCCGGCGTTACCACGCGCGACAAGGTCAGGCTGTTCGGCCATTCCGCCGGCGGCCAGTTCGTCCACCGCCTGCTGGCGACGCAAAGCGAGACACCCTTCGAGACCGCTTTCGCCGCCAATTCCGGCTGGTACACGCTGCCGACGCTGGAGCGGCGCTTCCCGGAAGGGCTCGGCGGGCTCGGCCTCGGCGAGGCGGACCTCAAGCGCTGGCTCGCCTGGCCGATGGTGATCTTCGCCGGCGACCGGGACATCGTCACGGATGATCCCAACCTGCCGGCTCAGGCGGAGGCGCTCGCGCAGGGGCCGATGCGCTATGCCCGCGCCCATTTCATGCTCGATTTCGCCAAGGCGGAAGCCGCCAGGCACGGCCTGCCCTGCAACTGGTCGCTGATCACCGTGCCCGGCATCGGCCATGACGGAGCGGCGATGTCGCGCGCTGCGGCGGCGTACTGGTTCGAGGGCCGTATCCCCTCGATCGAGGAGTTGAAGCCGGAGGCGACCGCAGTCGCCTGAGGCTCGACCGGGCGAGCCCGATCTGCGACATCTGGCGTCAGGTTCTGGTTGGAGGCCGATCGCGATGAAGCTGCTGCTGGCGGGTGCGACGGGGCTGGTCGGCGGCCATGTGCTGGCGCAGGCGCTCGCCGACCCGCGCATCGATGCGGTGATCGCCCCGACGCGCCGCGCCTTGGCGGCCCATCCGAAGCTGCTCGCACCGGCCGTCGATTTCGAGGCTCTGCCCGAGGATGCGCCCTGGTGGGCGGCGGATGCGGCGATCTCGGCGCTCGGCACGACCATCGGCAAGGCGGGCTCGCAGGACGCCTTCCGGCGGGTCGATCACGGTTACCAGCTCGCTGTCGCTCGGCTCGCTCACCAGCACGGCACCCCGGCCTTCATCCTGAACTCGGCGCTCGGTGCCGATCCAGCCTCGCGCATCTTCTACAATCGGGTGAAGGGCGAGCTGGAGCGTGACCTCGCCGGCCTCGACTTCGCCTCGCTCACTTTTGTCAGGCCGGGCCTGATTGGCGGGGAGCGGAGCGAAGTCCGAACCGCCGAACGCGCGGCCCTCATCCTGCTCGGCATTCTCGGTCCGGTGCTGCCGCGCGCCTGGCGCATCAATCCGGCCAGGCGCATCGCCGCCGCGATGATCGAGGCCGCCATAGCGGCGAAACCCGGCAGGCATGTCGTCAGCTCCGCGGCGCTCGTCTGAGCGAACGCGAGCGATGACGACGACGGCGCGACAGACCGATGCGATCGTGCTCGGGGCCGGCATCGTCGGCGTCAGCATCGCCCTGCATCTGCAGGAGCGTGGCCGCACCGTCCTGCTGGTCGACCGCCGCGAGCCCGGCGCCGAGACCAGCCATGGCAATGCCGGGCTGATCGAGCGCGCCTCGGTCGTCCCCTACGCCTTCCCGCGCAGCCTCGCGACGCTCTTCGCCTTCGCCTTCAATCGCTCGATCGCGGTGCGCTATCGGCCCGCGACGCTGCTGCGGATGGCGCCCTGGCTGGCGCGCTATTGGTGGAATTCGGCGCCCGGCCGGCTCGATCGGCTGGGGCAGGCCATCCTGCCGCTGATCGAGCGCTGCCTCGACGAGCACCGGCACTGGACCAAGGCCGCCGGGACCGAGGCGCTGATGCGCGACGAGGGCTGGATCGAGCTCTATCGCAGCCGGCACGGGTTGCAGCAGGCCGTCAAGGCGGCAGAGGACCTCGCAGCCTACCGTCTCGCCTACGATGTCCTCGACGAGGCGGCGCTGCAGGCGCGTGAGCCCGGCTTGCTGCCGGGTATCGTCGCCGGCGCCCTGCACTGGCGCGATCCGGCGACCGTCAGCGATCCCGGCGCGGTGACGCGCGCCTATGCCGCCCTCTTCGCCGCGCGCGGCGGCGAGTTGCGACGCGCCGACGCGACCGGCCTGCAGCAGGACGACACGGGCTGGCGCCTATCGGCCGGCGCCGAGGATTGGCGTGCGCCCGAAGCCGTCGTCGCTCTGGGCCCCTGGTCGAACGACCTCTGCGATCGGCTCGGCTATCGCTTTCCGCTCGGCTTCAAGCGCGGCTACCACATGCACTACGCAGCCGCGGACGATACCGTCCCGCGGCATCCGCTCTGCGATGTCGAGGCCGGCTTCGTAATCACTCCGATGGCGCGCGGCATCCGCCTGACCACCGGCATCGAGCTCGCCGCCCGCGACGCGCCCTCCGATCCCTGGCAGCTCGACCGGGCCGAGGCCATCGCCCGCCGGATCATGCCGCTGGGCCAGCGCCTCGAGGCAGAGCCCTGGCGCGGTGCCCGCCCCTGCCTGCCCGACATGCTGCCGATCATCGGCCCGGCGCCGCGGCATAACGGCCTCTGGCTCGCCTTCGGCCATGCCCATCACGGCTTCACGCTTGGCCCCGCGACCGGGCGGCTCCTGGCCGAGATGATGACCGGGCAGGCGCCGTTCTGCGATCCCGCGCCCTTCGCGGCCGCCCGCTTCGCTTAGGCCGCCATGCGCTTCTCCGCCGCATGCTGCTCCTCCGAGACGCCGGCGCGCCAATAACTGACGACGAGATGCGTGCGAGCGACAGGCGAGGATGACAAGATCGGGCGCCAGCGCCCCCCAAATGAGCGCGATAGCCGTAAAAGATGGCCGGCCTTCGCCGTCGCGTCACATCGCGGTCATCGAAGCGCGTCTATCCCGCTGCGATGACGCTCCCGACCACAGGCGACCGCCCCGGCATGGCCGCACTGCTGCCCGGCATGCAGGCGCTCACCCCGCTGCTGGCGCTGGATCGCTTTTCCGTCGCTTTCCCAGGCGCCAACGGGCCGATTCCGGTCGTATGCGGCATCGAGCTCTCGCTCGCGCCCGGCGAGGCGCTCGGCATCGTCGGGGAATCCGGCTGCGGCAAGAGCGTGACCTGGCTCGCGGCGCTGCGCCTGCTCGGCCGCGGGGTCGTGACCTCCGGCGAGGTCCGGCTTGGCGGCGAGGACATCACTCGCCTGCCGGAACGCACGCTCGCAAGGGTTCGCGGCGGGCGGATCGGACTGATCTTCCAGGATCCGACCAGCTCGCTCAATCCGGTCCAGCGCATCGGCACCCAGCTCATCGAAGTGCTGCGCTTGCATCGCGGCCTGCGCGGCGATGCCGCCCGGCGCGAGGCGTTGCGCCTGCTCGATCGCGTCGGCATCGCCGATGCGCCGCGGCGGCTGCGGCAATATCCGCATGAATTCTCCGGCGGCATGAACCAGCGCGTGATGATCGCGCTGGCGCTGGCCGGGGAGCCCGAGGTCCTGATCGCCGACGAGCCGACCACGGCGCTCGACGCGACGATCCAGGCGCAGATCCTCGACTTGATCCGCGACATCCGTCGCGACAGCGGCATGGGGCTGGTGCTGATCTCGCATGATATCGGCGTCGTCGCGGATCTCTGCGACCGCGTTGCGGTGATGTATGCCGGCCGCGTCGTCGAGACCGCCGCGACGCAGGATCTGCTCGGCCGCCCGCGCCATCCCTATACGCGCGGCCTGCTCGCCGCCCTGCCGACGCTCGGCGGCCCTCGTCAACGGCTGACGCCGATCGCCGGCACCGTTCCCGCGCCTGACAGGATGCCGCCGGGATGCGCTTTCGCGCCACGCTGTTCGCTGGCGATCGACGCATGCCGGACACAGACGCCCGCGCTGATACTGGCGGCACAGGACCAGCGCGCCGCCTGCCTGCGCCTCTCGGAGACGGCGAGAGCCCCGGCTGCCGCTGCCACGGCTCCGGTCGGAGCCTTCGCATGAACCCGCTGCTTCGCGTCGACGATCTCGCCCGGCATTATCCGGTCGCGACTGCGACCGGGCAGAAGCGCATGCTCCATGCCGTCGACGGCGTCAGCTTTTCCCTCGCCGCCGGCAAGACCCTCGGCCTGGTCGGCGAATCCGGCTGCGGCAAGTCGACCACCGCGCGCCTCGTGCTCGGCCTGCTGCCGGCGACGCGCGGGCGGATCATGTTCGCGGGCGAGGCCGTCAGCGCGACGCGCGATCGCCAGTGGCGAGCCCTGCGCCGGCGGATGCAGCTGGTGCATCAGGACCCGCTCGCGGCGCTCGACCGGCGCCTGCCCGTCGGCGAGCAGATCGTCGAGCCGCTCGTCATCCACGGGCTCGAAACCGGACCCGAGGCCCGCCGGCAGAAGGCGCTCCAGCTGTTCGAGGCGGTCGGCCTGCGGCCGGACCTGTTCGAGCGCTATCCTCACGAGCTCTCCGGCGGGCAGCGCCAGCGCGTCGTGCTCGCCCGGGCGCTGATCCTCGGCCCTGAGTTGCTCGTCTGCGACGAGCCGATCTCGGCGCTCGACGTCTCGGTCGCCGCCCAGGTCATCAACCTCCTGCAGGACCTGCAGGGGCGCTTTGGCATGGCCTATCTCTTCATCAGTCACGATCTCAAGGTCGTCCGGCAGATCGCCGACGAGGTCGCGGTGATGTATCTCGGCAGGATCGTCGAGCAGGGCCCGCCGGAGGCGTTGTTCCATGCGCCGGCCCATCCCTACACCGAGGCGCTGGTCTCGGCCGTGCCGACGCTCCAGCGCGGCACGCGCGAACGCATCATCCTGCGCGGCGACCCGCCCAATCCGGTCGACCGGCCGGCGGGTTGCGCCTTCCATCCGCGCTGCCCGCGCGCTGTCGCCCGCTGCCGCGAGGAGGCGCCTGTTCTGCGTCCCGCCAGCGACGGGCGACTCGCCGCCTGCCATCTGGTACCGCTGGCGACCGATGCCCAGGCGGCAGCCGCCTGACCCTATCGACCGACCGGATACCGACATGGCCCAAAACTTGGCTGACCACGATCGCTTCCCAGCCACGCGCGTCATCGTCGCGGTCTTCGACGGGCTGCGGCCCGACTTCGTCACGCCCGAGCTGACCCCCAACATCCTGCGCCTCGCGGCGCGCGGCACATGGTTCCGCCGGGCGCGCAGCGTCTTCCCCTCGGTGACCCGCGTCGCGACCAGCGCCATTGCCACCGGCGCGCCGCCCGCCGTACACGGCATCGTCGGCAACGCCTTCTTCCTCGAAGGCGCCATTCCCGAGCGCATCTTCGACACCAGCGACATCGGCATGCTGCGCCGGGCGGAAGCCCATCATGGCGGCCGGCTGATCGCGGTCGACACCTTCGGCGACGTGCTGGCGCGGGCGGGAAAAAGGCTCGCCGTCGTCCACACCGGCTCGGCCGGCTCGGCGCATTTCATCAATCCGCGCGCCCGCGCCAACGGGCATTGGACCTTCACGATGCTCGGGACCGAGGCGACGCAGACGCCGGAGGCGGTCGAGGACGCCATCGCCAGGCTCGGCCCGCTGCCGGAGCGCCAGCTGCCGCGCCTCGACGAGCTCGCCTATGGCGGCCGGGTGATGGTCGAGCACGTCCTGCCGGTGTTGAAGCCTGACGTCGCGCTGATCTGGTTCAACGAGCCGGACACCACCTTCCATTACCGCGGTCTTGGCTCGCCGGAGGCCAAGGCCGGCCTGCAGCAGGCCGACCGCGTCTTCGGCGCCATCCTCGACTGGGTCGAGGCCCAGCCCGACGGCGAGCGCATCGCGGTGATCGCCGCCTCCGATCACGGCCAGATCTCGACCGGCTCGGTCGAGCCGCTGTTCGACGCGGCGCGCCAGGCCGGCTTCGACCTCAGCAACGCCAAGGCCGTCGACGGCGCCGCCTTCCTGGCCACCGGCGGCATCAGCGGCGAGATCCGGCTGCGCGGCAACGACCGCAGCCAGATCGAGCGCATCGCCGCCTGGCTGATGGAGCAGCCGACGATCGGTCATCTCTTCTCGCGCGGCAGCGGCGAAGAAGGCGACATCGCCGGCACCCTGTCGCTCGACCTGATCGGCGCCGGCCATGCCGGGCGCCAGCCCGACCTGATGTTCATCCTGAAATCGTCGCTGCAGGCCGATCAGTACGGCCTGCCCGGCCTCGGCGCGATGACGCCGGGCGATGTCCCGCTCGGTGGCGGCATGCATGGGGGCATCAACCCGCATGAGCTCAACACCGTGCTGATCGTCGGTACGGGCACCTGCGAAGTCGGCAGCGTCTCGCAGGAGCCGGCCGGGATCATCGACATCGGCCCGACCGTGCTCGGCCTCTCCGGCCTGGCCAAGGCGCCGAGCATGGTCGGCCGCGACCTCTCCCGTCCGGCGAGGGAGGAAGCGCGCATCCGGCGCGTCGCGACCGGGCGCGGCGCCTTCACGCAGCAGGTCGAGTTCGCCGAGCAGGACGGCCGCCGCTTCATTCTCGGCGGGCACTGATTCGAGGGAACGAATGCAGAAAGGGGTGGCCGAGCCGCCCCTTTTTCACTCCGACTTCTGCTCTTTCAGCTGCGGCCGAAGGACAGGTTGTCCGGCCGCAGATCCATGAAATAGAAGGTCGTCGGCCGCCAGGCGATCGCCTTCTTGATCGCGTAGGCCTCGCTCGGCTGGTAGAGGATCGTCGCCGGCGCCTCGTCCTCCCAGATGTCGAGCATCTCGGTGAACAGCGCCTTGCGCTTCACCGGATCGACCTCCGCCTCCAGCGCCGTGCCGGCCTTGTTGAAGCCTTCAGCCGAGGTCCAGAACTTCGAGACCTGGTGCTCGCCGGCCGGCCCCCAGGCGACCCAGATCGCGCCGAGCGGATCGGGCAGGCGCGTCGAGTTCGACCAGTTGAAGATCTGCGCACCGGCGCCGCGCATCTGGGTCGAGTTCTCGACCACCTGCAGCGAGGCGTTGATGCCGACGACCTTCCACTGCTCGACCAGGATCTGCGCCGCTTCCAGCGCATTGGTGTAGTAGTTCGCCATGGTCCGGTAGACGATCGGCTCGCCCTTGTAGCCGGCCTGCTGCAGCAGCGCCTTGGCCCTGGCGGGGTCGTAAGGCAGCTTGCGGCCCTCGACGAACATCTGGCCGTATTCGGGGAAGTTGTGGCTCGGCGGCACCTGCGCCGTGCCCTGCCAGAGCGCATCGACCAGCTTCTGCCGGTCGATCGCAAGGTTGAGCGCTTGCCGCACCCGCTTGTCGGCCAAGACTTTGTCCTGCTCGTTATAGGCGAGGACATGGACGTTCGCGAGCACGACCGAGCGGACATCGATGTCCTTGTAGGCGCCGACCACGCTCATCTGGTCGGGCGGGATATTGGTGATCAGGTCGTAATCGCCAGCGACGAGCCCGGCGACGCGGGCCGCCAGTTCCGGCACGCGCCGGAAGGTGACGCGCCTCGCGGTCGGCTTGCCCATGAAATAGTCGTCGAAAGCCTCCAGCACTGTCGCCTCGGCCGCCGAATGCGAGACGACGCGATAGGGCCCGGTCGCCACGGGCTTGCGCGAATAGGCCTCGAAGCCCATCGCCTCATAAGCGCGCTTGTTGACGATCCAGGCGCACCAGGAGGCGAGCCGCTGCTCGAGCAGCACGTCGGCGACCTTGGTGCGAAACCGCACGCTGTAGCGGTCGATCGGCTCGACGCTGGCGAGGATGCCGAAATAGGGCTTGCCGCCAGGGATCTGGGCCTTGTCGCCCCAGAGGCGGCCGTCGCGGAAGGTGTAGGCGACGTCCTCCGAGGTCAGCTCGTCGCCATTGTGGAACTTCACGCCCTGGCGCAGCGTGACGACCAGCTCCTGCGGCGAGACGCGCTCCCACTTTGTCGCCAGATGCGGCTTCAGCTCCGAGCCGCCGCCATCGGCGGCGCCGAGGAAATCGCGGCGGATCAGCGTGTCGAAGATCGAATAGGTGACGCGCGTGCCGACATTGGAGAGTTCGCGCGCCGGCTCCAGCGTTGCCGGCAGGTCGGCAACCGCGACGGTGAAAGTCGGGCGCGTTTCGCCGGCGGCGAAGGCTTGCGGGGCGGTGAGCAGCGCCGAGGTGGCGGAGGCGCCTTCGAGAAAGCGCCGGCGGGAAAGGGTGATCATGGCATGTCTCGCATCTGTCGGCGGCGAGGCCGAACCGGTCCGCGCGCAATCGCGCTGCCATGCCTCAGCTTGACGACAGGGCCGTGACGGAGCGCGCGGACAGCAGCTGGCGCGGGTCGTCGAGCATCACCGCATCGGGCCCGAGGGAAAGGACGCGGTCGATCCCCTGCGCATCGATCCGCCCGACCGGGAAAGGCGGATAGCCGGGCTCGGCAACCGAGCGCGGCTGGCCGACCATGATCACCGTCCGCAGGCCAAGGCTGCGTGCGGCGGCGATGCGCTCCATCGTCGCCTCGCTTTGCCAGAAGCGGAACCAGTCTGCACCAAGGGCCTTCGCCTGCCGGAAGGAGTCGGGATCGGGAACCAAAGCGAGGATCGCGATCGCCTCGGACACAGCCCGAGCGGCGGCGATGAGGTCGAGCGACCGCACACCGAGCAGCACGCGCTCGGTGGCCCCGGCCACCGCAACGGCGTCGAGAATGCGTGGCAGCACCAGGGGGTGGCTGAGCTTGACGTCGAGCAGCAGGCCGAGCGGCGCGGAGGCGGCGATCGCCTCGTCCAGCGTCAGCAGGCCGGGCAGGATCGCCCGCAGTTCGGAGAGCCCGATCTCCGCGACGAGGCGCGGATCGCCGGCGATGCGCTGGAGATCGGCATCGTGCAGGCAGACCAGCGCATCGTCAGCGCTCAAGCGCACGTCGGTTTCGACCATCCAGGCGCCGACAGCCTTCGCCTGCGCGAAGGCCTCAGCGGTGTTTTCGGGACCGAGCAGAGCCCCGCCACGATGGGCGATGGCGAGCGGGAGAGGCCCTGCAATGCTGCGGATGGCGAAGCCCATCGTCTCAATGCCGCTCGCTGGTGGGGTCGAAGCGATCACGCAGCCAGTCGCCGAACAGGCTCATCGACAGCGTCGTCAGGAAGATGACGAGCCCGGGAAAAACCGCAATCCACCAGGCATTGAGGAGATAGCGCCGACCCTCGCCGAGCATCAGGCCGAGCGAGGTGCCGGGCGGCTGCACGCCGAGTCCGAGAAAGGAGAGCGAGGTCTCGAGCAGGATCGTGCCGGGGAAGTTGAGCGTCGCCTGCACCACCAGCGCCGCGACGATGTTGGGCAGGAGATGGCGCAGGATCACGCGTGGCGTGCTGGCGCCGAGCGCCTCGACCGCGTTGATATAGTCGCTCTCCTGCTCGGAGGCGACGAGGCCGCGGGCGAGGCGGGTATAGCGGTCCCAGCCGTCGATGCTGACCAGTATGACGAACAGCACGATGGTGTTGCCGAAGAAGGCGAGCATGGTCAGCGCCAGGAACAGGGCCGGGATCGCCGCCTGCGCGTCGACCAGCATCATGATCGACTGGTCGACGACGCCGCGCATCCTTGCCGCGATGAAGCCGAGCAGCGTGCCGAACACCGCCCCGATCAGCGTGCCCATCACCGCGATCAGGATCGAGGTGCGGACCGCGTAGATCATGCGGCTGAGGATATCGCGGCCAAGCTGGTCGGTGCCGAGCCAATAGGTCGTGCCGCCGCTCTGCGTCAGTGGTGGCTTCAGCCGCGCCAGCAGGTTCTGGGTGGTGTAGTGGATCGGCGCCAGCCAGTCGGCCAGGATCGCGACGAGGACGACGAGGACCAGGAAACCGGCCGAGAGTTTCACGACTGGCGACATGGACCGGCGACGCGGCCGAGCGACCGGAACCGCGCCGATTTCGAGGCCCGCGCTCATGCCGGCTTGCCCAGGCTGCCCGAGAAGCCGCCGAGGCGCGGATCGAGCAGGATGTGCAGGATGTCGACCAGCAGATTGGCGGCGACCATCACCACCGTGACCGTCAGGATCACCGCCTGGACCACGGCAAGATCACGGGTCGAGACGGAATCGACCAATAGGCGGCCGATACCGGGCCAAGCGAAGATCGTCTCGACCACGGCACTGCCGGCGAGGATATGGCCGATCTCGATGCCGATGAACATCAGCAATGGCACGGCGGCATTGGGCAGCGCGTGGCGCAGGATGACGGAAAGCGGCATCACCCCGCGGGCGCGGGCGGCGCGGATGAACGGCTTGCCGAGCACCTCCAGCGTCGCGGTGCGCGCGAAGCGCGCGAGCCGTCCGGCGAGCGGCAGCGCCAGCGTCACCACCGGCAGGATCAAATGCCAGGGCGTCTCGGATCCCGCCGATGGCAGGACGCGCAATTTGAGCGCGAAGAGCAGGATCAGCAGGATGCCGAGGAAGAAGATCGGGATGGCATAGCCGAGCACGGCGACTGCCATGGCGAAGCGGTCGATTGCACTGTTGTGGCGCAGCGCCGCCAGGACGCCGAGCGGCAAGCCGATCAGCAGCGCCAGCATGAGCGCGCAGGCGCCGAGCAGGACGGTCTTCGGCAGGGCGTCGACAACGGCGGCGAAGGCGGGCCGGTCATCGGCGAAGGAGAGGCCGAAATCGCCCCGGACCACGCTGGCGAGATAGCGCAGATACTGCTCGGGCAGCGGCCGATCGAGCCCCCAGAGCTCGCGGTAATGCGCTCGCACATCCGGCGGGGTCTCGATCGAGAGCATGATGTCGGCGGGGTCGCCGGCCAGCCGCAGCGCCAGGAACACCGCCGACACGCAGATCGCGACCGTCAGCAGCGCACGCAGGATGCGGAAGGCCAGGAAACGCAGCATCGCCAAGGACTCGTGAATCGAAGGCCGTGCTTGTGCCGATGCTTACGCGACAAAGGAATGACAGTTCGCCATCAGCCCGCGCGGCGAGAACCGGCTGGCGCTGCAAGGTTGATCTTCCTCTCCCGGGGTGGTTATGTCCGGCCATGCGATTTCGGTCCGCCATCCGGGGCCTGACCCTGCGACTTAGCCGCCCGGCGCTGTGAGCGCGCCGGGGTTCGAAGGCCTGTCCATCGCATGACGGCGTAGCAGAGCCCCGAGCAGGGCTGACGCCGCATCCTTCGCAAGGGTTGTCCCATGACCACGATGCCGATTTCCAAATACCGCGCCTATGCGCCGGTCAACCTGCCGGACCGCAAATGGCCGTCGCAGGTCCTGACCAAGGCGCCGATCTGGTGCTCCGTCGACCTGCGCGACGGCAACCAGGCGCTGATCGAGCCGATGGGCGTCGATCGCAAGAACCGCATGTTCAGCCTTCTGGTGAAGCTGGGGTTCAAAGAGATCGAGGTCGCCTTCCCTGCGGCGTCGCAGACCGATTTCGATTTCGTTCGTTCGATCATCGAGAGCGGCACGATCCCGGATGACGTCGCGATCCAGGTGCTGACCCAGTGCCGCTCCGAACTGATCGAGCGCACCTTCGAGGCGGTGAAGGGCGCCAAGAACGTCATCCTGCACTTCTACAACTCGACCTCGACGCTGCAGCGCGAGGTGGTCTTCCGCTCCGACAAGGCCGGAATCATCAGGATCGCGACCGATGCGGCCGCCCAGATCAAGGCGCTGGCCGCCAAGGCGCCCGAGACCAATTTCACCTTCGAATACTCGCCGGAGAGCTTCACCGGCACCGAGCTCGACTACGCCCTGGAGATCTGCGAGGCGGTCAAGGCGGTGATCCAGCCGACGCCGCAGAAGAAGCTGATCCTCAACCTGCCGGCGACCGTCGAGATGGCGACGCCGAACGTCCATGCCGACCAGTTCGAATGGTTCGGCCGCAACATCTCCGACCGCGACAGCGTGCTGCTCTCGATCCACCCGCACAATGACCGCGGCACGGCGGTCGCCGCCGCCGAGCTCGCGCTGATGGCCGGCGCCGACCGCGTCGAGGGCACGCTGTTCGGCAATGGCGAGCGCACCGGCAATGTCGACATCGTCACCATGGCGCTGAACCTGTTCACGCAAGGGGTCGACCCCGAGCTCGACCTGCGCGATGTCAACGAAATCCGCAGCGTCGCCGAATACTGCACGCAGCTGCCGGTGCACGAACGCCACCCTTATGTCGGCGAGCTCGTCTACACCGCCTTCTCCGGCTCGCATCAGGACGCGATCAAGAAGGGCTTCGACGCGCAGGAGAAGCGCAACGATCCGCTCTTCCAGGTGCCCTACCTCCCCATCGATCCCAAGGATGTCGGCCGCGACTACGAGGCGGTGATCCGGATCAACTCGCAGTCGGGCAAGGGCGGCATCGCCTACATCCTGCAGGCCGATCACGGCCTCGACCTGCCGCGCCCGCTGCAGATAGCCTTCTCCAAGATCGCCCAGGAGCAGATGGATGAGGAAGGCAAGGAGCTGACAAGCGCGGTGCTCTGGTCCTTGTTCAGCAGGACCTACCTCCTGAGCGACGCCCCGCTGGAACTGCTGTCCCACAAGACCTTCCCGGGCGCGGAGGGCTCGCGCACGCTGACGGCGGAGCTGAAGCAGGACGGCAAGGTCCGCACGATCGAGGGCGTCGGCAATGGCCCGATCGACGCGTTCGTCGATGCGCTGAAGACGACCTATGGCGTCGAATTCTCCTTCCTCGACTATCACGAGCACGCGGTCGGCCGCGGCGCCAACGCGACCGCCGCATGTTATGTTCAGCTCCAGGACGAGAAGGGCCGCATCGTCCACGGCGTCGGCATCGACCCGAACATCGTCATGGCCTCGCTGAAAGCCGTGCTCAGCGGCATGCAGCGGGTCATGGCCGGCCAGCAGGGCTGAGCCATTGCAGAAGGCGGCGGGCTTGCCCGCCGCTTTCGTGCTTATTCCCCAACGGCCCTGCGGCGCTGAACTGGCTTCGCTGCCTGCCAGCCGAGCGCCGGCGCGATCAGCGCGGCGAAGTCGGCGATGATCTGGCGGTAGTCCGCGATCGAGAAGTTGTAGGGCAACTCCAGCCGCAGCGTATCGACCAGCGGCAAGACCGGGTCGGCCTCCAGCCGCTCGACGATCTCGTTCGCCGTGCCGACGAGATCGGGCGTGAACAGCGTCCGGCGCTCGCCCTGCGGCGCCAATGTCCGCTCATGGCGGCTTTCGGCATAGTCGCGATAGCGCTGGCGCGTCGCGGCGTCGGCGCTGTCGAGCGGCACGATCACGCGGCCGACCGCGATCTTCGGCTCGCCCTCGCCACGCCAGTGAGCACGGAAGGTCTCAATATGGCGGCTTTGCGCGACGAAGAAATCGTCGGTCTCCTCGCCGGTATTGAGATTGCCGACGAGCAGATGGAAGCCGTTCTCGGCCGCCCAGCGGGCCGAGCGGAACGAGCCACCGCCATACCAGAGCCGTTGCCGCAAGCCCGGCGCATGCGGGCGCAGGCGCGGACGATGCTCGCCGGCGGCGGAGCTGATGCGCCCGTCGGCGGCGCCGAGCCAGTCGCCGGCGAGGTTGCTGGCGAGCCGGGCGACGCGGGCATGCGAGAAATCGTATGTTGCCGGGTCGGCGTCGAAGAAGCGCTCGCCGAGGAGCTTGCCGAAGGGTGGCGGGCCGGCGCTCAGCCCGACATTGAGCCGCCCGCCGGAGAGCACGTCGACCAGCGAGAGGTCCTCGGCGAGCCGGAATGGGTTCTCGTAGCCGATCTGGATCACCGCGGTGCCGAGCCCGATCCGGCTGGTGCGCTGGCTCGCCGCGGCGAGGAAGGTCGCGGCGGAGGAGACACCGGGCTCGAGATGCCGCTGACGCACCCAGGCGCTGTCGAAGCCGAGCGCCTCGCCATGCTCGAAGAGCGCCAGCGTCTCCTCCAGCCCGGCGCGCGGATCGGCATCGTCGTAATTGCCTGGCGTCAGGAAGGCGATGTGCCGGACGGCGAGCTTGGACATGGCGCGTCTTCAGTATTTCGGCAGGCCGGGCGGGTTGGTCTCGGAGCGGTCGAGCGCTTCCTCCTCCAGGTTCCAGCGCGCCAGCGAGGCCCGGAACTTGCCGTTGGCGATCAGGCCGTTGGTGGCGATTGTCAGTGCATCGACCAGGCCGCTGCCCTTGCGCGTGGTGATCGCGACATCGGATTTCAGCGGCCAGCCGGCGCTGAGCGTGCCGACGCGCCTGATGTCCTTGTCGCGCGCCGCGATGAAGACGAGCTGCGCATGCGGCTGGACGATGACGTCGACCCGGCCCGAGCGCAGGGCGACGAGCCGCCCGGCCTCGTCGTCGAAGAGCTGCAGCTCGATCGGCTTCAGGCCGGCGGCGACGTTCTGCTTGCTCCACTCGACCAGGATGCGCTCCTGGTTGGTGCCTCCGCCGACGCTGATCTTGAGCCCGGCGGCGTCCTTAGGCTCGCTGATCGCGGTGACCTTGCTGTTGGCCCTGACGAAGAAGCCGTGCAGGCCCTTGCGATAGGTCGAGAAGTCGAACTTCTCCTTGCGCTGCTCGGTGACGCCGACATTGGAGATGACCGCGTCATACTTCCCCGAAGCGAGCCCGAGCGGCCAGTCGGCCCAGGCGATCGGCTGCAGGTCGAGCCTGAGGCCGAGGCTGTCGGCGATCAGCTGGGCGAAATCGGCATCGGCGCCGACCACGGTCTTGGCGTCGGTGGCGTAGGTGGCGAGTGGCGGCCCGCCCGGGCTGACCGCCACGGTGAACACGCCGGGCTCGACGAACTTGAAGCCCTTCGGCAGGGCGGCGATGGCCTCCGGCTGCTTCTCCGCCCTCACGCGCCCGGGCTGCTCCGGGCCGAGATCGAAGGGTGCCTGCGCCACGGCTGGGCCCTGAGTTGGGCCGAAGATGGCCCAGCTGCCTAGGAGAAGCGCCAACATGGCACGCGCTCGCAACATCATCGTCTTCCGTCTTTGCTGATGGATCAGGCGCAGCGACGCCCGCTACGCTCACTTCGCCGGCAGGCCGGGCGGGTTGGTGCGCGACTGCTCGATCGCCTCGGCGGCGAGGTTCCAGCGCCCGAGTGCCTTCGCGTAGTTGCCGTTGCCGATCTGGGTGTTGATGGCGTGGGTAATCGCCTCGGCGAGACCCGCGCCCTTGCGGGTCGTCACGGCGATCTCGGCCAGCACTGGCCAGCCGCCGGAGAAATTACCGGCGAGGCGGGTCTTGTTCTCCTGTGCCGCCTTGAAGCTGAGGAGTGCGTTCGGGCCGAGATAGGCGTCGGCGCGCCCGGTCTCCAGCGCGAGATAGAGCACGACGTCGTCGTCATAATACTGGACCTCGGCCGGCTTTAGCCCGTCCTTCACGTTTTGCTCGTTCCAGCGCAGCAGGATCTGCTCCTGATTGGTGCCGGACCCGACGATGACCTTGAGCCCGGCGATGTCGCGCGGCTCGCGGATCTGGATCTCGTTGTCCTTCTTCACATAGAAGCCGAGCAGGTCCTTGCGATAGGTCGAGAAGTCGAACTTCTCCTTGCGCTGCTCGGTGACGGTGATGTTCGAAATCGCCGCATCGTATTTGCCGGAGGCGACGCCGAGCGGCCAGTCGGCCCAAGAGACCGGGACGATCTCGAGCTTGCGGCCGAGCGCATCCGCCACGAGCTGGGCGATGTCAGGCTCGGAACCGACAATGGTCTTGGCATCGGCGGTGTAGCCGGCGAAGGGCAGGCGGCCAGTGGCGTTGGCGACGGTGAAGACGCCCTCCTTCACGAACTTCGTGTCCTTGCCGATCAGCTTGACCGCAGCTTCGTCGCGCTGCGCCCGCGGCCGGCCCGGCTGCTCGGGCGAGAGGTCGATCGCCTGCTGGGCGAGGCCGAAGGAAGGCAGCAGCGCGCCGGCCGAGGCGGCGCCGAGCAGAGAGAGCGTGTTGCGTCTGGTGATCATGACTTAGCTCCTTGAGAAATGGCGGTCAGAGGACTTTGGCGAGGAATTCGCGGGTGCGGGGATGGTCGGGCTCGGCGAAGACGCGGGCCGGCGGGCCGACTTCGAGGATACGGCCGGCTTCCATGAAGACGACCTCGTCGGCGACCTCGCGGGCAAAGCCGATCTCATGGGTGACGATGACCAGCGTCGTGCCGGAGCGGGCGAGCTCCTTGATGACGTCGAGCACCTCGTTGACGAGCTCGGGGTCGAGCGCCGAGGTCGGCTCGTCGAAGAGCAGGACCTTGGGCTTCAGCGCCAGAGCCCGGGCGATGGCGACGCGCTGCTGCTGGCCGCCGGAGAGCTGGCGCGGATAGGCATCGACCTTGTCGGCGAGGCCGACGCGGGCGAGCAGCTCGCGCGCCTCGGCCAGGGCCTGCTCGCGGGAGACCCCGCGCACCGACAGCGGCGCCTCGATGACGTTCTCGATCGCGGTCAGGTGCGGGAACAGGTTGAAGCTCTGGAAGACCATGCCGACATCGACGCGGCGCTTCAGGATCTCGCGCTCCTTGAGCTCGTAGAGCGTGTCGCCGTCCTGGCGGTAGCCGATCAGCTCGCCGTCGATGGCGATGAAGCCTTCGTCGACGCGCTCGAGATGATTGATCGAGCGCAGCAGCGTCGACTTGCCGGATCCGGACTGGCCGATGATCGCGGTGACGCTGCCGGGCCGCAGCACCAGTCTGACATCGTCGAGCACCTTGAGCGGGCCGAAGCTCTTCGAGACGTTACTGATCCGGATCTCGCCGCCGCTGCGCTGCAGGCTCGCCAGCGACGGAGCCGCCACGGCGGACGAACCGGCCTGGGATGAACCGGCCTGGGCGAGTGCGGCCTCGGTCCGACGCGCCGCGGCGGCATCGCGCGAGCGGCCGAAGCGCGCCAGTGCCAGGCCGATCAGCGAGGGCGGTGGATTGCGCAGCGCGCCGCGCGAGTAATAGCGCTCGATATGGTGCTGGACGAAGGACAGCACGCTGAGGATGACGAGGTACCAGACCGTCGCCACCATGAGCAGCGGGATCACCTCGAGATTGCGCCGGTAGATGATCTGGATGGTATAGAACAGCTCGGGCAGCGCCAGGATGTAGACCTGGCTTGTGCCCTTCGCCAGCAGGATGATCTCGTTGAAGCCGTTGGGCAGGATGGTGCGCATCGCCTGCGGCAGCACGATCCGCGAGAACTGGCGGTGGCGCGGCAGGCCGAGCGCTGCGGCCGCTTCGTGCTGGCCCTGGTCGACCGAGAGGATGCCGCCGCGCACGATCTCCGAGGAGAAGGCGCCGGCGTGCAGGGTGAGCCCGAGCACCGCCGCGAAGAAAGGCGTGATCAACTGCGTCGTCGACCAGGAGGCGAAGGTGATCTCGGTGAAGGGAATGCCGAGCCAGACGGTCGAATAGAGATAGCCGAGATTGTTCAAGATCAGCAGCAGTACGATCAGCGGGATCGAGCGGAACAGCCAGACATAGGCCCAGGAAAGCGACGCCAGCAGCGGCGAGCCCGAGACGCGCGCCAAGGCGAGGCCAGTGCCGAGCAGGAAGCCGAGAACGGTGCCGAACAAGGTCAGCAGCAAGGTTCGGCCGAGCCCTGCCAGCACCGGCTCGGAGAAGAACCATTCGGCGAAGACGTCCCAGCCCCAGCGCGGGTTGGAGAGGACCGAGTTTGCGATCGCGAAGATCACGACGACCGCGAACACGGTGCCGATGGTGCGGGCCGGATAGCGCGCCGGCACGATGCGGTAGCGGCTGAAATCGCGGGTCGGCGGAGTGCTATGGGCGCGCGTCGGCAGGCCCGCGAAATCGCTGGCGAGACTCATGGCTGGAATTCGTCCCCTTGAAACTCAGGAAGCGGCGCGCTCAGGCCGCGCTGGCAGGCAATTGCTCGGCCGGTGGCCGCAGCTTGTAGGCCGCGACGGCGAGGTCCTTTTCGAAGGCGAGCTTCTTGTAGACCTCGGGATCGACGGCGGGATCGAACAGTGGCGTGTAGCCGGTGCTGAGGTAGAGGTCCCGCGCCTCGGGCTGCCGAAAGCCGGTGGTCAGAAAGATCTTGCCATAGCCCTGGCGCACGGCCTGCGCCTCCAGCTCCTCGACGACGCGGCGGGCCAGGCCCTGGCGGCGAAAGGCGCTGTCCGTCCACATCCGCTTCAGCTCCGCCGTCTGTCCGTCATAGCGCTTGAAGGCACCGCCGGCGATGGCGCGGCCGTCGCGCAGGAGCAGGACGAAATTGCCCTCGGGCGGCGCGAACAGCGATGCCGGATAGCGGCTCATCTCGGCGCCCGGCGGCTCGCCAAAATAGCTCCCATAGCGGGTGGCGTATTCCCAGGTGAGCTGCTCGACCAGGGGTTGGGCGAGCGGATCGAGCGGGGTGGTGTAGACGAATTCGTCGGCCATGGGACAGCCTCTCGGAGCGTGAGGTTCTGGAAACGGGTTCTGTGGAGCGCTCAGCCGGCCTTGCGCGGCGCCGATGCCGGAGCAGAGCGCGCATAGCGGCTATCGCGGCGCGGCAGGCCGAGATGGTCGCGCAGCGTTTCGCCCGGCAGGGTGCGGTCGTAGACACCGCGCGCCTCGAGCTCCGGGATGACCAGCTCGACGAAATCATCGAGCCCCTGGCCGATCACCGGGAAGCCGAGGATGAAGCCATCCGCCGCCTGCTTCTCGACGCGCTCCACCAGGATGTCGGCGATCTCCTGCACCGAGCCGATCAGGTCGGCGCGCGGGGTCGCAGCTTCCAGCGCCGCCTCGCGCAAGGTCTGGCGCTTCAGTGCGGCAGTGCGCTTGATCCGGTCGGTGGTCGAGCGGAAGCTGTTCTTGCCGATCTCGCCGAGCTCCGGGAACGGGGCGTCAAGCGGATAGGTGCTGAAATCGTGATGGTCGAAGAAGCGGCCGAGATAGGCGAGCGCGTCATCGATCGAGACGAGATCGCGGATCGCCTGGTACTTGTCCTCGGCCTCCTGCCGGGTGCGCCCGACGATCGGCCCGGCGCTCGGGAAGATCTTGACGTCGTCCGCCAGCCGCCCCTGCGCGATCGCGCTGGTCTTGATGCTGCGATAGAAGGCCTGGCCCTCTTCCAGCGAGACATGGTTGGCGAAGACCGCATCGGCATGGCGGCCGGCGAGGCCGATGCCGGCATCCGAGGCGCCGGCCTGGAACAGCACCGGCTGGCCCTGCGGCGAGCGCTGGATGTTGAGCGGGCCCTCGACCTGGAAGAAGCGGCCCTTGTAGCCGAGCGTATGCAGCTTCTCGCGGTCGAAGAAGCGGCCGGTCTTGCGGTCGCGGACGAAGGCGTCGTCGTCCCAGGAATCCCAGAGCCCCTTGGCTATGTCGAGGTATTCATGCGCGATCTCGTAGCGCAGGGAATGCTCGGGATGCGGGCGGCCATAATTGCGGCCGGAACCCTCCAGCGGCGAGGTCACCGCATTCCAGCCGGCGCGCCCGCCGGAGATCAGGTCGAGCGAGGCGAATTGCCGGGCGATGGTGAAGGGGTCGCTATAGGAGGTCGAGACCGTGCCGACGAGGCCGAGCTTCTTCGTCACGGTCGCCAGCGCCGAGAGGATGGTCAGCGGCTCGAACCGGTTGAGGAAATGCGGGATCGACTTTTCGTTGATGTAGAGCCCGTCGGCGACGAAGGCGAAGGCGATGCCGTTCTCTTCGGCCTTGCGGGCGTTGCGGATGAAGAAATCGAGATTGACGCTGGCATCGGGCGGATTGCTCGGGTGGCGCCAGGCGTTCATGTGGCTGCCGGGGCCCTGCAGCATCAGGCCGAAGGTGAGACGGGTCTTGCTCATCGGTGTCTCCTGTCGGCTCAAGCCGCAAGCGCCGGCGCATCGCCGGCGAGCAGCGTGATCGAGGCAAGGCGCTGGGCGGTCGCGGCAGCCGGTGTGTCGATGACGAATTCGGTGATGCCGAAGCGGGCCGAGAGCGCATCAAGCTCGCGCCGGACGTCCTCGGCGGTGCCGGAGAGAATGCTCGGGCGTCGGATCTCGGTCGTGTACGAGGCGGCTCCGGCCTGGCGGGCGAACTCGGCCGCCTGCTCCTCGCTGCCGAGATTGACGCTCTGGCCATTGTCGAGCGTCAACCGGACCACGCGCAAAGGCTCGGTCAGCGCGCGCGCCTCCTCCGCCGTCGCGGCTGCGAGGGCAGCGAGGCCGAACAGCGGCGGCTGCTTCGCACCGGCCTTGGCATATGCGTTGAGGCTGGCCTCGATCGCCTTCGGGTCGCCATTGAGCTGGCCGGCGAAGACGAAGCGCCAGCCGCGCTCCGCCGCGAGCCTTGCGCTATCCGGGCTGGCACCGAGCAGGAAGCGCTCAGCTGGCGCAGGCGGCTTCGGCAGAGCCTGCGCGCCGGCGAGCGGATCATCCACACCGAGCGAACCCGAAAGGAAACCATCGAGTTCCGCCAGCAGCGCTTCGAAGGAGCGGGCGTCCTTGGAAGCATGCTGGACGCGCAGCGCCTTCGTCGAGAGCGGCAGGCCGCCCGGCGCCTTGCCGATGCCGAGATCGATGCGATCGGGCGCCAGCGCGGCGAGCAGGTTGAAGGTCTCGGCGACCTTGTAGGGGCTGTAGTGCTGCAGCAGCACCCCGCCGGAACCGATCCGGATCCGGCGCGTGCGCGCGATCAGATGCGCCACCAGGATTTCCGGTGCCGAGCTGGCGAGTCCGGCAAAGCCATGATGCTCGGCAAGCCAGAAGCGGCGATAGCCCAGCCGCTCGGCAGCCTGGGCCAGAGCGATCGTGCGCTGCAGGGCATCGACCGCGCTCTCGCCGTCGAGGATCGGGCTCTTGTCGAGCAGGCTGAGGGAATAGGCCATGGGATGTCTCGCCTGGATCAGATGCCGCGCAGGCCGAGCGCCGTACGGGCTTCCTCGGCCATCCAGCCGAGGCGCTCGTAATCGCCGCGCCAGTAGAGCAGCGCTGCATCGTCGCCACCGAGCCGAACCTCACGGACGCGGCCGATGACGATGGCGTGCGAATGCCGCTCGATCAGCTCCTCGACCTCGCAGTCGAGCGCAGCCAGCGCGCCTTCGAGCAGCGGGGCGCCAGTGACACCTTGCGTCCAGCTCGCGCCGGCATAGCGCGCTTCGCCCTTCTCGCCATTGCGGCCGGCGAAGCGGTCGGCGATCTGCTTTTGCGTGGCGTTGAGGAAATTGACGCCGAAGCTGCCATGGCGGGCGAGCACCGGAAAGCTCGACGAGCCCAGGTTGAGCCCGAACATCACCGTCGGCGGCTCGGCCGAGAGCGACGCGAGCGAGGTCACGGTCAACCCGGTACGATCCTCGCCCTGCCCGGTCGTGATCACGCTGACACCGCCGGCGAGATGGCGCAGCGCCGCCCGGAAATTGGGCGCCTCGGCTGGTGCCGGCGCAGCCCGACCGACGTGGCGGGGTGCCGCTGATGTTGAAGTGACGAGCGAGACGACAGTCATGAAGGCCTCGGCTGGCGGGAGGACGCAGCGAGGCTAAGCGTCGCCAGGGAACGACGCTCCGGCCGGGCAAGCCGGCACGCGGACGCTGCTAGGGAATGGCGAGCCCGGCGATCAGGCCGCAGGGCGAGGGATCAAGAACATCGCGGCTGGCCGTCCGATCGCTCAGGATCCAAAGTATTACGCGGTTTCATCGACGTGTCTCCGTACTCGGAGCCCACGATTTCATCGTGGTGCTTTTAGCATTGTTGACGCGGTGCAAGCTGCTCCAGCAAATCCCGCGATCGAGCGCAGTTATCGGCGCTCGATACTGACATTCTTCATGCGAACACAGGCACGGTCAATGGAATGTCTTTTCAAAGATGTCCCGGGCAGGAGGCGGAAGCGCCTGCGGCCGGCACCTGCCATGGGAGAATTCCGTTCCGCCAGCGAGCCTGTCACAGGCAGGTGCCATCGACCGGCTATCAATAGGGGCTCCTCCGCGACGGCAACCACCTGGGCCGGTGGTTCATACCCACCCGTATCGCCGCAACCGCGTAGTCCGCTGACGAAGCAGCGCGCCCCGGTCGGATCGCCGCCTTCGATGTGACGGAGCGCCGCAAAGGAGCCGGTTGACAGTTTTGCAATCGATTACATAATCCAATCCGAAGCGGTTCCGCAGAATGAACCGCCCCAGGGAGGAATGCCGGTCATGCATGCCAGCATCGTCGTTTCATCGGCTTTCTGCAGCCGCGCGACCGCATTGCGGCTGCGCTGAGCGCGGCACGAAAGCCAAGGCAATGGTCCAGATCGGCTTCAACCTGCTGACGGTCGGCGGCTTCATCGACGAAGCGCACCTGCCCTTGTGCGAGCGCATCCGCGAGATCGGCTATGACGGCGTCGAGATTCCGGTCTTCGAGGGCGATGTCGGCCATTACGAGCGGCTCGGCCGCCGCCTCGATGCGGTCGGCCTGAAGCGAACCATCGTCACGATCGTCGCCGAGGACAGCAACCCGCTCTCGCCCGATGCCGCCATCCGCCGGAAGGCGCGCGAGCGCCATCGCTGGGCGGTCGACTGCGCCGCGGCGCTCGACGCCACCGTCATCGCCGGCCCTTATCACTCGCCGGTCGGCGTCTTCACCGGCGAAGGCCCGCGCGAGGACGAGCTCGCTCATCTCGCCGAAGCCCTGCACCTCATGGCAGAACATGCCGGCAAGGCCGGGATCGCGCTCTCGCTCGAGGCGATCAACCGGTTCGAATGCTACGCGCTGAACACGATGGAGGCGGCGAGCGCGCTGAAGGCCAAGGTAGCGCATCCGAACTTCGGCTACATGTACGACACCTTCCACGCCAATATCGAGGAGCGCGATCCCGTAGGCGCCTACAGCCGCTACGCTCCCGAGATCAATCATATCCATCTCTCAGAGAACGATCGCGGCATCGTCGGACGCGGCCATGTGCCGTGGGCGCAGACGTTCCGCGCCATCCGCGCTACCGGCTATGACGGCTGGCTGACGGTCGAGGCTTTCGGCCGGGCGCTGCCTTCGCTCGCGGCGGCGACACGGGTCTGGCGCGACCTCTTTCCTGATCTCGACACGCTCCTCGTCGAGAGTCACGACTTCATCCGGCGCGGCTGGGCCGAAGCCGCCGCGCCCGCCGAGACGGGTGCGGCATGAGCGCCGATACGCCGGTCCTTTCGATGCGCGGCATCGGCAAGAGCTTCACCGGCGTGCGGGCGCTCGACGATGTCAGCCTCGATTGTCATTCCGGCGAGGTCCACGCCATCTGCGGCGAGAACGGCGCCGGCAAGTCGACGCTGATGAAAGTGCTGGGCGGCGTTTATCGCCCCGACGAAGGTGAAATCCTCCTGAACGGGGAGCCGATCGCCTTCCGGCATCCGGTCCAGGCGCGCCGGGCCGGGATCAGTATCATCCACCAGGAGCTGAGCCTGCTGCCCGAGCGCAGCGTCGCAGACAACATCTTCCTTGGCCTTGAGCCGACCCGTGGCGGGCTGCTCGACCGCGCCGCCATGCAGGAGGGCGCACGCAAGCTGCTGGAGCGCGTCGGGGCCAGGGTCCAGCCCGGTGCGCTGGTGAAATCGCTGTCGATCGCCGAGCAGCAACTGGTCGAGATCGCCAAGGCGCTGGCGCTCGATGCCCAGATCATCGTCATGGACGAGCCGACCGCAGCGCTCGATGAGCGCGATGCCGGCCGACTTCTGGAACTGGTCGGGACGCTCCGGCGCGAGGGCGCGGCGATCCTCTACATCTCCCACCGCATGGCCGAATTGAAGGCGATCGCCGACCGCATCACCGTGCTGAAGGACGGCAAGTTGGTCGCAACACACCCGGCCGCGGCGCTGACGCCGGCGACGATCGTCCGGCTGATGGTCGGGCGCGACCTCGCCGATTTCTTCCCGCCGCCGGGTGACCCGGCCAGGCTCGGCCCGGTCGTGTTGTCGGTGCAGGGCGCCGGCAACGCCATCCTCTCCGATATCGCGCTCGACCTGCGCGCCGGCGAGATCGTCGGCGTCGCCGGGCTCGAAGGCTCCGGCAAGGGCGCGCTGGGGCGAGCTCTCTTCGGCGACGAGCCGTTCACCCGCGGCCGGATGACCGTCGATGGGCTGGACGGCCTGATCCAATCGCCGCGAGCGGCCATCGCCGCCGGCATCGGCTTCCTCTCCGACGATCGCAAGAAGGAGGGCATTGCCCCGCAGCAATCGCTGCGCGACAATGTCCTGATGACGCTGCGGGCCTTCGCGCGGCGCTTGCGTCCACCGGCTTCTGGCGCGATGGCGCGTGCCGCGGCGGACCGGCAACTCGCCGAGGTCGATGTCCGGGCCGCCGGCTTCACCCAGGAGATCCGCGAGCTCTCCGGCGGCAACCAGCAGAAGGTCGTGATCGGCCGCTGGCTGGCGCGCGATCCTAAGGTGCTGATCTTTCTCGAGCCGACTCGCGGCATCGACGTCGCTGCCAAGGCGGCGATCTACCAGCTGATGCGAGGCCTCGCCGATCGCGGCCGCGCCATCCTGATGATCTCCTCCGACCTGCCGGAGATCATCGGCGTCAGCGACCGCATCCTGGTCATGCATGGGGGCCGCATCGCCGGAGAACTCAAGCGCGGCGCCAGCGAGGAAGACGTGATGCACCTTGCCCTCGGCACCGGGACGGCGGAGGCCGCGGCATGAGCGTCAGCGCCGATATCGCCGCCCCTCGCCCGGCGCGCGACGTGCCGGTGGCGCCGCTGCTCTTCGCCGGCTCGCTCATGCTCTATGTCGCGACCGCGCTCGCGACCGGCCAGCACGCCTATCTCACCGGCGAAGGTTTTGTCGGCCTGACCCAGCGCATGGTCGGCCTCGGCATCGTCGCGCTCGGGCAGACGCTGACCATCCTGGTCGGTTCGATCGACCTTTCGGTCGCCAACTTGATCAGCGTCTCGGCCGTGCTCGCCTCCTTCATCATGAAAGGCGAGCCGGCGATGATCGCCCCGGCCGTACTGGCGGTGCTGGCGCTCTCGGCAGCGGTCGGCCTCGTCAACGGGCTAATCATCGCGCGGCTCGACGTCAACCCGCTGATCGCGACGCTCGGCGTCGGTTTGATCCTGCAGGGACTGCTCTCGGCCAGCTTTTCCAATTTCGCCGGCTCGGTTCCGGCAGCCTTCCAGGCCTTCGCCTATGGCCGAATCGGGCCGCTGCCCTGGTCGGTGCTGCTGCTGCTCGTGCTCGCGCTCGCGATCTGGCTGCTGCTGAGCCGCACGCGCTTTGGCGCCCATCTCTACGCCACCGGCGGCAATCGCGACGGCGCTCGCCTCGCCGGCATCCGCACTGAGCGCGTCATCATCGGCGCGCATGTGCTGTGCTCGCTGATGGCCGGCCTCACCGGGCTCTATCTCGCCAGCCGCCTGCGCGCCGGGGCGCCCTGGGTCGGCCGCGACGGCGTCTACGATCTTGAATCGATCGCGGTCGTGGTGATCGGCGGCACCTTGCTCGCCGGCGGGCGCGGTGGCGTCTGGGGCACGCTCGCGGGCGTATTCCTCTTCGCCACGCTCGACGCCGTCTTCAACATGACCGGCATCGACGCCTTCCCGAAGCAGGTGCTGCGCGGGGCCATCGTCATCCTCGCGGTCGCCGTCTACGCCGTGCGCAGCAAGGGGCATGTCGCATGAGCGCCGTGGCCAGCCATACCGCCCCCTCGGCGGCGCTGCGCTTCGCCCGCGGCATCAATGTCGGCCTCGCCGTCTTCCTCGTGCTCTACGGCACGATCGCCGTGATGCAGCCGAGCTATTTCGAGGTCGAGGGCTTCCTCAACTTCCTGCGCCGGGCCGCGCCGCTGATCATCCTCGCCTGCGGCCAGCTCTTCGTCATCGCGGGCGGCGGCTTCGACCTGTCGATGGGCTCGCTGGTGACGCTGACCGTGCTCGGCGGCTCGATGCTCGCCGGCGGCAATCCCGACAACACCTGGTGGACGATCGGCGTGCTCTACCTGATCGGGCTCGGCGTCGGACTGGTGAACGGGCTTGTCGTCACCTTGCTCAAGGTGCCCTCGATCATCGCGACGCTCGGCATGCTGCTCTCACTGAATGGCGCGGCGCTGATGTGGTCGGGCGGGGCGCCGCGCGGCTATCTGCCGGAGAATTTCCGGGCGCTCGGCCGCCTCGTCTATCGCGACGTACCCGTGACCGGGATCCTGCCGCTCTCGGTGCTCATCCTGATCGGCTTCGTCGGGATTGCCGCCTGGCTGTTGCACGCGACAGTCTTCGGCCGGCAGGTGCTGGCGGTCGGCGACAATCCGCGCGCGGCGGAGCTTTCCGGCGTGCCGGTCGGCGCGACGCGGGTTCTGGTCTTCGTAATCTCGGCGCTGTCGGCGGTGACCGCGGGCATCCTGCTCGGCGGCTTCGCCGGCGTCTCGACCGCGGTCGGCCAAGGGCTTGAGCTCCAGGCGATCGCCGCCTGCGTTATCGGCGGGGCACAACTGCTCGGCGGACGCGCCAGCGTGACCGGCGCCGTCGCCGGGGCGCTCAGCCTGTTCGCCCTGTTCACTGTTCTCAACCTGATGGGCCTGCCGCAGCCGCTGCGCGAGACCGTGCAGGGCGTGATCCTGATCGCCGCGGTGGCATCGAGCGCCTGGCGCATGCGGCGCGCCTGAAAACGAGTTTTCGGAAGCGCGTGATCCCACGCGCTCCGCCAGAGGCCGCCGGCAAGGCGGCGTGACAGAGGGAGGTGAACATGAAGACGCAGATCGGTTTGACGGCGCTGCTGGCAGCGCTGTCGACGGGCGCCATCGCCCAGAACTTCAACGATCCCGCGGAATTCGAGCGGCAGAAGGCGCTACTCACGGTCGCCCCGCAAGGCCCCGAAGGTAAGCCCTGGGAGCAGAATCTCGGCGGCGAGAAGGTCGACACCGCCAAGTACAAGAAGCCCGGCCCCTACAAGCTCTGCTTCTCGAACGCGGGCGTGAACAATCCCTGGCGCGTCGTCGGCTTCACCAACATGCAGGCCGAGGTCGACGCCAACAAGGCCGACATCGCCTCGTTCACCCATGCCGATGCCGAGGGCAAGGACGACAAGCAGATCTCGGACATCAATGCCTTCGTCAACAGTGGCCAGTGCGACGCACTGATCGTCTCGCCGAACACCACCGCGGCGCTGACGCCGGCGGTCAAAGCGGCCGCCAAGAAACTGCCCGTCGTGGTCTTCGACCGCGGCGTCGACAGCAAGGCGCCGGTGACCTTCATCAATCCGATCGGCGGCTACGGCTTCGGCATCCAGGGCGCGAGCTTCATCGCCGAGAAGATTCCCGCTGGCGGCTCGGTGCTGGCGCTGCGCATCCTGCCTGGTGTCGACGTGCTGGAGAACCGCTGGGCCGCGGCCGAGCGCATCTTCAAGGAGAAGGGCATCAAGGTCGTCGGCGCCGAGTTCACCAATGGCGACAACGCCAAGACCAAGGCGATCGTCGAGGACTATCTCAACCGCTTCGGCAAGATCGACGGCGTCTGGATGGACGCCGGCGCCACCGCGGTCGCGGCGCTCGAAGCCTTCGAGGATGCCGGCAAGTCCTATCCGGTGATCAATGGCGAGGACCAGCAGGACTTCCTGCAGAAGTGGAAGAAGAACAAGCTCACCGCGATCGCGCCGACCTACCCGACCTATCAGTGGCGCACGCCGGTGATCGCGGCGATCCGCATCCTCAAGGGCGAACCGGTGGTGGGGCCGACCTGGAAGCTGCCGCAGCCGGCGATCACGGCCGAGAACCTCGACAAGTTCGTCAACGACAAGATGCCGCCGCTGCATTACGCGCTCTGTGGCTGCGAGCAGATGGCGAACTACCCCGCCCGCTGGGGCGGGAAGTAATACGGCGCGTGAACCACCACACCGGGCGCCCGCACCATATGGGCGCCCGGCCCTGCCTTATCGGCAACGATTGCGGCATGATGGGGCTCCTGCCTCCGTCGCGCCGATTCGCCGCCGCCGTTCCAGATCATCGACCTTGCAAGACGCCCCCATAGCCGCCCCGACCATCGCCGAAGTCGCGCGCCTCGCCGGCGTCTCGACGGCGACGGTGTCGCGCGCTTTGGCCCAGCCGGAGAGGGTCAAGGCGCGGACCCGCGAGCGCGTCATCGCGGCGGTCGCGGCGACCGGCTTCATTCCCAACGCCCAGGCGCGCAATCTCCGTCTCCAGGCGACGCGCACCGTGATCCTGCTGGTGCGCGACATCAGCAACCCGTTCTACCTCGAGATCTACAAGGGGGTCGAAGAAGCCGCGGTCGACGGTGGCTACAAGGTGCTGATGGGCGATGCCCGCGACGATGACGAGCGCATCCTGCGCTATGTCGACATGGTCAGGGAGCGCCATGCCGACGGGCTGATCCTGATGGTCGGCCGCTTCCCCGAGGCCCTCGCCAAACGCAGCCGCCTGCCGCCCATCGTCGTTGCGCTCGAGATGCTGCCTGGGCTCAATCTGCCGACAGTCAAGGTCGACAACCATGCTGCGGCACGCGCAGCGGTTGCCCATCTCGCCAGGCTCGGCCATCGCCGGATCGCCCATATCGCCGGCCCGATGCCGGATCCGATGAGCCTCGACCGTCGCGACGGCTATCTCGCCGGCCTCGCCGATGCCGGCATTCCGGCCGACCCGGACCTCGTCGTCGAGGGCGATTTCGGCCTCGCCGCCGGGCGCGCCGCGATCCGCACGCTCGCTGCGAGAGGCGTCGATTACAGCGCCATATTCGCCGCCAGCGACCAGATGGCGGTCGGCGCCATGGGCGAGCTGCGCGCCCGCGGCCGCAACGTCCCTGACGATGTCTCGGTGGTCGGCTTCGACGACATCGTGCTGGCGGAGGCTGTCGAGCCGCAGCTCACCACCATCCACCAGCCACGCCGCGAGATCGGCCAGGCGGCGATGAAACTGCTGATCGAACAGCTCTCGGGAGGCGGTGCCCCTCCCGATCTCGTGCTGCCGACCCGACTGGTCGAACGCGGCTCGGCGGCTGCGCCGACCCGGCGAACCGATCAAGGCCGGTGACAGCCCTCAGGCCGCGGCTGCAGCCGTCGTGCGCCGCGCCATCGCCGCATTGACCGCCTTTTCCAGATCGGCCTGCCAGAACGGCTTGTTCAGCCGCAGCACGCCCGCTCCGGCGCCCGCCGGCAGATCGGCATAGCCTGTAGCGAGGATGACCGGCACATTGGGCCAGCGCTGCCCGACTTCCGTGATCAATTGCGCACCGGTCATCTGCGGCATGGCATGATCGGTGATCAGCAGATCGATCTCGTTGTTCTCCAGCACCGACAGCGCTTCCCGCCCCGAGCTCGCCTCGATGACCTTGTGGCCGAGGTCCTCCAGCAGTGCGGTTGTGTTCATCAGCACGAGCGCATCGTCATCGACCGCGAGCACAGTCAGCGGGCGCGGCTCCATGGCGGTCTCCATTTTCGTCTCGACAGGCAACTGGACAGGCTCGGCCGTTATGGTTGCGGAGGCCACGGGCAGCCAGATTTCCACGGTCGTGCCTCGTCCCACCTGGCTGGTCAGCTGCAGACGGCCACCGAGCTGCTCGGCCATGCCGTGCACCGTCGAGAGGCCGAGCCCGGTGCCCTTGCCGACACCCTTGGTGGTGAAGAAGGGCTCGGTCGCCTGGGCCAGTGTCTTTGCATCCATTCCGCTACCGGTATCGGCCACCGAGAGGCGGATATAGTCGCCGTCGGGCAGGCCACTGCGATGGCCTCGCCCGACGGATTCGTTCTTGGCCCCGACGCGCAATACGCCGCCTTCCGGCATCGCGTCCCGCGCATTGACGGCAAGGTTGAGGACCGCGGCTTCGAGCTGGTTCGAATCGGCCGCTGCGGTCGCGAGATCGGCGGGGAAATCCGTCTCGATCCGGATCAGCGGCCCCAGCGAACGCTGCAGCAGGTCGCCCATCTCCGCGACGAGCACGTCGACCGCCACCGGCTGCAGCGCCAGTTCCTGCTTGCGGGCGAAGGAGAGCATGCGCTGGGTCAGGGAGATGCCCCGGCTCGCCCCCTTGATCGCATTGTCGATCAGGTTGAGCTGGCGCTCATCGCCGATCTGGCGACGCACGAGCTCGAGGCTGCCCAGCACGGCGGTCAGCAGATTGTTGAAATCATGCGCAACGCCGCCGGTGAGTTGGCCGAGGGCCTCGATCTTCTGCGCCTGGAACAAGGCCTCTCGCGCCGCATCGAGCTCGGCTTGGACCTTACGCTGCTCGGTCAGGTCTCGCGTGACCTTGGCAAAGCCGATGACCTCGCCAGCATCGTCGCGGATCGGGTCGATGACGACACTCGCCCAGAAGGTCTCGCCGTTCTTGCGGATGCGCCAGCCTTCCTTTTCGGCGCTGCCATTGTCGATCGCAGCCTGGAGCGTCCTTTGCGGCTCGCCCTTCTCGCGATCCTCCGGCGTGTAGAACAGCGAGAAATGCCGGCCGATGATCTCGTCCGGAGCATAGCCTTTGATCCGCTGCGCACCGGCGTTCCAGTTGGTCACGATGCCGTCGGCATCGAGCATGTAGATCGCGTAGTCGGTGACGCCCTGCACCAGCAGGCGGAACTTCTCCTCCGACCGCCGCAGCGCCTCATCCGCCTGGCGCCGCTCGGTCAGGTCGCGCGTGACCTTGGCATAGCCGAGCACCCGGCCGGTCGCCGGGTTTATGATCGCATCGATGACCGCGTTGGCCCAGAAGCGGGTGCCGTCCTTGCGGACACGCCAGCCCTCGCTCTCGAAGCGCCCTGTTTCGGCGGCCTGGCCCAGAGCTCGCTCCGGCAAGCCGGCAGCGCGATCCTCCTCGGTGTAGAAGCGCGAGAACGGCTGGCCGATGATCTCGTGGTCCTCATAGCCCTTGAAACGCCGGGCGCCGGGGTTCCAGCTGATCACCGTCCCCTGCGGATCGAGCATGTAGATCGCGTAGTCCGTGACGGACTCCACCAGCAAGCGGTAGCGCTCGGCGGTCACCGGACCTTCCGCGATCTGAAGCACGTTTGGAACCTTGATATTTGACATGTCCAACGCGCTGAACGCGGCATTGCGCAAAAGGTTCCGGACGGGACGAAGAAAAAATGACCTAGGGTCAAGGACCCGGTTTTGGCGAGACAAGGATCGCACCCGAAGCGGCAACCACGAGGACGAGGCCGAGCCAGTCGCTCGCCGCCGGCCGCTCGCCGAGCAGGAGGACCGAGCCGAGCGCCCCGACCGCCGGAACCATCAAGGTGCCGAGGCTGGCGATCCCCGCAGGAAGCCGGGCGATCACGGTGAACCAGAGGAAGTAGGCGAGCGCCTGCGCGCCGAGGATATGGAAGGTCAGTGCCGCCGCAACCGGCGGAGACAGGGTCTTCGGGACCGGAATGCCCTCGAAAATCAGCATGCCGATACCGGCCGCCGCGCCGCCGATCAGCAATTGCCAGGCGGCGATCGACAGCGTCGGCGCCGCGACCGGCCAGCGCTTGGTGACGATGGTGCCGAGCGCCCAGCTGATACTCGCAAGCAAAGCGAGAGCAAGCCCCGGCGAGAGCTGGCCCGCGCGGATCAGCGGCAGGCCGAGGCAGAGCAATCCGGCGATACCGAGCCCCAGGCCGATCAGCCGCGGGCGGTCGACGTGCTCGCCCAATACCGGCCAGGCCATCAGCGTCGCCCAGACCGGCATGGTGAAGGTCAGGATCGCGGCCCGAGAGGTCGGCGCCATCAACTGCGCGAAGGCGAGCAGGATGTTGAAGGCGGCGATCGACAGGATGCCGGCGACGATCAGCCTGGGCCAATGCGCGGCCGGCACCTTGAGACTGATGTCTCGCGCCAGCGCGACCGCGAAGAGAGCAAGCCCGGCGAAGGTCATGCCGCCGGCTCGCAAGGTCCATGGCGCGATCTCGGTCAGTGAGATCCGGACCGCCGGCCAGTTGAAGCCCCAGAGCAGCCCGAGCAGCGGGACGAGCAGGAGCGAGCGGGCGGACAGGGTCGGCATGATGGGACTATGCGTGAGGAGGAGCCTGCACCGTCATGTCATTTCGCTGCAGGCTCGATGCACGGCAGGCGCGCATCATCACCCCTCGATCGCCTCCACCCCGCACCATTCGGCGACGAAGAGGGCCATGGTGCCGGTGATCCGCTTCAGGGAGGCCAGGCTGACGCGCTCGTCGAAGGCATGGATGTTCTCCGAGATCGGGCCGTAGCAGAGCGCCGGCACCTTGTCGTAGAGGGCGTAGACCCGGGTATCGAGATAGCCGGGGGTCATGAAGCTCTTCAGCGCCTTGCCGGTCGAGCCCTGATGGGCGCGGCCGAGCACGGCCTCGGCCTCGCTGCCGGGCTCGAGCACATACCCTTCCGACCAGAAGCCGTTGAAGACGACCTTGGGCGGGTTGTTCGAGAGGAACGCATCGGTGCGCGTGAAGGCGAGCACCGTCGCCTCGATGCGCTTGCCGAGCTCTTCGGCCGACATGCCGGGATAGAGGCCGATGCGACAGTCGACCTTGCACCAGCACGGCACCGACGAAGCCCAGTCGCCGCCCTCGATCTTGCCGATGTTGAGGTTGATCGGATGGGGGATATCCTCGAAATGCTTGCGGCCGTGCTTCTCGCGATTGAGCGCCGCCTCGAGTTCGCGCAGCGCGCCGATGACGCGATAGGCCGCATCGATCGCATTCGCCCCGGCAGCCATCTCGCGCACATGCATCGGCACGCCGCGGACCTCGAACTGGAACCAGAGCACGCCGGTATTGGCGCGCACCAACATCTCTTCCTCGGGCTCGGGGATCAGCACCGCATCGGCCGCATAGCCGCGCAAATGAGTCATCAACGCGCCGTTGCCGGTCGATTCCTCTTCGACCACCGACTGGACATAGACGGTTCCCGCCGGCTGCAGGCCGATGCGCCGGAGCGCATCGAGGCAATAGAGATTTGCAGCGCCGCCCGCCTTCATGTCGGCACCGCCACGGCCATAGAGCCAGTCGCCCTCGATCACGGGATCGAAGGGCGGATGCTTCCAGAGCTCGGCCGGGCCGGTCGGCACCACGTCGACATGGGACTGCAGGATCAGCGAGCGACCCGTCTCCTCGCGCGGGTGGTGGATGCCGACCACGATCGGCGCGTCCGAATGCGTGTCAGAGAACGGCGCCCCGCCGGGATGGCGACCGATCGCCTCGCGATCCATGGCAAAGCGGTCCATGGTGAAGCCGCGCTGCTTCAAGGCCCGGAAGATGAAGTCCTGGACGGTGTGCTCGTCGCCGCGTGTCGACGGAAAGCGGATCATCTCCTGGGTGAAGGCGATCTGCTCGGCAAAGCCCGCTTCGACGGAAGCTAGGATGCGGTCGCGCAGGGCGGGATCGAGCGGCATGGGCGGTCTCCGTATTGGACTCTCAGCCCTCATCCTGAGGAGCCGCGCAGCGGCGTCTCGAAGGATGCTCCAGGAGGCTCCCGAACCATCAGGAGCATCCTTCGAAACGCGAGTTGCGCTCGCTCCTCAGGATGAGGGCTGAATGAGAGGCATTCTGGCTCACCGCCCGAACCGCTCGCCGCCGGGCACGGCGGCGAGCAGCTGGCGGGTGTAGGCGTGCTGGGGGGCGGAAAAGAGCGCGGCGGTCGGGCCGGCCTCGACGATCCTGCCGCGCTGCATCACCGCGATCTTGTCGCAGATCTGCGCGGCGACGCGCAGATCGTGGGTGACGAACAGGATGGCGAGGCCGAGCCGCTGCTGGATGTCCTTGATCAGCTTGAGGATCTGCGCCTGCACGGAGACGTCGAGCGCCGAAACCGCCTCGTCGGCGACGAGGACGTCCGGCTCGAGCGCGAGGGCCCGGGCGATGCCGATGCGCTGGCGCTGGCCGCCGGAGAATTCATGCGGGTAGCGGTCGATCGCATTGGCGGAGAGCCCGACCAGTTCGAGCAGCTCCTTCGCCCGCGCCAGCGCGTCCTTGCGTGACGTGCCGTGCGCGACCGGCCCGTCCGAGATGATCCGGCCGACCGTCTGGCGCGGGTTGAGCGAGGCGAACGGGTCCTGGAACACCATCTGGATCCGCTTGCGATGCGGGCGGAGCGCCGCGACGCTGAGGTCGGTGATGGTGAGGTCGCCGAGGGTGATGCGCCCTGAATCCGGCTCGATCAGGCGCAGGCAGCAGCGCCCGACCGTCGACTTGCCCGAGCCGGACTCGCCGACGAGCCCGAGCGTCTCGCCGCGCGCCAGCGTGAAGCTGACATCGTCGGCTGCCCTGACTTCGCGGCCCGGGCGGAAGAAGGCGCGCTTGCGATAGACCTTGCCGAGCTTCTCGACGGTGAGCACCGGCTTGCTTTCCGGCAGCGCCGGCCGCTCCGGCGGCGTCAGCGAGGGCACGGCGGCGAGCAGCTTCTGGGTATAGGGGTGGCGGGGAGAGCCGAGCACCTGGTCGACCGTACCTTCCTCGACCAGTACGCCCTTCTCCAGCACGGCGATGCGGTCGGCGATCTCGGCGACGACGCCCATGTCGTGGGTGATGAACAAGACCGCGGTGCCGTGCTTGTGGCGGAGATTGTCGATCAGCTTGAGGATTTGCGCCTGCGTGGTCACGTCGAGCGCGGTGGTCGGCTCGTCGGCGATCAGCAGCTTCGGTTCGAGCGCCAGCGCCATCGCGATCATCACGCGCTGGCGCTGGCCGCCCGAGAGCTCATGGGGATAGGCCCGCGCCAACCGCTCCGGCTCGGGTAGGCCGACCTCTGTCAGAAGCGCGACGGCACGGGCGTAGCGCTCCGGCTTGGTCAGCAGCTTATGCGCCTCGAAGGTCTCGACGATCTGGTCGGCGACGCGCATGACCGGGTTGAGCGAGGTCATCGGCTCCTGGAAGATCATGCCGACCTCGCGGCCGCGCACGTCCTGCATCGCGTCGTCCGACAGCGCCAGGAGGTCGCGGCCGGCGAGCCTGATCGCGCCGGCGACCGGCTTCACCGCCTTGGGCAGGAGCCCCATCACCGCATGGGCGATCATCGACTTGCCGGAGCCGGATTCGCCGACGACGCAGAGCGTCTCGCCCGCGGCGATTCGCAGCGTCGCATCCTCGACCGCATAGGGGCGGTCGGCCATCACGGGCAGTGCGAGCTTCAGGCCTTCGATCGAGAGGACGGGCTCGGCCATCATTCCCTCTCCCGGGCGAGGCGCGGGTTCATCGCATCGTTCAGCCCTTCGCCGGCAAGGTTTAGGGCCAGCACGGTCAGGAAGATCGCAACGCCCGGGAAGAAGCTGATCCACCAGGCGTCGAGCAGGCGCGTGCGGCCGGCGCCGACCATGTAGCCCCAGCTCATCAGGTTGGGATCGCCGAGGCCGAGGAAGGAGAGCGAGGATTCCAGCAGGATCGCCGAGCCGATCATCAGCGAGCCCATCACGATGATCGGCGCGATCGTGTTGGGCAGGACCTGGCTCCAGATGATCCGCGCGGTCGGCTGGCCGATGGTGATCGCCGCCTGGACATATTCGCGGGTCTTCAGCGAGAGCACCTCGCCGCGCACCAGCCGCGCCACCGGCGGCCAGCTGACCACGCCGATCGCGAGCACGATCGAGCCGAGCTTGGGCTGCAGGATCGCGACCAGGACGATTGCGAGCGCGAAGGAGGGGATGGTCTGGAAGAACTCGGTGAAGCGCATCAGCGCATCGTCGATGAAGCCGCCGGCATAGCCGGCGATGGCGCCGAGCGGCACGCCGATCAGCAGCGCGACAATCGTCGAGACCAGCCCGATCGTCAGCGAGACACGGGCGCCGTGCGCCAGGCCCGACGCGATGTCGCGTCCGAGCGTATCGGTGCCGAGCGGGAAGCGCTCCATCACGAAGGGCGCAAGGAAGGGCCGCGCTACCGTCCGCCAAGGCGATTGCGGATAAAGCGAGGGCGCGAGGATGGCAAAGAGCACCACCGCGATCAGGATGGCCAGCCCGATCAGGGCGCCGCGATTGCGGGAAAAACGCTTGAGGAAGCTCATGACACCGCCTCGATGCGCGGATCGGCGAGCCGGTAGACGATATCGGTCAGGATGTTGAAGCCGACGACCATGGCCGAGGAGATGAAGAAGACGCCGAGCAGCACCGAATAGTCGCGCTGCACCAGCGCATCGAACATCAGGCGGCCAATGCCGGGCCAGGCGAAGACGGTCTCGGTGAGCACCGCACCGCCGACGAGCTGGCCAGCCTGAAGGCCCGCCAGCGTCACCACCGGCAGGATGGCGTTGCGGGCGACATGCCGACGCGAGATCACGCCGGGGCTGAGCCCCTTGGCGCGGGCTGTCTTGACGAAATCGGCGCCGGCGACCTCAAGCATCGAGGCCCGCATCATCCGGGCATAGAGGGCGGTGAAGAACAGGCCGAGCGTCAGGGCCGGCAGGACGAGGTGGCTGGCGATGTCGAGCGCGCGGGCGAGCCCGGTATAGTTCGCGCCGATGCTTTCGTAGCCGACATTGGGGACGAGGCCGAGTTTCAGCGCGAAGACGATCTGGCTCATCAGCGCGACCCAGAACAGCGGCGTCGCATAGAAGACCAGCGCCAGCGTTGTGATGACGCTGTCCTGCCAGCGGCCGGCGCGGCGGGCGGCGAGCGCGCCCATCAGCGTGCCCAGCCCGAGCGAGACGATAAAGGCGGCGCCGGTCAGCAGCAGCGTCGCAGGCAGGCGGTCGAGGATCAGGCTGAGCACGCTCTGCTGCTGGCGGTAGCTGAAGCCGAGATCGAAGGTCAGATAGCCCTTGAGATAGACCCAGAGCTGGGTCAGCAGCGGCTGGTCGAGGCCGAAGCGCTCGCGCAACTGGATCAGCAATTGCTCGTCGGCAGCGCCCGCCTCGCCGGCAAGCACCTGCGCCGGATCGCCCGGCGCGGCCCGGATCAGGAAGAAGTTCAGCACCGCGATGGCGAAGAGGACGACGATCCCCTTTGCGAGCCGGCCGGCGAGGAATTGCGCGAGGTTCATTCAGACCCGTCTTTGCTTGCCGTCGTCCCGGGCGACCGGAGGGAGACCCGGGACCCATGCCGGAACGGTTCAGGCATGGGTCCCGGATCGGCGCCGCGGACGCGGCTTGTCCGGGACGACATTGCCCAAGCGATCAGCTCCGAACTCACTCCTTCCAGGCGTCGCGGAAGCCGTCGTTCACGCCAACGCCGGTGGTGACGAGGTTCTTGACGTTGCAGCGATAGATCGTCGGGAAATCCATCTCGAGCAGCCACAGCACCGGCAGTTCGTCGGCTAGGAGCTTCTGCACCTTGGTGTAAAGCTCCTGCCGCGCGCTGTCCGTCGGCGCGATCGCCGCCTCGGCGAAGAGCTTGTCGACCTCGGGATTGGAGTAGCCGCCGACATTGGCGAAGGGATTGCCCTTGGCGATGTTGGAGGTGATGTAGCTGCGCGCAACGCCCATGGCGGGGTCGCCGAGCTGGTAGAGGAAGTTGAAGTTGAGGTCGAAGTCCCAGTTGCTGGCCTTCTGGGTCCAGCCGGGCACGTCAGTGTTCTCGACCTGCACCTTGACGCCGACATCCTCGAGATTCTGCTTGATCGCCTCGGTCCAGCGCGTCCAGGTCTCGCCATAGGGCAGGTTGAGCAGGCGGATCGTCTCGCCCTTGTAGCCGGAGGCCTTGATCAGCTCCTTCGCCTTGGCCGGGTCGAAGGCGTATTTCGGCACGTCGGCCGAATAGAACTTGGTCTTCGACGAGATCGGGCCGGTCGGCAGCTTGCCGAGCCCGCCCCAGACCACCTCGCGGCCGAACTCGCGGTCGATCGCGTACATCAGCCCCTGGCGGAACTGCTTGTTGCCCAAAATGCCGTTGCGGACGTTCGGCGTCAGCCAGGCATGGGGGGCGAACATCTCCCAGCCCTTGGTGGTGACGCAGGTGTTGGGCAGCTTGGAAAGCCGCGCCACGTCGTAGACGTCGACCGAGCCGCCGGTCAGCACGTCGACCTTGCCGGTCTCGTAGGCGACGGCGCGGGCCGCCGCATCGGGGATGATCTGCCAGTAGATCTCGTCGAGGTTCGGCTTGCCCTTGAGCCAGTAGTTCTCGTTCTTGACGAGGTGGATGTAGGAGCCCTTCTTCCACTCCTTCAGCTTGAACGGGCCGGTGCCGATCGGCGTATTGTTGGCCGGGTTGGCGCGATAATCGGTACCGTCATAGATGTGCTTGGGGATCATCGGCGCGGAGGCGACTTCCTGCGTCATGATCAGCGGGCCGAAGGGCTGCTTCAGCGTGATCTTGACGGTGAGGTCGTCGACCTTCTCGATCTTGTCGATCTGGGCGTTGACGATCGGGCGCCAGCGCGGATGGACCTCGCGCAGGAACTTGTCGAGGGTGAAGACGACGTCATCGGCCGTGAACGGCTTGCCGTCATGCCAGGTCACGCCCTCCTGCAGCTTGAAGGTGTAGACCTTGGCATCCGGCGAGATCTCCCAGCTCTTGGCCAGCGAGGGCTGCGGCTCCAGCTTCTCGTTATAGCGCAGCAGCGACTCGTAGATGTTGCCGGCGACCATGTTGGTCGGGCCGTTCTGGTTGAGCCCCTGCATCAGCATCGGCGGCTCGGGCTGGACGACGACGTGGACCGTGCCGCCCTTCTTCGGTTCCTGCGCCTGGGCCACGCCGAGCGCCAGGATGGAGGCGGCGAGCGCCAGGCCAAATCTCAATCCGGTCATCGTCGTTCTCCCCCGTTCTTTCATTGGCAGCCGGTTCAGGCCGATCGCACCCGATCAGGCGCCTATTGGCAAGCTCGGCAGCCATGAAAGCGAGAGACAAAATCCGTGTCAATGGTTGACATGGCGTGTTATTAGGCGACACGCTCAGCAAACGGACATGGCGTATCCACATTTGCGATGAACGACAAAGACGAGGACAGGGCCGCGCAACTGCCGCCGGGCGTGCCGATCGTCCGGGCCGTCGACCGCGCGATCGCGCTGCTGCGGGCCTTCCGGCCGGAGCAGCCGCGGCTCGGCTTGAGCGAGCTCGCCCGGCAGGTCGGCCTCGACAAGGGCACGACGCGGCGTCTGCTGCTGACGTTGCAGCTCAATGAGCTCGTCGAATATGACGAGCATTCCCAGAGCTATGCGCTGGCCGTCGGGCTGATCGAGCTCGGCAGCGCAGTGACGACCGGCCGCGAACTGCGCGACATCGCCGGCCCCTATCTGACCGAGATCGCCGAGAAGACCGGCGCGACTGCCTTCCTCTGGGTCCATATCGCCGGGCGCGGACTCTGCGTCGATCGCGTGCGCGCCTCGCTGCCGCATGTCGATGCGACCTGGTTCGCGGTCGGCGCACAGGCACCGTTGAACTGCGGCGGCGGCCCGCGCGTGCTGCTGGCCTATCTCGACGACGAGCAGCGCCGGCTGGCTCTCTCGCTCGATCTGCCCAAACGCGCCCCTGCGAGCCAGACCGATCCAGACCTGCTCTGGCGCGAGGCCGACCGCATCCGGGCGCAGGGCTGGGAGCTGGCCGCCGACGATTTCTTCATCGGCCTGACCGGCGTCGGCGTACCGATCTTCGACCGCTCCGGCGCGCTCGCCGGGGCGCTCAGCATCTCCTCGCTGACCTCGATCGTCGCGCCACAGGGGCGCCCGGTGCATCTCGACGCGCTGCGCGACGCTGCGGCGCGGATCGGAGGGCGCGTCCTGCCGGATTGAGGCTAACGCTCGATCCTTGTCGAGAGGATGATCGACGACATCGTCCGCTCGACGCCTTCGAGCGCGCCGATCCGGTCGATCAAACCGTCGAGCTCGCCGATCGAGGGCGCGACCACCACGGCGATCATGTCGAACTGGCCGCTGATCGAATGCAGCGTCCTGATCTCGGGGATGCGCCGCAGCTCCGTCTCGACGCGCACCGCAAGCTTCGGCAACGCCGTGATCAGCACATGCGCCTTGACCTGGCCCTTCTCGTAATCCTCCGAAAGCCGTGCCGTGTAACCGGCGATGACGCCACGGCGCTCCAGCCGCTCGATCCGGCTCTGCACCGTCGTGCGTGACAGGCCGAGCTTGCGGCCGAGCTCGGCCACCGGAGCGCGGGCGTTCTCGGTTAGCAGGGTCAGGAGATGGCGATCGGTCGGGTCTATCGGCATAGCGCCGAAAGCTTACGGCGTTTCGCTGAAAAATCCCATATGAATCGTCGCGTCGCCGGCTTCTATCCGACGAAGCCCCGAGCGAATCTGTCTGGCAGAAGCAGATTCATCGGGGGAACCATGAAAAACGTGGTCGTCATCGGCGCCGGCAAGATCGGCGCGACCATCGCCGACCTGCTCGGCGCTACCGGGGATTACCGCGTGGTGATCGCCGATCGCTCCAACGAACAGCTCGCCGCGATCAGGACCAGTTCGACGATCTCCACCCGCCGGGTCGACATCACCGACGCCAACGAGCTCGCCGACGTCCTGAACGGCGCCTTCGCTGTGCTCTCGGCGGCGCCCTACGATCTGACGACGCGCATCGCCGAGGCCGCCGCCACCCAAGGCGTGCACTATCTCGATTTGACCGAGGACGTCGCCTCGACCCGCCGGGTCAAGGAGCTGGCGCTGACCGCCAAGGCGGCGCTGATCCCGCAATGCGGGCTGGCGCCGGGCTTCATCTCGATCGTCGCCGCCGATCTCGCCCGCGACTTCGACCAGCTGGACAGCCTCAAGCTTCGGGTCGGCGCGCTCCCGCAGTACCCGTCGAACGCGCTGAACTACAACCTGACCTGGAGCACGGACGGCGTCATCAACGAGTATTGCGAGCCCTGCGAAGCCGTCGTCAACGGCGAACGGACTCTGGTCCCGGCGATGGAAGAGCGCGAGGAGTTCTCGCTCGACGGCATCACCTACGAGGCCTTCAACACCTCGGGCGGGCTCGGTACGCTCTGCGACACGCTCGCCGGCAAGGTGCGCACGCTGAACTACCGCACCATCCGCTATCCCGGTCATTGCGCGATCATGAAGGCGCTGCTGCAGGACCTGCGCCTGTCCGAGCGCCGCGATGTTCTGAAGGACATCTTCGAGAACGCCCTGCCGAGCACGCTGCAGGACGTGGTCGTGATCTTCGTCACCGCCAGCGGCCGGCTGAACGGCCGGCTGACCCAGCAGACCTATGCCAACAAGGTCTACAGCGCCGTGGTCGGCGGCGTGATGCGCAGCGCCATCCAGATCACCACGGCGTCGGGCATCTGCGCCGTGCTCGACCTGCTGGCAGAGGGCAAGCTGCCGCAGAAGGGCTTCGTCAAGCAGGAGGACATCGGCCTCGACGCCTTCCTCGCCAACCGCTTCGGCCGCGCCTATGCGCGCCCTGAGAATCTCGGCCACGCCCCCGGCGAGACCCACGCGGCCCGCGCCGCCTGAGCATTCGGCGGCGCCAAGCATATTCGCCCCTGTCCCGCAAGCGGGCCGATGTCAGGGGACGCATGACCGGGTCCGGGCTGGCAAACGCCCGCACCCACGCTACAAAACAAAAAATAGTTCCATAGGGAACGTTTTCGGGGAAACGACCGCACGATGGCCAGACGCGTCCTGATCGCGGAATTCATGCACGAGACGAACACGTTCAGTGTTCAGCTCACCGATGAGGCGGTGTTCCGCCATCACGGCGTCTTCCGCGACAATGAGGTGCCCGCCGCCTTCCAAGGCACGCGGACCTCGATGGGCGCCGCCTTCGAGGCGGCCGAAAAGTTCGGCTGGAGCCTCGTCCACCCGCTCGTCACCGGAGCCAACCCCTCGGGCCGCGTCACCGACGCGGCCTTTGACGTCTTCGCCGGCATGATCATTTCCGCCTGCGAGCGGCTCGACGGCGTGCTGCTGCATCTGCACGGCGCGATGGCGACGGAAAGCTCGGATGACGGCGAAGGCGAATTGCTTCAGCGCATCCGCGCCAAGGTCGGGCCGGATGTTCCGGTCGTCGCGATCCTCGATTTGCACGCGACGCTGACGCAAGCCATGGCCGACAACGCCAATGCGCTGATCTCCTACCGGACCTATCCGCATATCGACCAGTATGAGCGGACCTGGCAGGGCGCCGAACTGCTTGAGCGGGCGATGAAAGGCGAGATCAGGCCGCGCGTCGCGGTCGCCCGCCGGCCGATCCTCTACGCGCTCGATGGCGGACGCACGACTTCGCCGCCCTTCATGGAGCTGCTGCGCCGCGGCGATGCGCTGGAAGCGGCGGGCGATGCGCTCGTGGTCAGCGTCCAGGCCGGCTTCTCCTCGGCCGATGTCCACGATATCGGCCCGTCCATCGCCGTCACCCATGACGATCGCGGCAAGGCGCAGGCCATCGCCGAGGAGCTGATGGACTATGCCTGGGAGCAGCGGCACTACTCCTCGATCCACTTCACCCCGCTGAAGGAGGCGATGGCCAGGGCCAAGGCGGGCGAAGGCACGCTCGGGCCGGAGGCCGGCGGCAAGCCGCTGGTGATCTCCGACTATTCCGACAATCCGGGCTCCGGCGCCTATGGCGATGCGACCAACCTGCTGCGCGCCGTGCTCGATGCAGGCCTGAGGAATGTCGGCTTCCATGCGATCCGCGATCCCGAGGCTGCGCTCGCGGCGCAGGCGGCCGGCGTCGGCAACCGCGTCAGGCTGAAGCTCGGCGGCAAGGTGGATCCCAATACCGGCGGCGGCCCGCTCGATCTCGACGCCCATGTCGTGGCACTCACCGACGGGCATTTCATCTGCTACGGGCCGATGGGCGGCGGCGTCTGGCGCAATTACGGCCTCTCGGCCCTGCTACGGGTCGCCGATGTCGAGATCATCGTCATCACCCATAATGGCCAGGCGACCGACCTTGCCCAGTTCACCTCGCTCGGCGTCGACCCGACGCGGAAATCGACCGTGATCGTCAAGTCGATGCAGCATTTCCGCGCCGCATTCGAGCCGATCGCCCGCGAAGTGATCGAGGTCGACACCTGCGCGCTCTCGACCAAGAACTTCAAGGAGCGGCCTTACCAGAAGGTACGCCGCCCGATCTTCCCGCTCGACGATATCTAAGCGGTGACGTGCACACCCACAGCCCTCATTCTGAGGAGCCCCCCGGATCATGATCCATGCCGTGTCATCCCGGACAAGCGGCGGAGCCGCGCCGATCCGGGATCCATTCCGGAGCCTTTCCGAAAGAGGTTCCGGAATGGGTCCCGGGTCGAGCTGCGCTCGCCCGGGACGACACGCGCTTTGTGAGGGCTCAGGCGTTCGACCGAATTCTGAGCCCTTAGGACAACAGGAAGCGACGATGACGACGGAGCAAGCGGCATGAGCGTCAAGGCCGATATCGTGCTGCGCGGCGGGCCGATCTGGTGCGGCCGGCAGGAGGGTGTGGTCGAGGCGCTGGCGCTCTGGGGCGACAAGGTGCTCGCCGCCGGCAAGGACGCCGAGATCGCCAGCCTGATCGGGCCCTCGACCAGGGTCATCGACCTCGCCGGCCGACTGGCGACGCCGGGCTTGAACGATTCCCATCTCCATCTGATCTCGGTCGGCCTGACCATGGACTGGGTCGATGCCCGTCCTGCCGCAGCGCCGACGCTGGACGCGCTGCTCGGCCAGATCGCCGCGCGCGCTGCGAAGTCGAAGCCCGGCGAGTGGGTGCTGGCGCGCGGCTACGACCAGACCAAGCTCGACACCGGCCGCCACCCGTTCCGCGAGGAGCTCGACCGCGCCGCGCCGAACAACCCGGTGATGCTGGTCAGGACCTGTGGTCACATCTCGATCGTGAATTCCTTGGCGCTCGAGCTCGGGGGCATCGACGAGACCTCGCCGACCCCGCCGGGTGGATTGATCGAGCAGCAGAACGGCCGGCTCACCGGCCTGCTCGCGGAGAACGCCCGCGCCCCGGTCAAGGCCGCGATCCCGGCACCGAACGAAGAGCAGCTCATCGCCGCGATCGAGCGCGGCGGCCAGTACCTGCTCTCGCTCGGGATCACCAGCTGCATGGATGCGGCGGTCGGGATGGTCACCGGCTTCAACGAGATCGCGGCCTATCACAAGGCCAAGCGCGACGGCCGGCTGCCGGTGCGGACCTGGCTCGCCCTGCTCGGCGACGAGGGGCGCTCGATCGTGCCGCAATGCCATGACGCCGGGCTGATCTCGGGCACCGGCGACGAGATGCTGATGATCGGCGCGGTCAAGATCTTCTTGGATGGCTCGGCCGGCGGCCGCACCGCCTGGATGAGCGAGCCCTATCTCGGCGAGGACAAGACTACCGGCGTGCAGATGCTCTCGGACGAGGATCTGGAGCGGCAGGTGCTCGACGCCCATGCCAAGGGCTACCAGCTCGCCTGCCACGCCATCGGCGATGCCGCGATCGAGCAGTTGATCACCGCCTATGAGAAGGCGCTGGCTGCCTATCCCGATCCCGACCGGCGCCACCGCATCGAGCATTGTGGCTTCTCTACGCCGCCGCAGCATGAGCGGATGGTCAAGGCCGGGATCTATCCCTGCCCGCAGCAGGTCTTCATCCATGATTTCGGCGACGCCTATATCAAGGTGCTCGGCGAGGAGCGGGCGCTGCCGAGCTATCCGTTCCGGACCTGGTTCGATCTGGGCTTGAAGCCGGCGACCGGCAGCGACGCGCCGGTCTGCGATCCCGATCCCTTCCCGAACTTCCACACCATGCTGACGCGCCAGACCTGGCGCGGCACGGTCATGGATGAACGCCAGCGCGTCTCGATCGAGGAGGCGCTGCAGGCCTATACCGAATACGGCGCCTTCTCGCAGAAGCAGGAAGCGGTGAAGGGCAGGCTTGTGCCTGGCTTCCTCGCCGATGTCGCCGTGTTCTCGCGCGACCTGCTCTCGGCCTCGCCGGAGGAGATCCTCAGGGATACCCGCTGCGACATCACCATTCGCGGCGGCCAGGTCGTCTACGAGCGTTCAGGGACGGCCTGAACGCGCTGCACAATGGAAACAAGAAGACAGGGCGTGAAAGCCCGCTATGGTTTCAAATGGAACGAATATCGGCACCGGCCAACGGCGCCGACCTGGAGCCGGATCCGATCAGGCCGAAAGCCTGATCGGTGAATCCGTCTCCAAACATAAGAACAGAGGCCGTTTTCCCGGTCGGCTTGCTGCGCAAGCTGACCGGAACGGGCTCTGGGAGTTCACCGGCATAATGGGAGGTTTCGACGTGTTGAAAAAGCTTGCCTTCACGACCGCGCTGACAGTCGCGGCCGCCTTTACCCTGCAGGCGCAGGCCCAGGAGCCGCGCCGCGGCGGCACGATCCGCTTCACCGCGCCGTATGGCGCCTCCTTCGTCAGCAATGACAGCCATGTCTCGAACCAGATCCAGGACGAGATCTACGGCTACGCGCTGCACGGCATGCTCTACAAATGGGACGCCAAGAACGGCAAGCCGGTGCTCGACATCGCCGAGAGCGTCCAGGTCTCGGCCGACGGCAAGACCTACACCTACAAGCTGCGCGACAACGCGCTCTTCCATAACGGCCGCAAGCTGACCTCCGACGACGTCATCTGGTCCTATACCCGCATCATGGACGGCTCGAAGAATTATCCGGGCGCGCGCTATGTCGCCCGCATCGTCGGCGCGACCGACGTCCAGAAGGGCCAGGCCAAGGAGATCTCCGGCCTGAAGAAGATCGACGAGTCCAGCTTCTCGATGACGCTGACCGACAAGGCCGATCCCGGCTACTTCCTGTTCCAGGCGCAGACCGCAATCCTGCCGGCCAAGGAAGCACAGGCCGCCGGCTTCTTCGACAAGCCGATCGGCCTCGGGCCCTTCAAGTTCGTCGAGCACGTGCCGGGCTCGCGCATGGCCTTCGAGCGCTGGGACAAGTACTACCTCGCCGGCAAGCCCTATGCCGACAAGCTCGTGATCTCGCCGATGGGCGAGGCGGCGGCGCGCGACGTCGCCTTCCGCAACAAGGAGGTTGACGTCTCGATCCTGGGTTCGACCCAGTACGTCGCCTACAAGGCGGACCCGAACCTGTCGAAGGGCATCCTGGAGGTCGCCGAGGTCTTCACCCGCAATATGGGCATGAACCCGACCTTCAAGCCCTTCTCGGACAAGCGCGTCCGCCAGGCGATCAACTACGCCATCGACAGCGAGCTGATCATCAAGCGCCTCGTCCGCGACAAAGCATACCGCGCCGTGAGCTGGCTGCCGCTGTCCTCGCCCGCCTTCGACAAGGACGCCAAGCCCTACGCCTTCGACCCTGAGAAGGCCAAGAAGCTCCTAGTCGAGGCCGGCTATCCCGACGGCTTCGAGTTCGAATGGACCGCGACGCCGAACGAAAGCTGGGGCGTGCCGATCGTCGAAGCAACGATCCCGATGCTCGCCAAGGTCGGCATCAAGGTGAAGGTCAAGCCGGTCGAAACCTCGGCGCTTGGTGGCGTCGTGGTGGGTGGTGATTTCCAGGCCTATATCTGGTCGAACACCTCGGGCCCGGACACGCTGACGGCGCTGAAGTGCTTCCACTCCTCGACGCCGCGCTCGTCCTGCAACTACACCACCTTCAAGAACCCGGCTTACGACAAGCTGATCGACGACGCCGCGAACGAGGCCGACCCGGCCAAGCAGCTCGACCTGCTTAAGAAGGCCAACGCCCTGCTGCAGGACGAGGCGCCCGTCTGGTTCTTCAACTACAACAAGGCGGTGCTGGCCTATCAGCCCTGGCTGCACGGCCTCCAGCCGAATTCGACCGAGCTGGCGCTGCAGCGCTACGAGGAGCTCTGGGTCGACAGCACCTCGCCTGCGGCGAAGTAAACCCATCCCGAGCCCCCGCCGTCACAAGGCGGCGGGGGCTTATCCGCCTCCGCCCGTCGGCCAGACCCCGACGCTCAGGAGCCTATTGTCATGTTGCCTTATGTCTTTCGCCGGCTGCTGCAGGCCATTCCGATCCTGCTCGCGGTCGCTGCCCTGATCTTCGTGCTGTTCAGCGTCATTCCCGGTAATTTCGCCACCAGCCAGATGGCCGACGGACGGAGCAATATCGACGCTGCGACGATCGAGCGGATGAAACAGCAGTTTGGCCTCAACGACCCGCTGCCGCTGCGCTTCGCCAAATATGTCGGCGGGCTCGCGACCTTCGATCTCGGCGATTCCTTCCGCACCCGCCAGCCCGTCACCGCGCTCATCGGCGAGCGGCTCTGGCCGAGCCTGCAGCTCGCGCTCGCGGCGATGTTCTTCGCCATCGTCATCGGCGTGCCGCTCGGCTTCTTCGCCGCGCTCAGGCCGGGAAGCTGGGTCGACATGCTCTCCATGGTCTTCGCCGTCTCCGGACTGTCGCTGCCGATGTTCTGGCTCGGCCTGCTCCTGATGTATTTCTTCGCGCTGACGCTGAACTGGTTCCCGAGCTTCGGCTATGGCGACGGCGATCCCCGCTACATCGTGCTGCCGGCGATCGCGCTCGGCGTCTCGCCTCTCGCCCTGCTCGCGCGCACGACCCGCGCTGCGGTGCTCGAGATCATGCATGCCGACTTCGTCCGCACCGCCCGGGCCAAGGGCGCGAACGCCTATCGCGTCATGCGCTGGCATGTCGCCCGCAACGCGCTCGTCATCGTCCTGACCACGCTCGGCCTGCAGTTCGGCTCGGTGCTCGGCCAGGCCGTCGTCGTCGAGAAGCTCTTCGCCTGGCCCGGCCTCGGCTCGCTCCTGGTCGACAGCGTCACCTGGCGCGATATCCCGGCCGTACAGGGCTGCATCCTGACGATCGTGCTCTTCTTCCTCGTCGTGAACATCGCCGTCGACGTGCTCTGCGCCGTCGTCGATCCGCGCATCAAGTACAGCTAGGCTTCCCGATGAAGTTCCGTGCCAACCTCTGGATCGGCGCCACCTGCTTCGCCCTCGTCGTCGCCGGCGGCGTCTTCGCGCCCTGGCTCGCCCATACCGACCCGGTGATGGACGCCAATCTGATGAACGCCGAGGTGCCGCCCGGCTCCGAATTCTGGTTCGGCACCGACGCGCAGGGCCGCGACATCTACAGCCGCGTGCTGCATGGCGCGCGCATCTCGCTGACGGTCGGCATCGTCTCGCAACTGATCAACACCTGCATCGGCGTCGCGCTCGGCCTTTCCGCCGCCTATTGGGGCGGCTGGTGGGACGATTTCGTCAACGGCCTCACCAACATGATGCTGGCGATCCCCTCGCTGGTCTTCGCGCTGGCGATCATGGCGATCCTGCAGCCCGGCTTGACCAGCCTGCTGATCGCGCTCGGCCTGACCAACTGGTCCTTCACCTGCCGATTGACCAGGGCGGCGACGCTCTCGGTCAAGCAGCTCGGCTATATCGAGGCAGCGAGATCGCTGGGCTACGGCACCTTCCGGATCATGTTCACGCAGATCCTGCCGAACATCGCCGGCCCGATCATCGTGATCGGCACGCTCGGCATGGGCGGCGCCGTGCTGGCCGAAGCATCTCTCTCCTTCCTCGGCCTCGGTATCCGCCCGCCCTTCCCGAGCTGGGGCTCGATGCTGTCGGATGCGCGCGACCAGATCTCGACCGCACCCTGGATCTCGATCTTTCCCGGCCTTGCCATCTTCCTGACCGTGCTCGGCCTCAATCTGCTCGGCGACGGCCTGCGCGATATCCTCGATCCGCACTCGCAGACCCGCAAGGCCTGAACCTTCCTCTCGACGAAAGAGACCTGTACCTGTGACTGCCTCCGACCTCGACGACGGCCCGCTCGAAACCGTCAGCTTCATCGGCCTGAAGCCCGGCCCCAAGCTGATCGTGACCGGCGCCGTCCACGGCAACGAGCCCTGCGGACCGACCGCGATCCGCCGCGTCATCGAGGAGTGCCGGGCCGGCCAGATCAGGATCCTGCGCGGCGAGGTCACCTTCCTGCCCGTCACCAATCCCAAGGCTTTCCGCCTGAAGACCCGCGAGGGCGACCGCAACTTCAACCGCGACCTGCGCGAGCGACCACTGGCCGGCGATTACGAGGACCGGATCGGCAATCCGGTCTGCGCGCTGCTGCGCCGGCACGACGCGCTGCTCGACATCCATTCCTTCCGGCAGGAGGGCGAGCCGTTCGTCTTCTTCGGCCCTGCGAACAATCGCGGCGCGCTCGAACCCTTCGCCCGCGCGGAAGAAGAGCTGGCGCTTGCCTCCTGCCTCGGCGTCCCGACCGCGATCCATGGCTGGCTCGACAACTACGCCCGCCTCCTCGACATCCGTGCCCGCCTGCCAGTGCCCAGGCTCAACGTCACCGAGGGCTATGGCACGACCGAGTTCATGCGCTTCGCGGGCGGCTATGCTGTGACGCTGGAGTGCGGCACGCATGAGGACCCCAAGGCAGCCGATATCGGCTACGCAGCAATCCGCAATACATTGGCGCAGTTGCAATTGGTCGAGGCGCCCCTGCCGAAGCCGGCGTTGCGCGATGTAATCGAGATGGTCGAGGTCCTGCTCTGCGAGACGGAGGGCGACCGTGCCGAGGCGGGCTGGCGCACCGGCGATGCCGTCGAGGCCGGCGCAATCCTCGCCCATCGCGCCGACGGCTCCAAGGTCACGGCGCCGCGCGACGGCTACATCATCTTCCCGAACACCGCGCCCAAGCTCGGCGAGGCGATCTGCCATTTCGGCATCGCCAGCCATCGCGCGATTGGACGCGCCTGACATAAGGCGAGAGTCAACGCCGGCCGGCGGCGACGAACTTGTCTCGATTCCAGACGAGCCGGCGCTGGCAGCCAATGTGGCCGGAGCGGCCGCAGGCGCTGCCGTGCAGGGACAGCACCAGCACGGACTTGCCGCCGGCTTGAGCGAGCGACCAGCCCTGGACATTGCTGCCATAGGCCTGGCGGTAGCCGCCCCCGCTCGACATCAGGATATCGAGCGTGCAGCCCGCCGAGCCGCAGAATGGATTGGTCGACATCCCGCCGACGCACTCGGACTCGCTATAGTCGAGCAGATAGTCGGGCTGGCCGTCGCCGTTGAAATCGGCCGTTCGCTGGAAGCCCGACTTGAACGTCGCGCGCCCGCCGCAGGTCTCCCGGATTTCGTCGCGGACCTTGGCGATCTCGGCGGGAACCGATTGTTGCGCCAAGGCGCCCGCGCCGAACTGAGCAGCGAAGGACAAACCCAAAGCAAGACTGCGCCACAAGTCCATCACCTCCCCCTCGGCAACACCGGCATGACGCCACGGCAAGGCACATCATGTTGCGTCCGGTCCGGATAAAAGCAACATCCCACCCGCATCGCTTCCGGAGTACCCATGCCCCGTCTCGTCTACGTTCTCAACGGCCCGAACCTGAACCTGCTCGGCAAGCGCCAGCCTCACATCTACGGTTCCGAGACCCTCGCCGATGTCGAGGATGCCTGCCGGGCGCTGGGCAAGGAACTCGACCTCGAGATCCGCTTCCACCAGTCGAACCGCGAATACGAGATCATCGACTGGATCCACGCGGCGCGCGAGCAGGCGACCGGCATCGTCATCAATCCCGGCGCCTTCACCCATACCTCGGTCGCGATCCTCGACGCGCTCAACACCTTCGATGGCACGGTGATCGAGTGCCATATCTCGAACGTGCACAAGCGCGAGAGCTTCCGGCACCATTCCTACATGTCGCTGCGCGCCGACGGTGTCATCGCCGGCTTCGGCACGCAGGGCTATCTGCTGTCGCTGCGCAGGGTGGCGAAGCTCGCGGACGAGAAGACGGGCTGAGCCGACTGCGGCTCTCGCTCATCGTTACGGCGCCGGCCGCACCGGCCGGCGCCAAGACCCAGGTTGGTCACATCAAGCGGGTGATCATGGCCGATCGGATCGAACGATATCTGGCGTCACCAGCGTAATCGATGCGGCATGCAAACCTTTTTTTGAAGTAAATAAAAACAAGGCCAGAGCAACAACCCAGTTGCCCTGCCACGACAACTTGCACATGTCAGGCGAATGCTCTAATCGCACCTCGGCGGCGCCGACCGGCTGCTGCAACGAGAACACTGACGTGACCAAAGCAAATCTTCTTGGTATCGCCGTGCTTGCCGGCTGGATCAGCCTGCCGGCAATCTCCGCCCTCGCGCAGACAGAGCCGCCGGCGACCGAAGAGGCCGAGCCGGCGCCGCGCGCGCGAGCCGCCCGCCCGGCTCCCGCGGCACGTCCTGCCCCTGCGGCGCGTCCGGCGACGGCGAATCCGCCCGCCCGTCCCGCGACCGCGCAGGCTCCGGCGACGCCGAGCGTGAGCCAGCCAGCCGCTGCGACGGCGCGACTGCCGAACGGCGCCTCGGCCGTCAACGAGGTCTATGGCGACTGGACCGTCGATTGCCGCATCAATGACGGCCAGAAGCTCTGCCTGCTGTCGCAATCGCAGGGCGACAGCCGCACCAACCAGCGTGTCTTCGCGATCGAATTGCGCGCCCCGAAGGATGGCCGCGCCGAAGGCACGATCCTGATGCCATTCGGGGTCAAGCTCAAAAACGGCGCCGTGCTCAAGCTCGACGAGAAGGATCTCGGCCAGGGCCTGCGCTTCTCGACCTGCGTCCCGGCCGGCTGCCTGCTGCCGATTTCCTTCCCGACCGTGGCGACCGACGCGATCAAGGGCGGCAAGACGCTGACCGCGGCGGCGCTCAACCTGTCCAGCAACGACGTGGTCTCGTTCAACATCGCGCTGAACGGCTTCGGCCCGGCGCTCGACAGGCTGGTGCAGCTGGCGAACTGATCGAAGGCGGCATGTTCTGGCACGAACCCGAGCATCTCCCCGCGGGAGAGTCTCGGGTCAGCGCCTCGCTCCGCTTGAGACCGAGGGCTCAGAGCTTCGCGCGCGGATCTTGTTTCGCCAGCCGTCCGAGCAGGTAGTCGACCTCGGCCTTGGCGGCGGCGGTCAGGCCGGGCCCCGGCTTGCGCTGCGCGTCATGGCTGAGGATGCCGCGCTTCATCATCACATATTTGCGCACGGCGAGGCCGACGCCCTGCTGCTGCTCATAGCGCAGCAGCGGCAGATGCGCGTCGAAGATGTCATGGGCCTCGTCGCGGCGGCCGGCCTTGCTGGCCTTGACGACGTCGATCAGCAGTTCCGGGAAGGCGTAACCGGTATTGGCGCCGTCGGCGCCGCGCTCCATCTCGAAATCGAGGAAGAGCCCGCCATTGCCGGTGAGGATCGCGACGCGGCGCAGCGAGCCGTCGGCCTCGAACTTGCGCAGGGTCGAAATCTTCTCGAGGCCCGGCCAGTCTTCATGCTTCAGCATCACGCAGGACGGGTTGTCCTGGATGATCTTGCGGATCACCGCCGGCGTCATCACGACCGATAGCGTCAGCGGATAGTCCTGAATGACGAAGGGGATGTCGGTGCCGATCGCCTCGACCGCCTGCGCGTAATAGCCGGTGATCTGGTCGTCGGTCCGCAGATTGGTTGGCGGAGCGATCATCACGCCGCCGGCGCCGAGATCCATGACCTGCCGCGCTAGGGAGCGCATCGCAGCGAAGCCTGGAGCGGAGACGCCGACGATGATCGGCTTAGCCCCCATCTTGGCGACGGCGCGCTTGACCAGCCCGATCGATTCCTCCGGCTCGAGCTTGGGCGCCTCGCCCATGATGCCGAGCACGGTGACGCCATCCGAGCCGATGCCGTGATAGAACTCGAACAGCCGGTCGGCCGAGGTCCAGTCGACGCTGCCGTCCGGATTGAACGGCGTCGGCGCGATCGGGAAGACACCGGAGGCTTCGGGGGTCAGAGGCATGGCTCGATCCTAGCTATTAAAGACATTCAAGAAGCGGTCGTCCCGGGCGAGCGAAGGGAGACCCGGGACCCATTCCGGAACCTTGATGGGTGAGGTTCAGGCATGGGTCCCGGCTCTGCGCGGCTTCGCCGCTTCGGCCGGGACGACCTGTCTCCTCTGGTATTCAAACAATCCGCGTCCGGACGGTGCCGACGCCGGCGATGACGCCTTCGAGCAGATCGCCCTTGACGACGGCCGCGACGCCTTCGGGCGTTCCGGTCATGATCAGGTCACCCGGCGCCAGCGTGACGAAGCCGGACAGATACGAGATCGTCTCCGGCACGTTCCAGATCATCTTGGCGAGATCGGAGCTCTGGCGCACCGTGCCGTTGACCTTGAGCTCGATCAGCCCCTTGTTGGGGTGACCGGCCTTGGCCGCCGGGACGAGCTCGCCGATCGGCGCCGAGAAATCGAAGCCCTTGCCCATGTCCCAGGGCTTGCCGGCCTTCTTGGCCGCGCCCTGCAGGTCGCGGCGGGTCATGTCGAAGCCGGCGGCATAGCCGTAGACATGGGAGAGCGCATCGGCTTCGGCGATGTCCTTGCCGCCCTTACCGATCGCGACGACGAGCTCCATCTCATGGTGCAGGTCGGCGGTCTTGGGCGGGTAGGGCATGTCGGCGCCGCCGGTCAGCACGGCATCGGACGGCTTGGTGAAGAAGAACGGCTCCTCGCGATCGGGATCGCCGCCCATCTCGCGGGTGTGCTCGGCGTAGTTGCGGCCGACGCAGAAGATGCGGCGCACCGGGAAGAGCCCGCCGCCGGCCACCGGGATGACGGCGACCTTCGGCTGATCGATGACATAGCTGGACATGGGCACGCCCCGTTCGAGAAATCCGCAGCGTTCATGCGGGAGCGCGCCCGCCGGGGCAAGTGCCGGGCATGCGATGGCGGGCCTGCGCTCCCCGCAATGACGCCTACGACGCCTTCGGCAGGTCCGGCACCTTGTAGGCCGTCGTCGCCTTGATCCGCTCCATGGCGAAACGCGAAGTGACGTTCTTGAGCGGGATCGTCTCGATCAGCTTCTTGTAGAAGGTGTCGTAAGCGGCCATGTCGGCGACGACGACGCGCAGCATGTAATCGACGTCGCCGGCCATCCTGTAGAACTCGATCACCTCCGGCATCGCAGCGACGCTCTGAGCAAACTTCTCGAGCCAGGGGCCGGAATGGTCGGCCGTCTCGATCTGGACGAAGACGGTGAGCCCGAGCCCGATCTTTTCGGGCGCGACCAGCGCCACGCGCTTGATGATCACCCCGGTCTGTTCGAGGCGCTGGATGCGCTTCCAGCACGGGGTCTGCGACAGCCCGACCCGATCGGCGAGCTCCGCGATCGAGATATTGGAGTCTGCCTGCAACACGGTCAGAATCTTGCGATCAATGGCGTCCATCTCTCGATCCATGGCGATGTAGAAAAAACCCTTTGCCTGATCGAGGCAACGGAGAATTTTCTTCTTTTTGAAGAGCTAAGCTTGTCTTTAGATAGAAAATCCTTTTATCAGACGTCAATAGGCTCGAAAACACGCACCGTTCAGGGAATTCCGATCATGGACCGCCGCCAGTTCCTGCTCGCCGGCTCGTCGCTCGCTGCCGCGCTGCCGTTTGGCGCTCGCGCCCAGGAGGCGATCCCGGCCCGCATCGGCTATATCCCGATCATCGGCACCGCCCCGATCTTCGTCGCCAATGGCGAGGGCTGGCTGAAGCAGGCCGGCATCACGCCGACGTTCACCGTATTCGAATCCGGCCCGAACATGATCCAGGCGCTCGCCTCGGGCACGATCGATTTCTACGTCGCTGGTGTCGCCCCGCTCGCCGTCGCCCGCTCGCGCGGCGTCGATATCCGCGTCGTCGCCTCGACTGCGACCGGCGAGAACGTCTTCGTCGCCGCCCCGGCCCTGGCGAAGTTCTTCACGACCGGCACGAGTGCAGCCGCCGCCTTCAAGGCGCACAAGGCCACGACCGGCAAGCCGGCACGCCTCGCCACCCAGCCCGCCGGCTCGGTGCCCAACACCGTGCTGCAATACTGGCTCTGGGAGGTCGCCAAGGCCGACAAGGGCGATGTCGAGATCGTGCCGATGGGCATCGACGCGACCCAGCAGGCCGTGCTCGCCGGCGCCGTCGAGGGCGCGATCGTGCGCGAGCCGGCCCTGACCATCGTCCAGACCCGCAATCCCGGCATCAAGCTGATCGCCGGCGGCGAAGACGTGTTCCCCGGCCAGCCCGGCACGGTCGTCGCCGTCTCCGGCGCCTTCGCCGCCAAGAACGGCGCCGCCGTGCAGGGGCTGGTCTCCGGCCTGGTCAAGGCGGCCGACATCCTGATCAAGACCCCGGCCAAGGCCGCGCCCCATGTCGGCGCCGCGCTCGGCAAGGGCATCGTCGACCCCGCTTTGATCGAGAAGGCACTGGTCTCGCCGGCGACCCGCTTCGAGATCGACCCGCGCAAGATCATCGAGCCCGCCCGCGCGATGCAGGCCTATCAGGTCAAGCTCGGCTCGCTCGAGAAGGAACTTCCGTTCGACGGCCTGTTCGAGACGCAGTATTACGAGCGCGCCATCAAGGGCTGACGGGGCTATCGATTTGCGTTCACTGCGGGCTCCGGCCCTTGCCCTGACGGGCCTCGTCGCCTTCCTGCTGCTCTGGGAGGCGATCCCTTATTTCGGCATCGTCAATCCGGCCTTCCTGCCGGGCCCGAGCGCGCTGCCGAGCGCCTTCCTGCGCGAGGTCAAGTCCGGCGCCTGGCTCTCGGCGATCATGGGCTCGCTCGGCCACTACTTCATCGGCCTGTTCACCGGCGCAGGGCTTGGCATCGCGCTCGGCGTGCTCACCGGCATGTCCAAGATCGCCGAGGAGACCACCGCCTGGGTGGTTCGCGTGCTGCGGCCGATCCCCGGCCTTGCCTGGGTGCCGTTCGCGATCATCTGGTTCGGCGTCAACCCGCAGGCGGCGGTATTCATCATCGCGATCGGCGTGTTCTGGATCGTCTTCTTCGCGGCGCAGGGCGCGATCCGCGGCGTCGACCGCGACCTGATCGAGGTCGCCGACGCTTTCGGCTTCCGCTCGCCGCTTCAGCGCCTCAGCAAGATCCTGCTGCCGGCGGCATTGCCCGGCATCCTGATCGGCGTGCGCACCGCGCTCGGCCAGGCCTGGATGGCGGTGGTCGCCGCGGAGATCTTCGGCGTCGCCGGCGTCGGCCAGCGCATGATGCAGGCCTCCAGCCTGCTCGCGACCGATATCGTGGTGATCTACATGCTGACCATGGCAGCGCTTTACGGCCTGCTCGACACATTGTTCGTCGCCTTCCAGGGATGGGTGCTGCGTTGGAAAGCGTGATCGACATCAAGGAGCTGTCGCTCACCTTCACCCGCGACGGCGAGGCGACGCAGGTGCTGCGCAAGCTCAACCTCTCTGTGGCCCCAGGCGAGTTCCTCGCCATCGTCGGCCCCTCCGGCGTCGGCAAGTCGACGCTGCTGCGCGTCATCGCCGGCTTGGCCAAGCCAAGCGGCGGCGAGGTCGTGATCAATGCAAAGGACAATACCCGCCGGCCGGTGGCGCTGGTCTTCCAGGATTCGCGGCTGCTGCCCTGGCGTAAGGTGATCGCCAATGTCGGCTTCGGCTTGGAAGGCCAGGCGCCCCGGGCAGAACGTCTCGCCAAGGCGCAGCAGACGCTCGACCTCGTCGGCCTCGGCCATCTCGCCCAGCGCTGGCCGCATCAGCTCTCCGGCGGCCAGCGCCAGCGCGTCTCGCTGGCGCGCGCGCTCGCGGTCGAACCCGAGATCCTGCTGATGGACGAACCCTTCTCGGCACTCGACGCGCTGACGCGCGAGACCCTGCAGGACGAGCTGATCGAGGTCCGCCGCCGCACCGGCAAGACGGTGCTGTTCGTCACCCACGACATCGACGAAGCCGCCTATCTCGCCGACCGGGTCGTAGTGCTCTCCGGCGCGCCCGGCCAGATCATTGCCGAGCACAAGATCGTGGCCGCCCATCCGCGCCGGCGCGGGGCGGAAGCGGAAGCGCAGATCGTGCGGGCGGTGCGCGTCGATCTCGGCGCGGATATCGTGAGTGACGGGGCTGCGATCTGAACTGCCGGACGCCGCGCTCGCGCGAATTCACGCCGGACTTGTTACTCACAACCGCCCGAGGCATCCGGCTACGGTTCTCCCATCGCACCAGACGAGAGGAGAACGTCATGACCAACCGCGATTACAGCCTCAGCTTCACCGTCGCCCAGTCACCGGACACCGTCTTCGCCGCCATCGCCAATGTGCACGGCTGGTGGTCGCAGGAAATCAGCGGCGGCACCGAGCATGTCGGCGACATCTTCGCCTACCGCTACCAGGACCTGCATCGCTGCAGGATCGCGGTCACGGAGGCGGCGCCCGGCAAGAGAATCGTCTGGCACGTGCTCGACAACTATTTCAGCTTCACCCGGGACGAGACCGAGTGGAAGGGCACGGACATCGTCTTCGACATCAGCGACAAGGACGGCGTCACCGAAGTCACCTTCACCCATCGCGGGCTGGTGCCGAGCTATGAATGCTTCGAGGCCTGCTCGCAGGGCTGGCGCATGTATGTCGAAGGCAGCCTGCGCGACCTGATCATGACCGGCAAGGGCCGCCCCAATGTCGGCGAGGCGATGACCGAGAGCGAGCGCATCCTCGCCGCCTGAGCGCATCCGCCATGGGATAGAGGGGCGCCGAACTCGCGCTTTGGCGCTCCCTACGCAGAAAGTTCGTTCGCCTTTACGAACGCGGGCGACGGTGATATTCCCTTCGTCCGTTATATCGAACGAGCCGGACGAGATATCATGGCGAACGACGCGACAGGCACAGCCGCACTGCATCCCGAAACCCTGCTCGTCCACGCCGGCACGCTGCGCTCGCAATACGGCGAGACCTCGGAAGCCCTGTTCCTGACGCAGGGCCATGTCTATGACAGCGCCGAGCAGGCCGAGGGCCGCTTCCTGAACACCGACCCCGGCTTCCAGTACGGGCGCCTCTCCAACCCGACCGTCGCCATGCTGGAACAGCGTATGGCTGCCTTCGAGGGCGCCGAGGCCTGCCGCGCCACCGCGACCGGCATGGCGGCCGTCACCGCGGCGGTGATGGCCCCGGTGCGGGCCGGTGACCACGTCGTCGCGGCACGCGCGCTGTTCGGCTCCTGTCGCTACGTCATCGAGGACCACCTGCCGCGCTATGGTGTCGAATCGACGCTGGTCGACGGCACCGACATTGCCGCCTGGCGCGCTGCGATCAGGCCGAACACCAAGCTGCTCTTCCTGGAGAGCCCGGCCAATCCGACGCTGGAGGTGATCGACATCGCCGCCGTCGCCGCGATCGCCAAGGAGGCCGGCGTCATCCTCGTGGTTGACAATGTCTTTGCAACGCCACTATTCCAGCGCCCGCTCGAACTCGGTGCCGATCTCGTCGTCTATTCCGCCACCAAGCACATCGACGGCCAGGGCCGCTGCCTCGGCGGCCTTATCCTCGGCTCGAAGGCGCTGATCGAGGCCGATATTCAGACCTATCTGCGCCAGACCGGCCCGGCCATGTCGCCCTTCAACGGTTGGGTGATGCTGAAATCGCTGGAGACGCTGCCCCTGCGAATTCGCCAGCAGGCACAGAACGCGACTGCGGTCGCGACCTGGCTCAAGGGCCGCAAGGACCTGCCGCATGTCGCCTTCATCGGCGATCCCGACCATCCCCAGGCCGACATCATCGCCAGGCAGATGACCGGCCCCTCGACGCTGATCGCCTTCGAGGTCGCGGGCGGCAAGGACGCGGCCTACCGCTTTCTCAACCGGCTCAGGCTGATCCGCATCTCCAACAATCTCGGCGACGCCAAGAGCCTGATCGTCCATCCGGCGACGACGACGCATCAGCGTTTCACGGCGGAGGTGCGCGCCAGCATGGGCGTCGGCGACGGTCTGGTCCGCCTTTCGATCGGGCTGGAACATGCAGACGACCTCATCGCCGATCTCAAGCAGGCGCTCGACGGCTGATTCGAACCAGTGTCGCGGCCGCGCGTTGGACCTTCGGCAACAACCGAGGTTCAACCATGATCCGCAAGCCCGCCTGCACGAAGACCGCCTGCACGACCGCGCTTCTCGCCCTGCTCGCCGCGCCGGCGTTCGCTCAGAACGCTGCGCCGGCCTCGCCAGGGCCTGTCGAAAAGCCGTCCTCGCCGGAGCTCGTCGCCTGCAAGGCGACCGCGATGGCGGCACTGACGGCGCGCGAGCCCGAGATCAAGGACATCTATATCGACGAGGATGGGCTGACGATCGCGGTGTCCGAGACCAAGGTCGAGGATACGCCGATCAAGCGCATCATCATGGGCGAGGCCTATCTGAAGACCGACAAATCCGACAAGCCGCGCCGCTTCCTCTGCCTGGTCGGCGAGAAGGGCAAGGTGCTCCTGACCTTCTTCACACAGCGATAGGCAACGCCTCAACCTCCATCGACGATCTGCGTGGTCGGCCGGTCGCGGCCGTCGGCCAGTTCTTCGTGCCATTCGCCCTTGGCATCCTGGTAGACGATGCCGTCAGTGACACCGGGCCTCTTCTGGCGGGCAGCGGCCTTGTTCGCCGCCTTCAGCGCGGCGTCATGCGAGCGGAAGGTTTCCGAAAGAGCGTCGCCGACCTTGTAGGCCCAGCCGCCATCGTGCTGGACGATCTCGTACTTCACCATGACCATGAGCGTCCTCCATGGCTCACTGATCGAACCAATGGCGTGCGCCCCCGGTTCCACCGACGGCGAGGATAGCCCTGCCTCGCCCGCGGCGAAAGGGTGTCTCGACGTTCAGTCGCCGTTGCCGGTATCGGCGGCGCGCAGCCCGTCCAGCACCGGCATCGAGGTGATGTGATAGCCGGCGTCGATATGGTGGATGTCGCCGGTGACGCCCGCTGACAGGTCCGAGAGATAATACAGCGCCGAGCCGCCGATCTCGTCCAGCGTCACCGATTTGCGCAGGGGCGAGTTGGCGCGCTGCCAGGAATACATGGCGCGCGCGTCGGAAATGCCGGCGCCGGCCAGCGTGCGCACCGGCCCGGGCGAGAGCGCATTCACGCGGATGCCTTTCGGTCCGTAATCGGCAGCGAGGTAGCGCATGCTGGCTTCGAGCGCCGCCTTGGCGACACCCATGACATTGTAGTTCGGCATCACGCGGGTCGAGCCGCCATAGGTCAGCGTGATCATGCTGCCGCCCTGCGGCATGCGCTCGGCGGCGCGCTTGGCCGCTTCAGTGAACGAGAAACAGGAGATCACCATGGTGCGCGAGAAATTCTCGCGGGTGGTGTCGGCATAGAGCCCCTTGAGCTCGTTCTTGTCGGAGAAGCCGATGGCGTGGATCAGGAAATCGAGCGTGTTGCGCTCGGGGTCGCCACCCCAGGCCTCGTCGAGCGCGGCGAAGGCGGCATCGACCGTCGTGACGTCCTCGACATCGCAGGGAATCACCAGCTTCGAGCCGATGCTCTCGGCCAGCGGCTTGACGCGCTTGCCGAGCGCCTCGCCCTGATAGGTGAAGGCCATTTCGGCGCCATGCGCATGCAGGGTCCGGGAGATGCCCCAGGCGATCGAATTCTGGTTGGCGACGCCCATGACGAGGCCGCGCTTGTTGTGCATCAGGGGGAGCATGGGGGTCACTATTCGTGTTTACGGGCCGGAGCGGGCGGAGGGCAGATCTGTTTGGCTGAAATCCTGCCCCTTGAACAGGATGCGAGCATCATGAACGGCCGCGCAGGCATAGGCAAAACAATCGCCCATGTTGAGCGCCGCCGGATGACGCCCTTTGCCGAAACGGTCGAAAACGGATACCGCGACGTGACCCTGCCCCTCATCGATCGGTGCGACGGCAATCGACATCCGGCTCAGGGTGAGATGAACCTCGTCCCTGGCGATAGCCGCAGGAATGGCATTGACGCGCGCGATCGCGAGCGATGCCTCATCGATCGCAAAGGGCGAGGTTATGGCGGAGTCGCCCTCATCGAGGGCACTTGCGAGATCGGCCGCGTCCGGCTCACCCAGGATCATGGCAACGATCGCCGAGGCGTCGACATAGATCATTCGTCGCCCGACAGCCAATCGTAGAACGCCTTGTCGGCCTTCAAACCTGCCTTCGGATAGGCGGCGACGCGCTCTTGGATGTCCCGGATACGCTCGATCATCGGCCGTTTGTCTTCTTCATTCCTGCAGCTTGGTGACGTCGTCGCACTGCATCACCTGGAAACACCGGGCAAAATCCGCCGAGATCCAGCTGTCGATATAGGTCAGGCCTTCCGGCATCATCCGGCCATGCTCATGGAAGCGGGCGTAGATCTCCTTCACGCGCGCCTGGTCGAAATGCTCGATCACCATGAAGAGCATGGCCCGCTCCTTAGGCTTCCAGACGCTTCATCACGATCGTCGCGTTGGTGCCGCCGAAGCCGAAGGAGTTGGAGAGCACGCAGCCGAGGCCGGCATTGTCGATGCGCTTGCGCACGATCGGCATGTCGGCAAAGGCCGGGTCGAGCTCCTCGATATGGGCGCTCTCGCAGATGAAGTCGTTGTTGAGCATCAGCAGCGAATAGATCGCCTCCTGCACGCCGGTGGCGCCCAGCGAATGGCCGGTCAGCGACTTCGTCGCCGAGATCGGCGGGCTCTTCTCGCCGGCGCCGAAGACCTCGCGGATCGCCTCGATCTCCTTGGCGTCGCCGACCGGGGTCGAGGTGCCGTGCGGGTTGATGTAGTCGATCTTGGCCTTCACGCCGTCGAGAGCCATGCGCATGCAGCGCACCGCGCCCTCGCCGGACGGAGCGACCATGTCGTAGCCATCCGAGGACGCGCCGTAGCCGACGATCTCGCCATAGATGCGGGCGCCACGGGCCTTGGCGTGCTCGAGTTCCTCCAGCACGACGACGCCGGCGCCGCCGGCGATGACGAAGCCGTCGCGGCGGGCATCATAGGCACGCGAAGCCACGGCAGGCGTCTCGTTGAAGTCGGACGACATCGCGCCCATGCCGTCGAACAGCACGGAGAGCGTCCAGTCGAGCTCCTCGCAGCCGCCGGCGAAGATCACGTCCTGCTTGCCCCACTGGATCAGCTCATAGGCGTTGCCGATGCAATGGTTCGAGGTCGCGCAGGCCGAGGAGATCGAATAGTTGACGCCCTTGATCTTGAACCAGGTCGCCAGCGTCGCCGAGGCTGTCGAAGACATGCCCTTGGGCACGGCGAAGGGACCGACCTTCTTGGACGAGCCGCTCTCGCGCGCCTTGTCGTAGGCGTCGATCAGCGCGCGGGTCGAGGGGCCGCCCGAGCCCATGATGATGCCGGTGCGCTCATGGCTGATTTCCTTGTCTTCCAGCCCGGCGTCGCGGATGGCTTGCTCCATCGCAACCTGGTTCCAGGCCGAGCCGCCGCCATGGAAACGCATGGCGCGGCGGTCGAGCACGGTCGCAGGATCGAGCGTGGGCGCGCCGGCGACGCGGCTGCGAAAGCCATGCTCGGCGAAATCCTGGGCATAGGAGATGCCGGACTTGGCCTCGCGCAGCGAGGCCAGCACTTCCTGCGTATTGTTGCCGATGGACGAGACGATGCCCATCCCGGTGACCACAACGCGTCTCATGCTGCTTCTCCGGCTCTTTGGTGACGGGCCGGGAGGCCAACCCCGGACCTATGATAGATCGACACCCGCGCAAATGGACCGCGCGGACAGCGAAGGCAAGGCGCGACGATCGCCTTTATGATTCCGAGCGGGATTTCAGCGAAAATCGGTGCCCACTTTTCGCATCCCGCTCGGGTTCATTTTGCTTAGGCTGCTTCCGGCTTGAACAGGCCGACGCGCATATCGGTCGTCGTATAAATGCGCTTCCCGTCGGCCTCGAGCCAGCCATCCGCGATGCCGAGGACGAGCTTGGACTTGAAGACGCGCTTGAAATCGACGCCGTAGACGACGTGCTTGACCGAGGGCAGAACCTGGTCGGCGAACTTGACCTCGCCGACGCCGAGCGCGCGGCCGCGGCCCGGCAGGCCGAGCCAGCCGAGGAAGAAGCCGGTGAGCTGCCAGAGCGCATCGAGGCCGAGGCAGCCCGGCATCACCGGATCGCCCTTGAAATGGCAGTCGAAGAACCAGAGGTCCGGCCGGACGTCGAGCTCGGCGCGCACCATGCCCTTGCCATGCGGGCCGCCGGTCTCGCTGATCTCTGCGATACGGTCGAACATCAGCATCGGCGGCAGCGGCAGCTGCGCATTGCCCGGCCCGAAGAGTTCGCCGCGCCCGCAAGCGAGGATCTCCTCGTAGCTGAATGACGATTGCCGCTCCATATCCGACTTCACTCCATTCAGGCCGCCCGCTATCCGGTGGCCAACTCCCGATGCAACGTGCCTAACACGGTGGCGCTGCGGAACGAAAGGGTCGGGGCGGCCTACCGTGGAAGATCGCAGCCCGTTTCCTGCCAAGGCACCGAGCCAAAGCCGGCCGGCGGCACCGCGATGCTTGCAGCTGGACAACCAAGGCCTTACATCGAATCTAAACGATGGCGTCCCGATCATGGGGACGGGTTTCACGGAGACGACGCGCGGCATGGACGGCCTGACGCAGGACCAGGGCTACGGAACGGACGCGCGGCAGGGCTGCCCCTTCCACGATGTGCGCCAGAAGCTGCGCCGGGTGGGCCTGCGGCCGACGCGCCAGCGGGTCTCGCTCGGCTGGCTGCTCTTCGCCAAGGGCGACCGGCACATCAGCGCCGAGATGCTTTACGAGGAGGCGATGAAGGCGCGCGTGCCGGTCTCGCTTGCGACCGTCTATAATACGCTGCATCAATTCACGCAGGCTGGCCTGCTGCGCGAGCTCGCGATCGACGGCGCCAAGACCTTCTTCGACACCGACAACAGCGACCATCACCATTTCGTCGTCGATGGCGAGGACAAGGTCATCGACATCCCGGCCTCGGCGGTCGACGTCGCCGAATTGCCGCCTCCTCCCGATGGCTACGAGATCAGCCGGGTCGACGTCGTCGTCAGGTTGCGCAAGGTCGCCGGCTAAGGCTTCCGCGCCGCGACCGGACCTACTGCACGGTCTCGTTGGGATAGACGCCCCAGAGCCGGTCCTGCTTCATATAGCCGGACATCTTGCTCACCGTGACGCGGCACCAGCCATTCTGGCAGGACTGGACATTGGCGATGACGCCGGGCTCGAGCGTCGCCACCACCGGCGCGCTGTCGCTGGTCGTCTCGCGCAGCGAGAAGGTTTCGCCCTTGTTCTTCGACCAGGGTGAGACCAGCACGGTGCGCCGTCCCGAGAGCAGGCTGTGCAGCACCCAGCCCTCGGTGCCGTCGGCATCGCGCACGCGGCGCCATGTCTCGAATTCGGCGGTGATCTCGACCGGCAGGCCGGCGCGCTGGAACACCCAGCTGGTGCGGTGCTCCTTCGAGGGCCCCTCGCGCAGATTGACGCGGTCCGACTTCAGGCTGACATAGCGCGGCAGCGGCAACCCCGAGACCGGGCCATTGGCGACCTCCTGAGCCAAGCTCGGCATCGCCAGCAGGGCAAGGCCGGCCGCAACCGCAAGGCCGAGCGCAGCGCGCATCGTCTGAACCGTCATCCCACCCACTCCTCGCCTGCCTCGCTTCCGGCGCATTAGCGCCAAAGGGTCAGGTTGTGTTCCGCCGCAACGCTGCTAGAGAACGAAACGGCCGCCGACCGTCGAAACGGCCCGACTCAATTCCTGATGCGCCTCGGTTAATGGGGGGTTGAGGCGGAATGGCGACGCTGCGGCCACTGGTCGCGCCCGGCCGGGCGCAGCGCCGGCAGTATCGGAGCCTGAGGGGCATCAAGGAGCCGCCATGACGAAGAAAAAGCCCCTGGTCGTGGTTACGCGCAAGCTTCCGGCCGTGGTCGAGACGCGCATGCGTGAGCTCTTCGACGCCAGGCTCAATCTCGACGACACGCCGATGAGCCAGGCCGCGTTGGTCGAGGCGATGAAGACCGCCGACGTGCTGGTCCCGACCGTGACCGACAAGATCGACGCCGGGCTGATCGCCCAGGCCGGCGAGCAATTGCGCCTGATCGCCAATTTCGGCAACGGCGTCGACAATATCGACGTCGCCAGCGCGGTGCAGCGTGGCATCACCGTGACCAACACGCCGGGCGTGCTGACCGACGACACTGCCGACATGACGATGGCGCTGATCCTCGCCGTCGCCCGGCGCATCGCCGAGGGCGCCCGCATCATCACCGACGACGAATGGGCCGGCTGGTCGCCGAACTGGATGCTGGGCCGCCGCATCACCGGCAAGCGCCTCGGCATCGTCGGCATGGGCCGGATCGGCCAGGCGCTGGCCAGGCGCGCCGCTGCCTTCGGCCTGTCGATCCACTACCACAACCGCCGCCGACTCGATTCGCGCATCGAAGAAGCGCTCGACGCGACCTATTGGGATTCGCTCGACCAGATGCTGGCGCGCATGGACGTCGTCTCGGTCAACTGCCCGCACACGCCGGCGACCTATCACCTGCTCTCGGCCCGCCGGCTCAAGCTGATGAAGCCCGACGCCATCCTGGTGAATACGGCGCGCGGCGAGATCGTCGACGAATCCGCCCTGTCGCGCATGCTGGAAGCCGGCGAGCTCGCCGGCGCCGGGCTCGACGTGTTCGAGCACGAGCCGGCGGTCAATCCGCGCCTGCTCAAGCTCGCCCGCCAGCACCGCGTCGTGGTTTTGCCCCATATGGGCTCGGCCACACATGAGGGCCGCGCCGACATGGGCGAGAAGGTCATCGTCAACATCAAGACCTTCATGGACGGGCACAAGCCGCCGGATCGCGTCCTGCCCAGCATGCTCTGAGCCCTGGCAGCGCCTCTCGTCATGTGAGGCGCTCCGAGCCGCATCGGCCGTGCCTAAACGCGTGGCCGGCAAGCTGGTGCTGCTGCCCTGACGGGGCTCAGCTGGCGCGGGCGGTGGCGAACTGACCGGCCTTGCGGAAGCGCCAGAGATAGCCGGGCACCTCGGCCTCGGCCGAGACCGGCGTGATGCCGAGCCCCTGCAACGTCCGGCCTTCCTTCTCGGCCGTCGCGGAGACGACATTGTCGCTCTCGAGCAACTTGACCTGGTCGCGCGTCAGGATGAGCTCGTTCGGCAAGATGCCGAGCGTCAGCATGTCGGCGAGCTCGAGGATCTGGCTTTGCAGACGGGCAATGCCGAAGGGCACCGGCACGATCAGGCGCTTGCGGCCGGTGACCTCGCAGACATAGTCGACCAGCTCGCGCAGCGTCTTCACCTCGGGGCCGCCGAGCTCATAGGCCCGGCCACCCTCGGCCTTGCCGTCGATGGCGCGCGCGATCGCTTCGGCCACGTCGCCGACGAAGACCGGCTGGAACTTCGTCTGCGCACCGGCGAGCGGCAGCACCGGCAGCATGCGCACCAGCGAGGCGAAGCGGTTGAAGAAGGTGTCCTCCGGCCCGAACATCACCGAGGGACGCAGTACGATCGCCTGCTTGACCAGGGCCTGGACCGCAGCCTCGCCTTCGGCCTTGCTGCGGGCATAGACGGACGTCGACTCGGCGTCGGCTCCGAGCGCGGAGACCTGGACCAAGCGCTCGACGCCGAAATGTGCGCAGGCCTGCGCCACGCCGCGCGCGCCTTGCGCCTGTACCGAGGCGAAGTTCTGCCGGCCCTTCTCGCGCAGGATGCCGACGAGGTTGATCACTGCATCGGCGCCGTTGACGGCGGCCGCGACCGAATCGGGATAGCGCAGATTGGCCTGGACCGCGGTGACCTGGCCGACGCTGCCGAGCGGCTGCAGGAAGCCGGCGAGGTCCGGGCGGCGCACGGCGGCGCGCACACGATAGCCGCGCCGCGCCAGCGCCCGCACGACATGCCGCCCGAGGAAGCCCGAGCCGCCGAAGACCGTGACGAGTTGCGAAGCGGGAGGCAGGACCGTCATGATGACGCGAAGCTCCGTTTGGAAGCGCTGAAAACTGGCTCTATTGTGCCTGTCCTAGTGCATAGCAGCGCGGCTGTGAAGGCGGTGAGACGCCGCCCGCAGCGCGACCGATACACTATTGTCAAAAAGCCGGCTTCGGCGGTTGACAGGCGCGTTCGGCCCCCGTAAACGAACCGCCGTTGCCCAGGTGGCGGAATTGGTAGACGCACCAGCTTCAGGTGCTGGCGCTCGCAAGGGCGTGGAGGTTCGAGTCCTCTCCTGGGCACCACTCTTTTTCGCCTTCGGCGTCAAGGAGTTAAGCATTGATAACGAGTTACATGGTATCCGCTTTGACACCGCGGTTTGACACCATGGCTCTTGCAATGTCTCGACCCTTCACTACCAAGCAGGGTTCCTACTATCTGAATGTGAAGGTGCCCAAAGCCCTTCGCGCGCAGGCGAAAGGCCTACGCGTCAGCCTCCCCGTGGCGGGAGAGCAGCACAGCGTGGTGATCGGCGAAAAGGTCGTTCTGTCGCTGAGGACCAAAGACCCGGAGACGGCAAAGACGCGCTTTCGCTTGGCGGCGCAGGCGCTCGGCAATTACTTCGACGCCATCGCGAAAGGGCCTCAGCCGCTGACGCGCACCCAGCGGACCGCGCTCGTTGGCGACGTCTACCGGGAGGCGGTGCGCGATCTCGACACAGACGACAATTTTCTGGATGCCATCGAGGCGACGTCCACAGAGTTCGACGCCAATGTTGCGCACCACCTCGGCATGGCGCCCGTCGACGAATCGTTCGACGGCATCCCTGTGCGACCGGCTGACGAAAAGACTGCCGAACTCCTGGCCGCGATCGATATGTACGATCCAAAGGCCCTCGCCGCCTGGGCCCTGAAATACGAAACCGATCCCACCAAGCGCGCGGTCGCGCTTGAACAGCTTTACGGCCCGCTCGTTGACGGCGAGATCGCCCGCAAGCAGATCCTCGTCGACGAGACGTCCCGCGGCAAAACGCTCGAGGTCATGGATCAGGCTGCGGACGCCTTCGGGGAGATGGCAACGCGCCGGCTGACCAGTCTGGACTTCACCGACCCCTTCGGCGCGGGGCTGCCCGCCTGGAACGCGCCGACGCCTCCGACGCCCGTTCCTGTCGCTGCGCCGCGCGGCGTCCTGACGGTGGAAATGCTCTTCTCCAAATGGAAAGAGGAGCACGCCCTGTCGCGCTCGCCCTCGACGTTTCGCCGCTATGGCTTCTCGATCGATGCGTTGATCGCCTTCTGGGGCCAGAAGGACGTCAGGTTGATGACGTCTGACGATGTGTTGGCCTTCGCCAAAGAGCGCCGGAAGACCATTCCAGCGGCGACCATCAACAAGA
>NZ_LNCQ01000033.1:0-39680 GCF_002831785.1 Allobosea sp. FBZP-16 | reverse complement strand
AAAAAAAAAACACGAGCCCTCTGGCCGGGAGGCTCCTGGCGTCAAACCCGGCCTACAAGATCAGGCTTCCAGAGGACAAGAAGACGGTCACCCGCGAGAAACGGTTCCGTGACAGCGAGATCGCTGCCATCCTGCTCGCCGCGCGGCAGGCGCGCTTCAACGCCAAGATGCCGCGCGCGTCGGCATCGAGGCGCTGGGCTCCCTGGATTTGCGCCTACACGGGCTGCCGGATCCAGGAGACCTGTTGGGTCACGAAGGACGACATTTATCGGGACGGCGATGTCTGGCTGATCAACTTCCCGAAGACCAAGATCGACATCGCCCGGCGCGTCCCGCTTCACCCCGCGCTGATCGACGAGGGCCTTCTCGACTTCCACGCCAAGGCTCCGTCAGGTTACCTGTTTTGCGGCGACGTGCCCCAAAAGCCAGGCGCCACTCGCACCCAGCAGGAGCAGCGTGCGAGCGAACTCTCGGAATGGATTCGCGAGCAGGTCACTCTGGATCCGAGCCTCAGCCCGAACCATGGGTGGCGTCACACCTTCATCACGCGGGCGGAGGATGCCGGGATCGTCAAACGACAGAGTAATGCCATTACGGGTCACAACACGGCGAAAGACGCCAGCGACGGCTACTATGCGCCGAGCCCCGCGGAACTGAAGAAGATCATCGATCGCTACCCGCGCTACGATCTCGATCTCAAACCGCGCGCGCCCGCGCCGTTGGAGGCGGACGCCGAACGCGATTCGGACATTCTCGACCGCACCGAATGACGCAACGGCATCCCGATCAGCCGCCTCGGAGGGTGCGGATGCCCTTGACCCAAGTCCGTTTGGAACGTGGTCAGATGGACGGGCTCAAGCCGGTCCCATAGCCTTGTCCCCTGGACTTCCAGCTCGCGGCGACCCGGCGCCGCGGATTGACGACATGGTCGTGGATGATGACTTCGACAATGCGCAGGAGACGCTCGGCGTCGCGGCTCTTGGGGCGGAAAAAGTAGAACTCTTGCGCAGCGCTCGCACGCTTGGCCTCGCCGAACCCGTAGCCGGTCGCGCGCATGAACTGCGTCGGCGCGATGCCGAGCAGGGTGCAGTGCGCCTGACCGGCTGGGCTCGCGAGCCAGGGATTGAGCGCGGCGTTGCGCATGCGGTGATGCAGGCGCTTATCGAACTCGCGGACCGAGAGGTCGTCCGGCAGACGGATCGCGAGCGAGCGCTCCGCGAGGATGACCGGCGAGCCCTTCAGCGGGGCGCTAGGCGGCAGGATGTGCTGCAGCATCCAGTTGTCGTAGCCGAGGTCGCTGCAGGAATGGCCGTCAGTGCTGGTGGTGAGCGCGCCGTAGCGGTCGGCGTTGAGCTCGCGCATGCGATCGCGCAGGTTGACCTGGGCGGTGACCGAGACCTTGTGCACGGCCATCCTGAGGCGACGCGCGAGGCCGAGCAGACCGGTCGCGACGGGCATCCGGTTGTCCTCGCCGCATCCGGCGCAGTACACGAAGACGAGCTTGCCGGGTTTGTAGGCGTCCCGAAAGCGCGGCGTGACGAAGGCACCGTCGGGCAGCTTGACTACTGCTTTTCCGCCGACGCGCGGCCACCGGGTCGGGTACCATTCGGTGACCGCACCGGCGCTTCCTTCCGGCAGCAATCGGCTCCCGACGGCACGTTTGATCGGGTCCGTCGCGCTCTTGCTGTGATCGATCGTCGTCATTGTTCTTCGTCTCCATGCAGGGCTCCCTGGGGCACTCCCATTCTCACCCCCACTCCCCTGACCGCTCCTCCTTTGGCTTCGGCGGGATGAACCCGATCGGCCCCCTCGTGCCCTGGCGCCCCGCCTGAATAACTGCGCCCGCGGCGGCGACATCGGCGACGGTGAGATGGCGCCGCCCGGCCTGCGCGGCGAAGCCAAGCGCCAACGAAACGAGCCGGCGGATGCCGCGCGGATTGGTGCTGGCGAGTTGCGCCACGACCGCCTCATTCGGCGAGGCGAACGCATCACCGTGAGCCGTGATGATCTCGGCGGCGATGCGGCTGGCGATCGCACGCAACATCGCGCCGTCCGGCGGCGTGATCGCGACGACCAGGAACCTGTCCTGAATGAAGCCTGGCAGCGCCTCGAGATCGTTCGCAGTCGCGACGATCAGGCAGCGCGACAGGTCGAACTGAACGCGCAGATACTCGTCGACGAGGGCGCACGCGTTCTCCGGCTCGAGCAGTCCGAGAAGGCTGTTGTAGGGCTTCTCGGTCGAGTGGGTGACAAACTTGTCGACCTCGTCGAGCAGGATCAGCGGATTGGCGGTGTCGCCTGCGAGGACCGCTTCTGTCAGCACGCCCATGCGCGCCCCACGCCAGCTCGGCGGGTGACCGATCAGGAGCGCTTGCGCATCGGAATTGGTGGCGCAGTTGAAGGCATGCTGCTCGACACCGAGCGCTGCGGCGAGCCGGCGGGAGAAATGGGTCTTACCCAGCCCAGGCGGACCGACGAGCAGGATCGGAGGCAGGGCGATCGCCGTGCTGGCCACGGCCGAGAGCGCCACGGCGCGCTCGATCACGGCGATGACGGCAACAAAGCCCGGGCAATCCTCGCGGAGCTTCGCAAGACGTTCCGGCGTATCCTCATCCGCCACGACGAGGTGGCGCAGAGGCTCCTCGCCGGCGAGTGCGCGTAGCCGTTCGAGCCGCGTCTGCTCGTCGCTGGAGGCGGCAGCGAAGGGCATCACGGTCTCGTCGAAGACGTCGCTGCCGGGTTTAGCAACCCTGAGCTGCCTCAACAGGGCTGACTTATCGAAGATCGCGAGCGAGGGCCCGCGCTGCGGCACGTCCGATCCGCCATCGTATTCGCCATGCTTTGCCTCCGGTTCGAACGTCCCGCCATCGGGTCGTTGCCGGCGCAGATGGCTGAGAAGCGCCCCGTTCTCATCGTGACACCACGCCTGGGCTAAGACGGCGTCGGCGTCGTCGGAAGCTGCGGAGGTCTCACCGCTTATGACCGACCTCACAACTCGACACCGCTGAGGCGCGTGACGAAGGGAGGACCCTGCCGGGCGATGCGCCGCCCGACGCCGAGCGCGATCTCGACCAGCGCGCGCATGCGATCGGGATCGACCGCTCGCTCGCACATGAGCCGCTCAACCTCCATCTTCACGACGAGGTCGTCGTGGCGGCGCGCGGGCCAGAGCCCGATCCGGCAGAGCCTGGCGTAGGCGAGGATCAGCGCCCCGCGCGTGGCGCCATACCAGGATGGCACTTGGTTCTCCGGTTCCGACCAGGCCTCTATCGAAGCGAACAGCGCTCTGGCCTCGTCCAGCAGCACCCGCAGATCAGGCGGAGCGCCGAACCAGGCTTCCAGCGCATGCGCGTCTTCGAGGACGTACACGCCTGCTACAGAGCCGTAGCAGGCTCCGGGTTCCGGCAGGATCGCGCCGCTGAAGCGTTTGGCCGCCACCGCCAGCTCCGGCGGAACACGCGCGCCGACCGAGAAGCGGTGGCTGCCATCGGCAAGCGATCCGCCCAGGGCCCGTTTCACGAGCGCGGGATCGTGCACGCCGCCGCCAGAGTCATAGGTCCGCGACCGCTCGTTGGAGAGCATCACACGGGTGAACCGGTCCTCCGGCGATCCCGCCGGGATCAGGAGCACGGCAATCTCGCCGGCATGGGCCAGAACGGCAAGCGCATTGGCGGTGTTGACGCGATCCGCGAGCGCGGAGGGATCAGCCTCCGCCAGCGCGAGGAAGCGCTGATATTGCCGCGCATGCGCCAGCGCCCGCCCGTGCAAGTCCAGAAGAGGTGGCAGCCGCTCGAGCAGCGCGGCATGGCGTTCCAGTGCGTCAGGCAGATCAGGCAGCAGAGCGTCGAACCCGGCGAACTCGTCGAAGACGGCAACCGTGCAGGTGGAGAAGGCGAGATCGCGCAGAGATGGAGTGGGAATGCTCATGATCCGCTCAGTCCTTAGGGTCGGCCTTTCCGCCCCTTCGCGATCCGACCCCCGTCATGACGAAAGGCGCGTCGGTGAAGACGCGCCTTTTGCTGTTCGGCGGAATACCGCGACGCGTCTGTCAGCCACGCTCATCGACATTGAGGAAGCGCGAGCTTTGGCCGGAAACCGTCTCGCCCTGGCCGAAGGCGATCTCCCACAGCGCGCCGAGCCGGTCTGGATCGGCATCGCGGGCGCGGACGAGATCGCGCGCGGCGATTTTGGCAGCGACGTCTGGCTGGGTACTGGCCGGCCACAGCGCGACGCGCAGAAGGCGGGCATAGGCGAGGATCAGCCCGCCCTCGATCGCATCGGTGGCAATGCCATTGGGCTCGGCGACGTCCCGCAGCCGATCGATCAGATTCAGCAGATGACGAACTCCGTCGAGAAGCCCGGCGAGATCGGGCGCCGCAGTGAAGTACGCCTTCAGGCTTTCTGCCTGCTCCAGGGTGTGAACACCGGGAGCGCCGGGGCTGGCGACCCTGGCCGGCCGAAGCGCGCCCGCGCGGCGGGCCATCGTCTCGATCAGCTCGCGCACGGCGTCGCCGGTCTCCGGCAGCGTCAGATGCTGTGGGCGTCGCGGCAGTTCGCCGACCGCCCGGCGCGCGAGCGCGATATCCTCGCCATCGCCATGACGGTGAACATGGCGAAGCAGGTTGCGGGCGAACTGCTCGCGCGCCCAGGCGTCGTCTTCCGAGAGGGCCGGCAGCAGGAGCAGCGCCAGGTTCGACGCGTTGGTCATGATCGTGAGCGCGTTGACGACGTCGATCCAGGTCTCGACCTGGTGCGGCTCGCGGGCGATGAGCCCGATGATGCGGCGGACCTGCTCGGTATGAGCCTGGCCGCGGCCCTTGATCTCCAGCAGCGCGGGAAGCTGGTTGCGGAAGAGCGCCAGGCTCTCGATCTCGGACGGCGCCTCGGGAACGAGGCGCTCCAGCCCGGTGAGGTCGTCGACGACGTGATGCAGCGTCGCGTCGATGGCGATGGTGCTGAGCAGTTCGTCGCAGCGGGTCTTGGTGTTCATGGTCTTGCTTTCGAGTCCTGTGGGGTGATCTGCTCTCGGCAGTCGCTTCCCCGCTTCTTCTGAAATCGAAAAGGGAGCGCCGGTGTCGGCGCTCCCTTGCTTGTCGTTGCGTGTGCTGCTCGGCTGTCAGACGAGGTCGTTGAAGTCGAAGACCAGGTCGTCACGCGCGTCCGCCGGCAACGACTTGACCCAGGCAGCATCCGCCGTGACGTGCCTGACCGCGCCTTGCATGTTCACGGGATCGCCGAGCTCGCCGCGCAGATTGATCAGGGCGACGATCTCGCGCTTCGTCGCGAGCGCCGCACGAGTGTGAACCGGCCAGATCATCACCTGCGCCGCGGACAGGTAGCCGGCGATGCGCGCGCCTTCAGCGGCCTCCATCAGCTCGGTCGCGTTCCCAGGCCCACGGCCGGCGAGCGCGATCAGCCGGTCGCAGGTCTCGAACATCTTCTTCGCCCGACGCAGCAGGTGATCGAGTTCCGGCGTGGCCTTGGCGAAGCCGACCCAGGCGGCGATCTGGGTGTGGGCATAGGATGGCAGGCCTCCCCGAAGCTCCAGACCTTCGGTCAGGTTCCAGCGCTCGAGTGGCCAGGTCGACAGCCCCCGCTGGTCGCCCTGCGGACCGGCCGGGGGCGGCGGCAGCATCAGCGCGGGAACGGCGAAGGCCGCGCGCTTCCAGCGGACGCGACGCGCCAGCGTCGCGTCCATCGTCGAGACATAGGTCTTATCGTGGGGATGGTGCAGCGCTCCGATCTGGTCGGCCAGCGCGAGCTTGGCCTCGGCGCTATCGAGATGATCCGCAGGCCAGATCGCGGTCAGCGCGACCAGGCTCAGGCTCATGATCTGCAGGCCTGCGCAGACACCCTCCGCGATGTCGTGCTCGATCTCGTCGAAGAGCGAGATCCGGAACTCCTCGCTCTGCAGGCTTTTGGCGGTCCGCGCAGCGCTCTTCAGGTCGATCGGCTGGCGGCGAAAGGCCGCGAGTTCGGTGACGCTTGGATCGTCGCTCCCCGTGATCTCCATTGCGACAGCGATCGGGTCGCGCAGGGCGTTGTCCTCGCGCTCATCTACCGGGCCACCGGTGCGCGGGGCAAGCGAGCGCCCGCCCTGGTCATTTTTGTTCATGGTCAACTCTCTCATGTGGGTCGCGACCATCTGGCCGCACTCTCCCCTCCGATCCTGGAATCCCAGATGGCGCCCCCATGGAGGCGCCATCGCCATACCCTGTCTCTCCGGCGATCCCGCTAAACGATCGGGATCCACGCCGGATCGAGCTCGAGCGTCGCGCTGAACCGGAATCGCCTGGCGATGAAGTTCGCTTCGCTGACCAGATGCCGGACGGCGGCCTGCATGTGGAAAGGATCATGTCGGCAGGCGCGGTCGTTGATCAGCGCGACGAGCCTGAGCTTGGCTTGCGCGTCCGCAGAGTGAAGCATCCCGGGCCAGATCGCGGCCCGAGCCGCGGCGAGGTAGGCGAGAATGCGAGCGCCCTCCGCAGCCCGACGCATCAGAGCGCTGTCAGGTTCGTTGCGATGGGCGATCACGGTGAGGCGATCGGCGATCGCGATCATCGCGCTGAAGCGGTCGACCAGCGTGGTGAGGTCTGGATAGGCCGCGACGAAGGCGCCCCATCGGGCGATGCCGCGGGCGTCCAGGGTGGCCGCGCCGCCGGCCAGCGGCACTGCGTCGGCGAGATCGAACCGCGACAGCGGCCAGGTCGCGAGACCCCGGTCGGAGGGCTCCGGTGCGGTAGGGCCCGGAGGCACGACGAGCGCGCCGACATCGAAGGCGGCGCGGTGTAGCCTGATGCGAGCGGCGTCCTCGAAGGAGAGCATCGGCGCGACCGCGAAGTCGGTGTCTTCGTATTGTGGCTGCGTCTCCCAGGCGAGCGCTCGCTTGGCGTCGGCGTCTTCGATCGTGCCAGTCGGCCAGATCGCCACGATGGCCGCGCAGCTCAAACCGACGATCTGCAGGCCAACCTGCGCCATGCGGTCCTCGTAGGTCTGATCGAGACCGAGAGGCAGTCGCTGTGCCTCGTCGTTGCAGCGCTTCGCCTCGCGCGCGACGATTTTGAGATCGGGCGCGTGGTCGCGCACCGCGATCAACTCGGCGAGCGAGGGATCGTTGCCGATGCTGCGGGTCGCCTCGTCGAGCGGGTCGTGGATCGGCCCGAGTGGCCGGTTACCGCGGCTTTCGTCATCAGTCGCCAGAGGCGCGAGATCCCGGTCCTGGTCGTTGTTCGTCATGGTCGTTTGAGTCCTGTGGGTCACAGCTCCTTCAGCTGCGCTTCACCTCCTTCCCCCCAGAATCGAAGAAGGCGCCGTCGCCGGCACCTTCTCATCGTCGTTCGTCCCGGGCTGTTCGGTTCAAGCCGCGATCTGGAAGAACCGGTTCTGCTCACTGAGCCAGCGCTCGATCGCGTCGAGATGCGCATGCCGGGCGGCATCACCTACGGCCAGCGTCTGGCGCAGCATCGCGACCTCACTGAGGGCTTTCGGCAAGGTCAGCCACGGCACGTCGGCTTGCGTCGTCAGCCGGTCGCGCAGCCAGGCCTGGCCCTTCTGCCAACCCGCCGGCGACAACGTTTGCGGCGCCTCCAGCAGCGCCAGTCGGTTGGCGAAGGCTTTCAGCCGCTCGTCACCGAACCCGGCCGAGATCGCGGCCCGGTCCTCCCATGGGGAAGCATGCCAGCGGGCGCAGGCACGGGCCTCGTCGTTGGAAACGAAGCCGCCGCCGTACAGCGTCGCCTCGGGATAAGGCGAGGGCTCGCGATCGGCGAAACGATTGGCCAGGGCCGTCGCGAGGTTCGCCCTGAAGCCGGCATGCCCCCTGACACGGGCGGCGCGTTCGTTGTAGAGCGCGAGATCCCGCTGGTTGTCCGGCAGCGCGTGGTAGCCCTGCTCGAAGGCTATGAGGATCGGCTGGGCGTTGGTTTTGATCGTCCGGATCGGACGCACGCCACGTTGCGAGAACAGTCCGATGATCTCCTCGGCGGGCAGGTCGATATAGCTTGCCGGATCGACCGTCAGGTCGACGGCGGCCCATGAGGTCGCGACGGTCGGGTTCGGTGTCACGCCGACCACCGGCGTCAGACGGGAGGCGCCGCCGAGCAGAAGGACCTCGCCGCCGGCAAGCATCCGGTTTGGCATGGCCTTGTCGGCGAGGCCGAGCATGGTCGCCACGGTTAATGGGGCGACCTCGCGCAGGCGCTGGAATATAGCTAGCGTCGCCTTGGTGTCGGCAAGCGCGTCATGCGCTTCGTCTTCGGAGAGCGCGACACCGTTGGCGCGACAGATATCGCCGAGCTTGAAGCTCGGCTTGCCCGTCGCGCCAAGCGGTATGGTCAGAGCGGAAGGCTCCAGCATCGCCACCGCCCTGACCATTGTCAGCAGGTCGGCGCGCCGATTGCCATTCAACTGCGTCGCATAGGGCGGCAGGAGATGGGTGAAGTAAGCCTGCCTGAGTATTTCCTCGTCGAACCGGAGGGCGTTGTAGCCGACCACGGTTGCGGGCGCCCACGACGCCAGGGCCTTCGCGATGACGTTCAACATCTCCGTCGATGACAGCGGCGCCTGTTCGAGCTGTTCGGGCCGGATGCCGGTCGTCAGGAGCGCGCCGGGCGACGGCACGATATGGGCCGGCAGCCGGCAGCGGAGCGAGAGCTCGCCCAGCGGCGCGAGGTTCTCATCGGCATGGATCAGGGCCGCCTGCAAGGGCACGTTCCATTGCGGTTCGAGACCGCTCGTCTCGAGATCGTAGATTACGAAGGACATCGGCTCCAGGTCCTCAGTGCCGGCTCGGCGAGCCGGGCGGCATCGGCGCCTTGCTCAGGGTGATGCCAAGCTCACGCGCATCCTGCTGCATTGCAGCCTCGACCATCACCGCGGTGCGCGTCCGGCGAATCTCCTCCTCGTCGAAGGCCATGGCCTCGTAGACCATGATTTTGCGCTCGAAGTGCTCGGTTTCGCGCGCCGGTGCTTCAGCCAGCATGAAAGCGTAGAAGCGCGCATGGGCACGGGCGCCCTCCGCCATCTGCAGGGCCGTCAGGTTGCCATGCTCAGGAAACGACCGCTCCGGCTGCTGCTCGAGCAGGAGCGCATGTGCCAGGGCCTCCTGCCACAGCCAAAAGAACCGCTCCGGCTGATCGGTCGTCGTTTGATAGCCGCGTTGGTAGCGCGACAGATGCGCGGCGGTCGGGCGCGACTTGTCCTGGGCGGTATTCTCCGCTTCGATTCCATTAGTCATTCGTTTTTCCGTGCGGGTTCACATGACCCGGACGGCTTGTCTGCCAGGGTTCGCGGGGGTTCCCTGAAACGGGTTCCGAAGCTTGCTTGCCTTCTAGCTCAGCATGGTCGCCTTGTTGCCGACCAATGCGAAAATCTGGCCCTCAGCGGCGATTAGTCGTCGTCGCGGAGTAGCTCATGGATTTGGTCCGGCTTCATCGGTGGCGGCGTCTGCGACCCTCTGTTTAACACTGTGGATATCGAAATCGGGAGGGCGGAATGAAAAAGGAGGCCAGAACGCTGCACAGCAAAGCCGTCGATTCCCTTGTCATCGCCGTAGACCACTTCAACCGCGCTTGGGACCGGGGTAGGACGGAAGCGGTCCTGATCATGCTCGACCGGGCGTTCGAGCTCCTCCTCAAAGCGATCATCGTTCACAAGGGCGGCAACATCCGCGAGAAAGCGAAGGAAGGCACGACCATCGGGTTCGACGTGTGCCTCCGCAAATGCTTCTCGGACGCGAAGCTCAAATGCCTCAGCGAGGAAGAGGTTCTAGCCCTGCAGGCGCTGAACACGCTCCGGGACGCCGCTCAGCACCACATGATCGAGGTTTGCGAGGACCTGCTATATGTCCATGCACAGAGTGCCGTGACACTGTTCACGCGCCTGGTGCTGGAGGTCCTGAAGAAGCCGCTCCGAGACGAGATCCCCAATCGCATCCTGCCGGTCTGCGCGAAGCCGCCCTCCGACCTCAGCGTGCTGTTCGACGTTGAGTTCGAAGACATCAAGAAGATGGTCGCCCCGGGGTCACGCAAGCGACTTGACGCCAAGGCAAAGCTGCGCTCACTCGCAATCCTCCAGGCGTCACTCGATGGCCGGCGAAGCCAGCCGACGGAAGCGGAGCTCGACAAGGTCGTGAAGCGGATCAACGCCGGCGACGATTGGCGCGTGATCTTCCCTGGCGTCTCGACACTCACGATCCACGAGGAGGCCAGCGGCCCCGGGCTGACGATCCGGATCACGAAGAACCAGGGCGAGTCCGTCCAACTTGTCCAAGAAGGTGACCCTAACGCCACGGTCGTGGCCGTGAAGAAGGTCAATGAGCTCGACTATTACAACCTAGGTGCCCGCGACATGGCGAGGAAGCTCAAGCTGACCCAACACAAGATGCTCTGGGTCATGGACCGTGCGAACCTCGCCGCCGATCCCGATCACCACAAAGTCATCAAGGTGGGCGCGATGGCCCACAAACGATACAGCGGTCCCTGTCTGAAGAAGCTCCGAGAGATTCTGGAAGACCCGGCAGTCCACGACGCATACTCGAACCGGAACGCTCCGAAGGTTGCCATAAATGCCTAATGTCATGCACATCAATGTCGGTCGGTAGATCGGCCGGCTCGGTCGACTGGCGTCCGTGATTTCGACTGTCTGCCGATGCTGGTGGTTCCGGTCATGGCCCATTGCTGACTCTGGCAACGTCCGGTTTCGGGCAGTCTAGCCGGTCCGGTGGCTAGGGCGAGGCAAGCTCCCCGTTGATGGCCTAACTTTTTCCAATAAGTCTGGCGCGCCTCGAAGAAACTTCTGATGGGGCGCACTTGCGCGGCATGCGCCTTAAGGAGCGGCTCGATCGCCTGCGTCAGCAAAATGGGTTCTCAGGCAATGTGTCGTATGGTCGTGGAAGCGCCCGATCGTGATGTGCATGGCGGTGATCACAAGCGCCGGACTTCAATTGGGCGACACTGACGAGGTCCATCGTAGAACTGAAACCAAATTGCCCCTGATAGGCCACACCTGAGCGTCTCAGGCACCGCAGCCGTCGCCAAAGGCGAACCCGGCAGCATGCGTGTTGAGATAGACCGCATAGAGAGAGGTTTGGGCCGTGATGTAGAGGCGGTTGAGGGAGGGCCCACCGAAGCAGAGATTGCCCACGAGCTCGGGGACCGGGATGCGACCGATCAGTGTGCCATCCGGCGCATGACAAAGGACCGCATCGGCACTTGAGGTCCAGATATTGCCACGCCGATCCAGGCGAAATCCGTCGATCAGGCCCACGGTGCAGGTGAGCAGCGGCCCCATGGGGCGCAGCGAGGCACTGTCGTCGGTCAGGCGATAGGCATGAATCGCAGCCGGCGTCCCCTTCACGTGAGTCGCCCCCGTCTCCGAGACATAGAGCATCGTCTCGTCAGCCGAAAACGCCAGACCATTGGGCTGGATTCGGTCTGTGGCCACGGTGTTCACGGCGCCGGTCGAGGGATCACAGCGATAGACATGCGATCCGCCGATCTCGCTCGCCGCATGGAATCCTTCATAGGCGCTGTCGATCCCATAGGTCGGATCAGTGAACCAGATGCTGCTATCTGACCTGACGACGACGTCGTTGGGCGAATTGAACCGCTTGCCATCGATCCTGTCGGCGAGGACGCGCCAACGGCCATCATGGTCGAGTCGCGAGATGCAGCGCCGGCCGTGCTCGCAGGCGATCAGACGGCCCTGATGATCTAGCGCATGGCCGTTGTGGAAGCCGACCTTCGCCTCGAACACGCTGACTTCGCCATTGTCCTCGTTGAAGCGCAGCAGCCGGTCGTTGGGAATGTCCGACCAGATCAGATGCCTCGCGGACGGCACATAGACGGGCCCTTCGCTCCAGCGCGCGCCGGACCAGAGGTGTTCCAGCCGGGCATGTCCGATGATCAGCGACGCGAAGCGATCATCGAGAATCTCATAAGAACTCATCGTGACGGGGCCTTATTCGCGGCGCTGGCTGCGGGGCGCCGGCGTATGCCGAAGCCGATCGGCGGGCGCCGGTTGCCGGGATGGACGAGATCGCTGCCCCAATGGGCCTGGTAGGTGTCGAAGGCCAGGCCGAGCCGCTGCAGCCACCCGAACAGCACGAGGCAGGTCAGCCACCAGGCTCCAATCAAGAGCCACATCCAGTGTGGCGCATTGGCATGCCAGAGACCGCTGGCGATTGCGCCACAAGCGCCAAACAGCGCGAGATAGCCTCCGAACTTGTGAATGTACTCGAACGCCCTCCGGCGCGGCGACATATCGTAGTGATCGCCATGCGTCCCGCCGTCGGACGCTCCCTCTGACGGGCCGCCCTTGCTGCCGCGCAGCCAGGCGCTGGCGAATTGCAGCGCCGCGAGCCCGGCGACGCTCCAGCCGAACAGGCGGTGTGTCGTTGCCGCTCCGCTGCTGCCGCCAGGCAGCAGGATCAGGCCGAGGGCGATCAGCGTGAGCGCTCCGGTGAGATAGTGCAGGCCGCGATGAAGATGCCACCAGCCGGGATGGTCGAGTTCCTGCGGCCAGTTCTGGCCCGGCCAAAGCTTGAGGAAGCGCGCCGCCAGAATCCCGCAAGGCACCAGCCCGCCCCAGGCCAATATCATCAGCCGGGCGTGCCAAGCCGCGGCGCCTTGAATCTCGTGAGGCCGCAGCGCGTCGATCGGGGCGAGCAGCCAGTCGAGCATCGTCAGCCCTTGACGGCGCCGGCGGTCATGCCGGTGATGATCTGACGCGAGGCGAGAAGTGTGAACAGGATCGGCGGAATGGCCAGCAGCATGCCGGTTGCCATGATCACCCCCCAGTCGATGTTGTACTCGGTCAGCGAGTTGACGATCGTCACCGGCACGGTGCGCGTCTTCCGGTCGGCCAGCGCATTGGCCAGGAGGAACTCGTTCCAGGCGATGCGGAAGGTGAAGATCGCGGCAGCGGCCAGCCCCGGCTTGATCAGCGGCAGCACGATCAGGAAAAATGTGCGGAACGGCCCGGCCCCATCGATCCGTGCGGCTTCTTCCAGCTGGATCGGGACCTGAACGATGAAGCTTTGCAGGATCCAGATCACGAAGGGCAGGTTCATCGCGACATAGACGAGGATGATGCCCCAATGCGTCCCGGCCGCGCACTGGTCGCCGATGCAGAACTGGAACGTCCAGATGCCGAACACTGGGACCAACAGGACCGCCGGCGGGACCATGCGCAGCAAAAGCGTCGTCAGCGACAGGCCGCTGCGGCCGACGAAGCGGAAACGCACGATGGCGTAAGCCGCCATACAGCCGAGCACGAGCGTCACGACCGTCGCGATGCTGGCGATGAACAGCGAGTTCGACAGCGCCCGGCCGAAGGTCGGGTCGCAGCGGGCGATGTCTTTCGGCTCATACCAGAGCAGATCGCAGAGCACCTGCTCGTAGTTGCGCAGGGTCGGCACGAACAGAAGGCTCGAATTGTCGCTCATGATGTCGACATTCAGACGCAGGGAGGTGATCAGCATCAGCACGATCGGCCCGACCGACATCAAGACGAGCAGGACCAGCATGACGTAGAAGCCGGAGTTCTGGCGACGGTCGGTGGCTGTGGTCATGGTGAAGCGGCCTCTGCCTCGGCGGCGGCGCGCAGCCGGGCCGCGCGTTTTTCGGTGAGGATGCCGTAGACGAACATGGCCAGCGTCAGCGCCATCAGCACGATGAGCAGCAGGTTCGACATCGCCGCGGCTTTGCCCAGTTCGCGGAACTCGGATGCGGTCCGGGCGATCCGCAAGGACATGATCTCGGTCGAGAGGCCCGGCCCGCCATTGGTCAGGACCAGCACGACCTCCAGCACCTTGAAGGCATCGATCAGCCTGAGCAGGCCGGTGACGATCAGCACCGGCAGCATCAGCGGCAGCTTGATGTGCCAGATCTGCTGCCACCCGCTGGCGCCGTCGATGCGGGCCGCTTCCATGGCCGATTTCGGCAGCGACTGCAGCGCCGCCAGCGACAGGATGAAGATGAACGGCGTCCACTGCCAGATGTCGGCCAGGATGATGGAAACCAGCGCCCAGCTGGAATCGGACAGCCACGGCACGGGATCGAACCCGAGCGCCGTCAAGATGCGGTTCAGTGGCCCGACGGTGGGGTGATAGAGGTAGCGCCACATCAACCCGACGACGATCGGGGCGATCATCATCGGCAGGATGAACAGCGTGCGCAGCAGCGTCATGCCGCGCAAAGGGCGATCCAGAAGCAGCGCGAGACCCACGCCCAGGATCATTTCGCAGGTCACGACAACGGCGGCGAATTTCAGCGTGACGAACAGCGACTCGCGAAAGCTGGGATCGTTGAGCAGAAACAGATAGTTGCGCCACCCGACCCAATCGGCCTGCGAGATCCGCTGGCTCGGGTTCCAATCGAGAAAGCTGGCGTAGACCATGTAGCCGACGGGATAGAGCAGCGCCACGCCGAGCACGGCCAGGCTCGGGGCCAGAAAGAGGTAGGGCGTCAGGCGGGAGGCGTTTGCAGCTTGCATGTCGGTAGCGGCCTGCTTCGACGGCGTGGGATCGGGCGGCGGCAGAGCCGCCGCCCGGTGCGCGACGTCAGGGCTTGAAGGTCTCGTAGCCGGCTTCCTTCATCGTCGTCTTGATCCGGCCGGCGAGACCGTCGAGCGACTGCTTGATGTCGGCGTTCTCGGTCAGGATCTTCGAGACCGTCGTGCCGAGGTCATTGTTGATCTTACCCCAGGGCGGGATGATCGGGCGCCAGTCCGGATCGGCCTGCTTCAGAGCCTCACCGAAGGTCTTCATGTAGGGGTACTTGGCGTTGACGTCGGCATCGGCATGCGTCGAGAAGCGGATTGGATTGCCACCCTGCAGGGCAATCAGCTTGTCTGCCTTCTTCGATGTCAGCCATTGCATCAGCAGAAAGGCAGCCTCCTTGTTTTTGGCATTGCGCGGGATCGCGACGCCGAAGCCGCCGGTCTGGGAGCCGTAACGTACGCCCTTGGGATGGATGGCCCAGCCGACCTTGCCGGCGATCCTGGACTTGGTGGGATCGTCCACCTGTCCGGCAAAAACCGTGGAATCGAGGAACATTGCCGTCTTGCCTTGGAGGAAGGCTGTGCCGGCCTCGGCAAAGCCGAAGGTCTTGGCGCCTTCAGGGCCGCAATCGACGATGGTCTTCAGCGCCTGGGCAGCCTTGACCCCGGCCTCGTTGTTGATGATCGGGTTCCACTGACCGTCGAAGACGCGCCCGCCCAGCGGAGCCAGGTGAAGCAGAAACGCATGGGCCGCGTGCTGGCCGGACGCGGCGCGCGAGGCCAAGCCACCCATGCCGGGCTCAAGCTTTGGGATCCGGCAGGCGAGGTCGAGCATCTCGTCATAGGTCTCGGGAACCTTCAGCCCATGCTTCTCGAAGATATCCTTGCGATAACCGAGGATCGAGGTCTCCGCTCCGAAGGGGATGCCGAATAGCGAGCCCGTCGGACCGGGCAAATAGCCCTTTTCGCCGCCGGCCACGCCGATGTTTTGCAGATAGCCGGGGATGATGTCGGCAGCGTCGTAGGCGGGGTCCGACAGCAGCGGGTTCATGAAGAACCGTGCGAGGTTTTCGAGCTGGTCGGCGAAGACATAGTCGGCCTTCGAAAAGACGACATAGCCGATGAGATCGTAGTCGCCCCTGGCCTTCGTCAGCTCCAGAGTCTGCTTCTCCCGCATCTTGAGATATTCGAGCTGGTCGACCTCGACCTTGATGCCGGTCTGGCGGGTGAATTCCGGCAGCACCTTGACCACGGCGTCATAGTGCGGGTGAGCTGGAAAATTGACGACGAGCGTTTTGCCCTTGTGTGCGTCGTAGGGCCCGGCCTGGGCGCTTCCGCCCCCTCCCGCCAGAACCATCGCGGCCAGCGCCACGCTTGTGAAAACCTTGAACATAAGTCCTCCCCTCGTTGGTCTCGTTAGAGCCGTTGTCCGCTCTTTGCTGCGAAGATCATGATGTGCTCGGGCGCGACCGAGGCCGTGATCGCATCGCCGGGGCGGTGCAACGCGACGCTGGGCGTCTCGATGAGAATGCGCGTGTCACCGCAGCGCGCCGCGATGACGGCGCTGGCCCCGAGATATTCCGAGAGGATCACGCTCAGGCGCAGCGCGCTGCCGGAACGCGGCGCAAGCTCGATCGCGGTGGGGCGGATGCCGACCAAGACGGGCTCGGCCCGGACGGGCCATCCGCCCGGTCGTTGCGGCAGCGCGAGCTCGAAATCCTCGCCCTTCACCGATAGCGCATCTCCGCTGGAGACGATGTTGCCGGGCAGGAAATTCATCGTCGGAGAACCGATGAAGCCGGCCACGAACTGGTTGATAGGGTTCTCAAACAGCTCTCGTGGCGTTCCCTGCTGCTGGATCACCCCCTCGTTCATCACCACGATCCGGTCGCCCAGCGTCATGGCCTCGACCTGGTCATGGGTGACGTAGACCATATTCTTGGCGATGCGCTGGCGCAGCTCGGCCAGTTCCGTGCGCATTCTCGCACGCAGCTTGGCGTCGAGATTGGACAGGGGCTCGTCGAACAGGAAGGTCGAGGCGTCCCGCACCAGGGCCCGGCCCATCGCCACACGCTGGCGCTGCCCCCCGGACAGCTCCGCCGGCTTGCGGTCGAGCAGATGCGCGATGTTCAGCATCTCGGCGACCCTGCGCACCTTGGCGGCGATTTCCGCCTTGGGACGGCGCTGCAGGCGCAACGCGAAGGACATGTTCCGCGCGATGTTCATGTGCGGGTAGAGGGCATAGTCCTGGAACACCATCGCGATGTCCCGGTCCTTAGGGTCGCGTCGGCTAACCGGCGTCCCGTCGAAATAAATCTCGCCCTTGGTGAGGGTTTCGAGACCGGCCAGGATTCGCAAGGTCGTCGACTTGCCACAGCCCGACGGGCCGACCAGGACCGTGAATTCGCCGTCCGGTAAGGTCAGGTCCAGCGGCTTGAGAACCCGGACCTCTCCAAAACGCTTCTCGACGCCCGCAAAGACGATCTCAGGCACATTTCCACCCATCTTGTTTTTTGTTGCCAGCAGGATGTCGCACCGAGCGCCCGAAGTTAATCCGGCTTTGCGAAAATCAACGTTAGCGCTAACGCTGCCTTGGGCGGAGCGGTCATGACGCGTAAGATCAACGTCGGGATCAAGGATATCGGCCGCGCGGTCGGCGTCAGCATGATGACGGTGTCGCGGGCGCTACGCGGTGTGGAGGGCGTCTCGCCAGCCATGCGCGCCGAAATCCTGCGCATGGCCGAGGTCATGGATTATCGGCCCAACCGAACGGCACGCTCCCTCGCAAGTGCGCGGTCCTCGCTGATCGGCATCTCGATTCCGACCCTGTTCAGCGACGTCTTCCCCGAAATCCTCGACGGTATGCGCGCCACCCTGAGCCATGCCGGCTTCGACACCGTGATCGACACGACCGACTACGATCGCTCCCGCGAGGCGGCCTGGGTCGAGCGCATGCTGGACTGGAATGCGGCAGGGCTGGTGCTCAGCGGGATCGACCATGCGCCGGAGATGCGTGACCATCTGCGTGCCCTGCAGATCCCGACACTGGAGATATGGGATGTCTGCGACGATCCGATCGATATCTGTGTTGGCGTCGACCACCACGCGGCCGGAGAGATGCTCGGACGTCACCTCATCGCCTGTGGCTACCGTCGCCCGGCCTTCGTCAGTGTTCCGGAGGGACGCGACAGGCGGGCCGACAAGCGGCTGGCAGGCCTGCGCGCCAGCTTCGAGGCGGCCGGTGTTGCCGAGATGATGGTTGAGCGGGTCGACCGGCGCGCGGCCTTCGTGGCTGGCGCCGTCGGCACCGAAGCCTTGCTGAATCGGCCGGGGCCGCGGCCCGACGTCATCGCTTATCTCAACGACCACATGGCCTTCGGGGGCCTCTCGGTCTGCGAGAGGTTGGCGCTGCCAGTCCCGCAAGCCGTAGGCATCGCCGGCTTCAACGGGCTGGAGCTCAACGCGGTCCTGCCGCGGCCGATCACGACCGTTCGGACGCCCCTGAACGCGATGGGGGTGACCGGCGCCCGCAACCTCGTCGCCCGCATGAACGGCGCGGTCGTGGCCCGTTCGATGATGCTGCCGACCCTGATGCAGGACGGCGACACCACCTGCGCGGTCGGCGCATCGGCTGGCCGACAGAACGAACAGCTTGGTAGTGCTAGCCTACAACATGGCCTGAGAGGCGATAAGCGAACAGACTGAAGTTCTGTGCAAGCGCTACTGAACCGGCCCAGGTGGTGGGACCTGCTTCGTTTGAGTGGCTTGTGCCGGTTTCATGGACACCGAGTAACGCGCAGCAAGGTCTGGTTTTGGCAACGAGCCAATGTCCGGAAGTGGCGCATCCCGCCTCGCCCAGCGTCGGGTGCCTCTGGTCCCTTTCAGCCATTGGGAAGGGCCGCTTCGGGGCAGTCTGCTAAACCTGCCCGTCAATCACTCAAAGTTCGCCCATGGCCGATTTTGCGGGCGTCCATATGGCATCCGTTTCGAGCCAAACTTAGGAAGAGCAATGCACTGAGGCCCGGACCGCGGCTGATGGGTCTTTCGCTCCTCGAATGCTCTACCGTCGGGACCACTGCTTAAGGGAGACGGAAGATCGGGCGCAGCCTAAGCCCGATCGCGCTACCGAGAAACGCCGCTGCGACCCAAACCCAGCCCGACAGGCTGCCCGAGGCCAGCGCCGAAAAGTAGGCGCCGATGTTGCAGCCGTCCGATAACCGCGCGCCATAGCCCATGAGAAAACCGCCGATCGCGGCTCCGAGCCAGGCCCGGCCACCGCCGCCTGACCGGAGCGCGAAACGGCCGCTGAGCCCCGCCGCCGCGGCAGCGCCCGCAATCATGGCAAAATCCATCACCGAGGTGACGTCGGAAAAGACGCTGCTCGTCAGCGGGCCGGGATTGGCTTGCCAATAGGGCCAGCCGGTCGGGTCAAGGCCCATCGCCGCCGCCAGCTTCGACCCCCAGAGCGTGAAGCCCGCCGTCTCGCCCCAGGGACGCCCGGCGAGCAGGAGCGTCGCGATGCTCAGCACGGCCAGACCCGCCGCGCCCCAGGCCAGCGGCCAGGGCTCACGCAGCATGCCACGCCAGGACAATGTGCCCCGCAACCGGTCCGTAGCGGGCGCTTGGACGATGACGGCTGCAAAGATGGCGAGGTGGAGCGCCAGTGCAGCCGGCCAGCCAAGCCAATCCTGCGACGTCCCTGCCGGCAGTGCGGGCAAGCGCCACCAGAAGCCGAGATGCGCCGCTCCGACCACCGAGCCGAGGATGAAGCAGGCCAATGTCATGAGCAGGCGCGCATTGCCGCCGCCGAGCGCAAATAGCGTGCCCGAGGCACAGCCGCCGCCGATCTGCATCCCGATGCCGAACAGCACCGCCCCAATGACGAATGAGACGCCGATCGGCGTGACGAATCCGGTCAGTGGCAGGCCCGACAGCCCGCCGGCCGCAAGAAGCGGGAAGAAGAAGACGCTGGTCAAGGCAAGCGCGAGCGCCTGCGCGCGGAAGCCTGAGAAGTCGCGCCGCTCCAATGCAGCCCTGAAGCTGCCGGCGAAACCGAAGGTGGCTTGGAACAGGACGAAGCCGAGGCCGGCGCCGACCAGCGCGAGCAGCGGAAGCCGCCACGACGCCGCTCCCTGATCCATCACCGCCCGGTCAATGGACAATGCCACCACCGCGCCAACCGCGATCGTCGCCGAAACGAGGACGACGGGCTGGAGCGGCCGTACTGCAACGATCCGGCGCGGCGGCGGAGCCGCCACATCCGCGACAGGCGTGCCGCCCGCGCTCACCATCGTAGCAGGATACGCCCCGCGACGGCGCCAACCATGGCTACGATCAGCGCCGCGAGCGAATACCAGGTCACCACGAAGAACATGCTGTCATCGGTGCAATTGAGCGAATAGAAGGCTGCCCCCGCGCCGGTGGCGGTGAGACCGCTGACGGCCCCGGCCAGAGCAGGCCGGGTCACGGCCCCCGATCGCAGCGCCACCAGCAACCCCAGCATCGGCAGCAGGGACAGGATCGGGATCACGACGAGGCAACGCAGCTGGTTTTGGCCGACCAGCCGGTCCTGCCAGCCGTCCAGCCCCGCCGTCGCCAGCTCTACGCCGAGGGCGAGCAGCAGAACAGCGGGCACCACGACGAGTGCCTGAGACCAGCGACGCCGCGACCGCCCGGGCTCCCCGAGCAGGAGGGCCAGCCGAAGCGCGACGACCGCAAGCAGGCATGCGGCCAGCACCTTGGCGCTCACGGAAGGCCAGACGGCGTGGCTCATGAGGTCGGGCCGCACGCGGAGATAGGTCAGGAAACCGACGCAGACCAAGGCCAGCGTCAGGGGAAGGAGGATGAGAGCCCGGCTTGCCGCCGACCGGCTTTTGACCGGTGCATCGGCAACCAGGGCCGCGATCAGGTGGTCGGTCCTCATCAATGCGTCTCCCGGAACAGGCGCGCCAGATCCTTGAGCGCCCGATGCAGTGCCACCCTGACGGCGCCCTCTGTCATCCCGATCTGGCCGGCGACCTCGGCGGCCGTGCGCCCTTCTACCGTCATGGCGCGCACGATCTGCTGCTGACGCTGCTTCAATTGCGACATCATCCTCTCGGCGTCGCCGCTATCCGATGGCCTCTCGGCGGGAGCCGGCAGCACATCGGCTAAGTCATCGATCGACACGGTGGTGCGCAGGCCTTGCCTCCGCAGGGCGTCGATCAGCTTATGGCGCGCCACCGTATGGACCCATGGCGCGAACGGCAGTTCTGGATCCCAGGTATGCCGTTTGAGATGCACGGCCAGCAGAACTTCCTGCACGATGTCCTCGACCTCGCCATTGCCACGACCGGCCCGGCTCATACGAGCGCGGACCAGGCGTCTGAACGTCGTCCCGAGCTCGTCGAGCAGCGTCCGATAGGCGCCCTGATCGCCGGCGAGCGCCCGGCGCATCAGATCGCCCCACAGATCGTCGGCTGGTCCGCGCGTCACGCCTTCATCCCGGTCTTCGAAGCCAAGGCCCGCTTTGTTACAGATCGGGCGCAACGCGACCGATGACGGTCCGCGATTTCCGCATCACGAAGGCGTGTCGGCGTAACGGCACATGACGACGCTGCGTATCGACATCGTGGGCCTGATGACAAGGCCCGATCTCCGGAGATGTCTCATGAATTGGCGCGCGCTCTGTCTTGCTCTGGTCCTCTTCGCGGCACCTGCCCTGGCCCAGGAGACGCCCGCGCCGCTCACGGCCCGCGACGGCTGGGCCGTGACGCCGACGCCACATAGCTTTCCGGTGCTGGTCATGCGGCTCGATGACGCCGTGAAGGCGGGTAAGATGGGTGTAGTGACCACGGCCAGCGCCTCGGAGGGTGCCAAGGCGCAGGGCTTCACCATTCCCGGCAATCGCGTCGTCGGCGTCTTCCGTAACGATTTCGCCCGCCGCATGCTGGCCGCCAGTGTGCCGGCTGGCATTGAGGCGCCGATCCGATTCTACATCACCGAGAACGCCGACGGCACCGCGACGCTGTCCTACCGAAGGCCAGGCGTCGTCTTCGCGCCCTATTTCGCGGGAGCGACCGCAGATCTGCAAGCTGTCGCCACCGAGCTTGATTCCATCTTCGGTCAGATCGCGGCGGCGGCGACGCAGCGCTAGGGAGCAAGCTCATGGCAAGCCAAGGATGGCGCCGCCTGATCGTGACGGGGCTGATCTGGGTCGTCTGCGTCTGTGCTGCGTCAGCGCAGGCGCCGGTGCGTTTACCCGACGGCGAGGTGACGAAGAGCGGCGGTTTGACGGCCTATCTCGTCGATCCGACGACCCGCTATGGCCATGGCGTTCTGGGGGATGCGATCGAGGCCGGCGGGTTCGTCGTCGAGCGGGACGGACAGCGCCTGCTGTTTCGCCTCGGCCCGGACGCCGTCTTCGAGGACCGTCGCGTTCGCCTGGCCGATCTCGATGGCGACGGGCAGCCGGAGGCGATCGTGGTCAAGGCCTATCTCGATCACGGCGCGGCCCTCGCAGTCTACCGGATCGGCCGGCATGCGATCGAGCCCCTCGCCGAGAGCGCGGCCATCGGCCAGCGCAACCGCTGGCTCAACCCGGTCGGCGTCGCGGATTTCGCCGGATCGGGGCAGGCCATGCTCGCGGCCGTGGTCACGCCGCATCTGGCCGGCTCGCTGCGTCTCTATCGTCTGTCGGGCACGGCGCTCGTCGAGGTTTCGCGGATCGACGGCTTCACCAATCATCGCCTGGGCGAGCGCGACCTCGATCTCGCGCAGATCGGGGACCTCGACGAGGATGGTACGCCCGACATCGTGATCCCGTCGCTGTCGCGGCAGGACCTCGCAGCGATCACTTTCAAGGGTGGGCGCGCCGTGGTCCTCGGCAAGGCTCCGGTCAAGCAGCGCGTCGCGCGGTTCCTCGCCTTGCGGGGACCGCGCGCCACGATCGAGACCGATACCGGCGCGCGCCTCGACGTGATGATCGGCAGGGATTGAGGCAGCGTTGGCCGCGCCACTCCGCGCTGGAGGATGATGGGGCCAATCCCGCGACGGCCTCTTTCAGGGATGATGAATGAGCGTTGGCGGTCGGGGATCTCCCGCCGCCGACGCCTAGGACCGGGCATAGAAGCGCAGCAAAGCGAGTGCGTCCGGTGCGCTCCAGTCGGCCTCTCCGGTCAGATAGCCGCCGCTGCGACCCTGCGCGTCGAGGACATAGCTCATCGGCATGCCGTAGAGTGGAAAGGGTGTTGCGACCTTCGACTTCGGCCCCGAGGCGACCTCGCCCTCTGTGTCGATGAAGCTCGAAAACCCGTCCAGGCGCAGTCGCCGGATGTAAGCGGCGGCCGTTGCGGCGTCGCGGTCGAGCGATACAGGCACGACCACGAAGGGCTCGCTCTTCGCCTGCGTCTGGAGCCGCTGCAGGATCGGTAGTTCGCGTCGGCAGGGCGGGCACCAACTCGCCCAGAAGGCAAGCAACACAGCCTTGCCGCGATGGGCCGCGAGCGTGCTTTGCCGCCCACCCAGATCGCGCAGCGGGATGTGGCCGGCCTCCTCGCGCGGATCGAGTACGGTGAACTGGGCATGCGGCGTGCTGAACGGCGGTGGATAGGGATCCGCCGCCGCTGCCCCGGCCGGCGGCATGGCGCCGAGCGCGCCCGCGGTCGAGCCGAGCATAAGGGCTCTGCGCGTGATTCCCATCAGAAGGCAGCCAAACCGTCTTCGAGCGTCGCCACCTCGCCGCGTGCCGGATAATCCTTGGCGACGACGAAGTCGATCGCGCTGAGGATATCGGCGAAGGACGGTCGCGCAAAGGGCATGGTCTGGACGCTGGAGAAGTAGAGTGTGCCGTCCGGCCGGACCAGGAAGAGGCCCGGCTCGGCAAAAAGCGCAGGCTCCTCAACGCCGATCGAGGTCGTGCCGCGGCCAGTCGAGAGAAACAGCCCCCATTCGCGCGCGGAGGTGAGCGAGAAGTCATAACCCAGGCGCAGCCTCGGCAGTCCCCAGTCGGTCTTGGCGCGGGTGGCGCGTTCCTCGCTGTCCGTCGAAAGCGCGATGACGCCGACGCCTTTCTCGGCGAAGGCGTCGAGCCTGCTCTCAAGGTCGCGCAGCTGAACCTTGCAGATCGGGCAATGCAGTCCACGATAGACCACGACCAGCGTGAAATGCTGCGGCTTCTCGTCCGCCAGGCTGAAAGCGGTGCCGTCAGGTGCCAGCCGGAGGTCGAGATGCGGCACAGCGGTGCGGGGCAGAACAGGCTTGATATCGGTCATCGGAGGGGTGGTCCTTTCATTGGTCGCGGCGGAAGCGGTCAGAACGAGGTCGTCAGCCGTGTCAGCCACTCCGGCGAGGCGGCGACGAGGGCCGCTTCGAGGCTCTTGTCCCATCCCGTCAGGATCAGGATGCCGACGGCGACCAGGAAGCCGCCGAGCGCCGTCTTGAAGCCCTGGCCCGCCGACATCATGCGGTTGCGCAGGCTCATCAGCCGGGCGCGCGACAGCATGCCGAGCGCGATCAGCGGCAGGCCGGCCCCGACACCGAAGGCGAGCATGGTCAGCGCCACCGCGCCGAGGTTCTCGCCCTGCGCGGCCAGGACCGATGCCGCGCCGAGCGTCGGCCCGACGCAGGGGCTCCAGACCGCGCCGAGCAGGAGCCCGACGCCGAACTGGCCGCGCAGGCCGTTCGGCGAGAAGCCACCGAAGCGCTGCTCGGTCCAGTTGCTGAGCGGGCCGCCCGCTGCCGCTACCCGCGCATGCAGCACGGGCAGCATCAGCACGAGGCCGAGCAGGACGAGCATGATCGCCGCGGCCATCCGGAAGACGCCGGTGTCGAGGCCGATCGCGAAGCCGATCGTCGCCACGAACAGCCCGATCGCGGTGAAGGACAGCGCCAGCCCCGCCGCCAGCGCGACCGGCCCATGCTTATGCTCCGAGACCGCCGTGCCGAGCACGATCGGCAGCAGCGGCAGGACGCAGGGCGACAGGATCGACAGGATCCCTGCGATGAGGGCGAAGCCCGCACTGGCCATGATGCGTCAGCCTCAGATCGCGCGGGCGAGCAGGGCTTCGATCGACGCCTTGTTGGTGTCGCCGACCGAGCGCCCCATTTCCGCACCGCCCTTGAAGACGATCAGCGTGCTCTGCTGCTGGGCCTTGAACCCGCGCAGGGCGTCCTTCTGGCTGTCGAAGTCGACATTGAAGACGACGAGGTTCTTGAAGCGCGGCTGCTTGGCGAGTTCGGACAGGATCGGCGCCTGGGCCTTGCAGGTCGGGCACCAGGGCGCGGAAACGTCGATCAGCACCGGCTTGCCGGCCTTCATCGCGGCGTCGAAGGCGGCCTGTGAAAAGGCGGCCTTGTCGAGGGCGAGGGCCCCAAAAGTCGACAGGAGTGCGGCAGAGCCGGCAAGAGCGGCGATGGTGTGACGGCGGTTCAGCATGGCGACCTCGTTCATTGCAATAGCCGGCTCTGTGTGTGCCGGCAGCGAGGTTTCGCGAAACAGCATGTCCCCATTACAGGCTCACGGGAAGTTGATCAGGGTGTGCTTTCGTCTCCGGCAGTCAACCGGGATCGCCTCGAGGAGGCATGCGCGCAGCCCTGCGTCCAAGTCGCGCTTGGCTCTCGTGCCCCCGGCGCTCGCAATCCCAATGAGCAACGAAGCGCCGTATCAGGGGTTTCTCGATCGGATGCCCCAGCCGCTCAGTGCAAAAGCGGGCTTGACTTGCATTGAGACGATACTGCTCCCTGCGACCGACCTCCGCCCTGAGGCAAAGGCCTGACGAAGGCTCCTGGCGTCTGCGACCTGATGAAGGACCTGTCATCGCGGACGTGGCAGACCCTCGGCGCGTTTGCCTGACAGGTGGACGGCATGGCGTGGTGCTCAGTCGCCATGAATCCGAAGTGTCATGAACGCGCCGAAGCCGCCGGAAAGCTGAAGGATGGAGAGATCGTCACTTCGTCCCATCGATCAGCTTATCTTGCGTCCGGGTGTCGAAATCACCGGCGTCATGACGCTCGTGCAACTGGCTGGAGGGCTCCCCCGAGGTGCGGTTGACCTTCCGGCCGCGGGCCACGGCGGGTCGGGCGAAGAGCTGGTCGGCCCAGCGGACGACGTGGGTGTAATCCTGAACGGAGAGGAACTCCGCCGCGCCATACTGCCAGCCCTTCACGAGGCCGCCATACCAGGGCCAGATCGCCATGTCGGCGATGGTGTAGTCGCTGCCGGCGACGAACTCGTTTTCGGCGAGTCGCTTGTCGAGGACGTCGAGCTGGCGCTTCACCTCCATCGCATAGCGGTTGATCGGATATTCGAACTTGGCCGGGGCATAAGCATAGAAGTGGCCGAAGCCGCCGCCGAGGAACGGCGCAGAGCCCATCTGCCAGAACAGCCAGGAGAGGGTTTCGGCCCGTGCCGCAGCTTGCGTCGGCAGGAAGGCGCCGAACTTTTCGGCCAGATGCATCAGGATCGCGCCGGATTCGAAAATGCGGATGGGTTGGGCCCCGCTGCGATCCATCAGCGCCGGGATCTTCGAGTTCGGGTTGACCTCGACGAAGCCTGATCCGAACTGGTCGCCATCGCCGATCTTGATCAACCAGGCGTCGTATTCTGCGCCGCTGTGGCCAAGCGCCAGAAGCTCCTCCAGCATGATCGTGACCTTCTGGCCGTTCGGCGTGCCCAGCGAGTAGAGCTGCATCGGATGCTTGCCGACGGGCAGCTCCTTCTCGTGCGTCGCGCCGGCGATCGGCCGGTTGATGCTGGCGAAGGTGCCGCCGCTGGCCTTGTCCCAGGTCCAGACCTTGGGCGGGACGTAATCAGTGCTCTCGGTCATGAGGCGTCTCCTTGGTGCGATCAGGCTGCAGGTGGGAAATTGGACGGGAAGAGTGCGCGCTGGGCCTCCTCGTCACGGACCTGCTTAAACGGATGGTCTTTGCCAACCGCGCGCGCACGGATGACAGCCGGGCGCGCATCCACCGTGTCGAACAGGCGCTTGAGGTTGGGGAACGGCGCAAGCGGATCATCGGCGCCCTTGAACACGCGTGAAGCGCGGTCGAGCCAGCCCCAAGCGGAGATGTCGGCGATCGTATAGGTGTCTCCGACGAGATAGGTCCGGCCTTCGAGGTGCTCTTCGAGCACGCGATAGTGGCGCTCGGCTTCGCGACGATAGCGGTTCACCGCGTAGTCGAGCCCCTCGGGCGCAGCGAACTGAAAATGCACCGCCTGCCCTGAAAACGGGCCGAGGCCCGACGCGATGAACAACATCCATGACAGCAGTTCGGGCCGGTCCTCCGCGGTACCGAGAAGCTGGCCCGTCTTTTCAGCGAGGTAGAGCAGGATCGCCGTTGAATCGAAGACCCGGGCCTCGTGGCCGCCCGGTCCCTCGGTGTCCACGATAGCCGGCACCTTGCCGTTTGGATTGATCGCCCGGAACGACGGCGTGTGTTGATCGCCCTTGCTGGTATCGACGGGTATGACCTCATAAGGCAGCCCCGTTTCTTCGAGAAACAGCGCGATCTTGGCGGGGTTGGGGGTTGGATGGAAATAGAAGCGGATCATGGGACACTCCTTTGCGTCTTGACCTGGAGGGTTGGGGCAGTCGGGCGGGATGCCAGCAGAACGCCTGCGACGATGATGACAATCGCAGCCCATTCGAGGGTGGTCGGAATTTCGCCGAGGGCCGGAATGGCGAGGATCGAGGCGACGGCGGGGATGAGCGCGATAATGGCAGTGGCGGCCGCAGAGCCGAGCAGCGAGACGGCCCGGTTGAATGTGAAGATCGCAACACCGCTCATCAGGACGCCTTGGTATAGCGCCTGCAACGCGATTTCTGCCGCCGGGGCCTGGCTAAAACGGCTGAGGCCAAACAGCAGATAGACCGGCAGGAAAAGCGCCGCCGACCAGAAGCAGATCAGCGCCGCGGACTCGATCGGTGTCAGGCTGCTTCTGCGGAAGAGCAGAGTGTAGACCGCCCACATCGCAGCTGCGGCAGCCAGCGCGCCCAGCCCAGTCGGACTGGGTGAGCCGTGGACGGCGGCCCCCCCCAGCACGAGAAGGACGAGCCCCGCGGAGATCGCCGCAAAACCCGCCCAGCGCTTCCGGCCCTGGCGCTCATCATGGAAGACCCAAGCGAAGAGACCTGCAAACAGCGGCATGAGCGTGGGCGTGATGGACGCCGCATGGGCAGCCGAGGTCAGCCCGAGTCCGAAAGCGACCAATAGGACGAAGGGCATGCCCCATAGAAGGGCGAACAGCAGGCCTTCCCGCCAAGCCGCAGGAGACAACCTGGCGCGATTCCGAATGAGGACCGGTGCGAGCAAGACCGCACCTATGCCGAAGCGAAGCGCGGTGATGTCCCAGATGCGCAGCTCCCTGGTCACGCTGAAGCGCGTGACCACGAACCAGCCGGAAAAGATCGAGACGGCGAGCGCTGCCCACATCATGCCCGTCCATCGATCGCGTGAGCCCGCGCGCGATGTGCCGGTCGAAACGGCGGCTGGGGAGAGGTCTGCGCCGGACATGTCCTAAGCGCTTGCTCCGCGCCGCAGCGAAGCCAAAGCTCTCATCATGTGAAGCTGGTTCATCATGGCGGTTATCTCCAGCACAACTCGGCGAGCATGGGCGCACGATTGTATTTTAGTTCGATCGTTCTAAAATGCGATGGCCTGCTGTGATTGGCAAGATGGTTCGGCTGGAAATCAGGGATCGAGATGGCACGACCCAGGGAATTCGATGAGGATGCAGTGCTCGATGCGGCGGTAAGATGCTTCTGGAGCCGTGGCTATGAGGCGACGTCGATCCGCCACTTAATCGAGAACACGGGCCTTACAGGCGCGAGCATCTACAACGCGTTCGGCGACAAGCGAGCACTCTATCAGCGCGCGCTTGAGCACTATGTCGAAGGCAGCATCGGTGAGCGCATGAAGCGCTGTCAGGCGATGGAACCCCGAGCAGCGATTGAGGTCTTCTTGAGCGAAATCGTCAAACGGTCGCTCGACGACCAGCAACACAGGGGCTGCATGCTGGTCAACGCGGCACTGGATGTCACGCCTCTCGACCCCGACTTCCAGACTGTCGTCGCCAGCGTGCTTTCAAGGATTGAAGCGTTCTTCTTGCGCTGCATCCGGCGAGGTCAGGCGGATGGCTCGATCGGCACGATGTTCAACGCCGAGGATCTGGCGCGGCACCTGCTCGGCGTCCTGATGGGCGTGCGCGTGCTCGCGCGGGTGAGACCCGAACGCGCGCTTCTCGAAGGCGTGATCGGGACTGCGCTGGCTCTGCTGGAGCCAAAAGTGAACATGGTCGGAAGCTCTCCGTAAACGGCTGCATGCGGGAGCCATTGGCTCCGATCGCGCAACCGATTTCAGATGTGTGGCAAACGACCCGGACGACCGGGCAGGAAACAGGTGTCGTGGTCGCACGGGCTTGGTCAAGTGAGCCTGAGGCGCTGGCAGGCATCGCCGCAACCGGCCTCAGCGGCGACACCGACGCCTGAGCGGGCGCCCATCGCGCAACATCGGCGGCGGAAAGCAGCTACGTCGATCGCGCGGATGGTGGGGCAACCCCCGCGCGCCGCCGCGCGACCTCTCAATGGGCCAGCGCCGAGGACACCAGGTCAGGCGCGATTGTCTCCCGGCCCGAAGCCGCCGGCGTGCCTCCCAGCCGCATCGAATCGCGCACCTGCTGGGAGGGCCGCGCCAGCATCGAGGGCAGCGGCCGCCCGCCCTCGGCCACCAGCGGCTCCTCGGGCAGCGGCAGCGGTAGGAGATCGTCGCCCTCAATAGCCGGAGAGGGGCTGACCCGCTCGCGGACCTCCGCGAAGGCGCCCTCGATCGGCTTGAAGCTGAACCGGACCTTATGCGTGCCGGCCGGCACCTGCACGGCGCGGAACAGCACATTGGCCTTGAGGATCTCGGCGTCGACACCATCGACGGTCGCACGCCACCAGGGATGCCAGATGTCGTTGAGCACGACGAAACCGGCAGCGGCGGCGGTCACCTCGATCTCGATCTCGGTGTTCTCGTAGCGGCTGAGCCTGAGGTCGGCGCGCACCCGCGCCGGCCCTTCGGGCGGGGCGAAAGGTGGCTCGACCTCGAGCAGAACCGCCTGCTGGGCGTCGACCTCGGGCCAGTGCCCGCTCTGCGTCATGCCCTCGAAATCGGCGAGCTCCCAGCCGCCGACGAACTGCACCCGCGGCAAGGCACGCGGGTTCTCATAGACATAACCCTGCTTCGTCCTGGCGATCAGCTTGAGGTCGCCGTCGCGCAAGACGCTGTCGACCTGTTCGATCGGCACTGGCGAGGCAATGTAACGCAGCCCCAGCAGGTTCGCGAGGCGGCAGCGATAGGACGGAAACAGCGCCGTGAACTTGCGCTGATCTGGCCCGGCGATCGTGTCGCGCGTACCCACCGCGTCCGAGAAATCCGCCAGCCGCAATGGATTGTAACCGAGCGTATGGTCGAAGCCATGCACCATGCCGGCATTGGGCCATTCGAAACCCAGTCCCAACAGTTCGACCCGGTCGCGCCGCGGCGAGCCCGCCGGCTGGGCCGTCAGTCGCTTCAGGACCAGGATGGTCTCGTTGCGGGTGTCGGGGCGCAGCACATCATAGATCTCCGGCGCCAGAGCGGTCGATTCATTGGGACCGTTGTTGAAGCCGAGATCCGCCGCGACGACGCCGGTGACTAGCGTCGCTGCCACCAACGGACCCAGGCCGGTCCGCAAGTGTCGCAAGCCATGAAGCAGAGCGAGTGCCGCGGAAAACCAGATCGCGGCGAATGCCACGGGCCGCAATGCCGCCGTCAGCCGGTGATTTTCAACCGAGACCAGCAGCACGGAAGCCACGAGGACGGCGAACATTCCGCCGGCCCAGAGGAGGTCGCGCTTCGTGAGCCGCAAAGAGGGTTCGGCGAACAGGCGGTGCAGCATATAGCCGGCAAGGACCGCCCCCAGCGCGCCGATCAAGAAGGTTGCGTCGGCCGGCCTGCGGAAAGCGTTCACGCCGGGCAGGTAATGATAAAAGAAAGCGAATGCGGGCGTGTAGCGGCCGACGGCGAACAGCACCATCAGCCCAAACAGGATGGTGAGGCTGCGGATGCCACGGTCCCAGAGCCAGCCGCGGCTCAATCCCGGGATGACCAGAAGCAGAACCGGCAACGCACCAAAATAGAGCTGCCCCATATTCTGGGACAAAAACAGCTCGTTGGCATTCCAACTCGGACTATAGGGGCCCCAGAACTCGACCCTGGGATCCTGCGCGCCGAAGAGATCCGCCACGAAGGCGGTCAGCAGCGAGGCCGGATGCAGCGAACCCCGCCCCGCTTCAACTAGATCGACAGCGGGCCGAGTTGTGGCTTCCGCGAACAACCAGGTCCACAGCAGCGGCAGGGCGATCACGGCCAACCCCACCAGCGCGGCCACGACGCCCGGCACCAGGCTAGCGCGAAACGCCGCCCAACCGCCCGCCAGCCAATGCGCCACCACCATGCCGATCAGCACATAGGCGCCCAGCAGCGCAACCTGGTCGGGCTCGACCATCATCAGCCCGGCCGCAAGGCCCGCCAGCGCAGCGCCTCCCAGCGAGGACCGCTGCAGCATGCGCGCCGTCAGCCAGAACGCGATGGCGAAGAAGGCCAGGCTCGCGATCTGCCCGACATGCTGCACCCGCCAGGCGGCAGACGCCCCGAAAGCGAAGACGATCGCCGCCAGCAACCCGCCGGCTGGATGCCAGCCGCGGTCGCGGAACACCATCATCAGCGCCAGCCCGCCCGCGAGCAGATGCGCCAGCACATAGGCGTCGACCGCGCGGAAGCTCGGCGAAGGCGTCAGCAGCGCCAGGAGGATCGCCGGCGAGAAGATCAGGGACTGGGGGTCGGCCACCTGCGGCGAGCCGCCGAAGACGTTATGCGTCCAGAAGGGCGACTGCCCTGAATGTAGCGCCTGCGCCAGGAACTGGATCTGCGCCTGGAAATGCGCCTTGGCGTCGAAAGGGATCGTCACCGCGCCCGACAGCCAGGGCCAGCACAGCACCGCCCAGACACAGATGAATGCCGCCGCCGCCAGCCCATAGCCGGCGCCCCTTCTCGAATGCGCGTCCAACGGACCCCCCGGTCCCCTACCGAGGCTGGACGGCTCTAGGAAGAGAGCCAGCCTCCAGCCTGTCAGTGTCACGACCTTTGGTGGCTGGCAGGTGAACTGAAACTGAATGAAATGGCGATTACCCTTCACGACGGGATTGTGGGCTTCTGCACCGTGAACCGCGCCGGGGTTCCAGGAGGCCATTTAGCTCAAGCGGCTACTGGGGGCGGTTGCAGATATGGCTGAAATCGTCACGACGCGGATGTCAGCTAATGGGCAGTGTCCCAATGTCAGCAAATGGCGCTGGCTGCGCGTTCGCCCTGACAGGATCAAAGCCCTGTCATTTTGAGCGCCCCCTCCGGCAATCGTTCACCCTGGATTTCGACCTTGGATGCCTCGACGTCGATGTCGGTCAGGTCGGACTGGGAAAGTTTGAGATCGATGGCGCCGAGGTTTTCTTCGACACGGCTCAGCCTCGTGGTGCCGGGGATCGGCACGATCCATGGCTTCTGTGCGAGGAGCCATTGACGCCGGCGACGATCAGCGAGGCATCCGCGGCCGCACAGAAAAGCACGATGGGCCCGACATGCTCGCGCCTGAGGCCCTGCCGGAGCACGAACATGTTCTGGGCGCCGGTGGCGGCGATGAGCCCGAGCGACATAGCAAAGCCCTTGGCGAAGGCTGGAAGGAGAGCGCTGGTCATGACAGTTTGATGCGCGCGGTCGGCCGTGTCGTCTAACTCAATCTCATAATGACCGGAGGCCGGCACCTTCTGCGGATCAATCGAGGGATTGGAGCCCGATGGCTCGGCCGACCGCGATGCCCTCTTGAGTTATTGATAGTATGGCAGCGGTCACGCCCTCGCTTTTCAAGAGGACGGTCTCTTGCCCCGCCTCATGCACCGCAAGCATGTGCGCGAGACATCCCGGCTCCGAATGAGTACCTCGTTCTGCCAGGAACTGGACGGCCCTTTTGTCATCGCCATCCCAGAGAATACCGCCGTAATCCCGCGCGTAGGCGCGAAGGTCGTTGAAGGTGTTCGCCCCGAGGCCTCGGGCTAGGGCCTCGAGCGCATGCGCGTGACCTGCCCGCGGAAAGAGTTTTCGGACGCTCCGTTTCATGTCCGCCATCGTGGCTTTATCCAGACGAACCAGCATCATCGAGTCTCTGCAGCTACATGGCTTGAAATGCTGAGGAATGCGCGCCCCGAAAACAACCCGGAATCGGGTCGTGTCGCGTATTTTCACATCTTGAGTCCTTTCGCACCGGCCTAACCAGGTTATTGTCTGGTTATGGCGAGCTTCGGCCAGCCGGCCAGATGGCCGGCAAAATTGGGCATAGGACGCTGCTTCGTGCAGCGCTGCACTGGCCATCGTTATGTCTTATCTAAAGAAGGTGTTGGAGCGCCTGGAGCGCGCTCCAGAATTCATGTGCTCGAACGCGGTCGCGAAGATCTTGGAGATCGATGTCTCCGCCTTTAACAAGATGCGTGCACGCGGCAGCGGGCCGCCCTTCGAGCAGTTGCCCGGGCTTCGACCGGTTTACAGCCGGTCCGACCTGATCGAGTGGGTGAAGCGCGGCACGACCCATATGCCAGCGGGGATGCGCCGGCAGGCCTCAGCCTCGCTCTAGAGTTGAGGTGGGTGTCCGGGCGGCCATTTGGCGGTCACGCCGCTCGAGGGACGAGGCAGCGTCGCATTCCCCGGCTTTGCGGAGGGCGGCGGCAGCGGCGTAGGTGTTCTTCATGCCACGCGCCCAGTTCGCTACCATGGCCTTCTGCTTATCTGAGCCGACCTTGTGGAGGGTCCGCAACCCGTCCACGACCTCAACTCCCAGCGCGCGCTCGGCTGCTTCTGTGACGTCCGTGCGCCAGTCGTGCGACATATGGTGCATGACGATGCCCGCCAGGACACGGTGCTCGCGGGGGATTTGGTCGAAATCGAATGTGGGTGCCGGGCGACGCTTGATCGGCTCCTGACGCCCCTCTTTTAGGTCACCATTGACGGCAGGGCGTGTGTCGGTGATGGCGGCGTTGTCCCTGCGCTTGCGTGCGGCGATCAAAACCGCGGCCTCCGCTCGCCGGGCCTTTGCTTGGTCCCGCAACATCATCGTCGCCAAGAACCCTGCACCGATCGACAGGGCGAAGCTCGCACCCGCAAGGATGGCTCCGGCGCCCGCCAAAGCGAAGGCAGCTTTACGAGCCGCCGGCAATTCGAGGAGACGCGCGGTACGAAATGCCCGGTCAATCCGACGCTGGATCAGCTCGTTGGCAAGCTGGTCGTTCGCGCGGATGCCTGAGCGATAGGCCTTGAGCGTCATACCCCCGCTGATCTGCCCACGCTGTGCCGCTCGCTGATCGCGGAGCTTCGACAAAAACGGGGCGCCTTCGCCATCGATGGCGGCCTCGAAAAGGCCTCGACGTATATGACTGGCGACACGGGCCTCGCCCACCCGATACGATAATGAGAGGCCATCTCGGACGACATCGGCGACCGGGCGCGCCCTCGCGCGGAAGCTCGCCTGCTCGGCCTCGGTCAAGATGACGGGGCGTGACATGCCCTTGATGACGCGCGCCAGGGAGTATGGTGTACCGGTCTTAAGGTGGACCACCATGACGACGTCGCGGCGGTCACCTATCGCGATCGCGAACTCACCATTATCGAGAGCGCGAGGAAGCGATGGGGGAGACCCGGTTGCGGCTAGGGCATTGGAAAGCCGTCGCCGAAACTCCATCAACGGCATCTTGGTCCTGGAGCCCTGCTGACGTTCATTCTCGGGATCGCGGCCGTGGTTTCGTACGGGCTCGTACTGGGAAAGAACTGCGGCCATTACGTGCTCGCCCCGCTCGATGAGCGCTTCCTCGTTCTTCCTCAGCCTCGGCCCGGGCACGATCGGCTCTCCGAACTCCATCTCCAGGATCCGCGAGGCCAACTCGTCGGCTTGATAGTTCAGCTTCGACGAAAGGACCCGCCCGGTCCGAGGGTTTACCGCCGCATAAAGAAGGTGGACGTGGGATACGCGCCGACCGTTCTTGTGAACGACGACCTTGCGCGGTTGGTCCGCTGGGATCCCATGCTCGCGCTCGACAACCTCGATCAGCCGCTGCAGTCCTGCATCCCCGTTGAGCTTGAATCGCGGTGAGCATTTGAAATGGCCGACTGAAATTGAAGCTCGTGGATTAGACGCCCGTAGCGCCGAGCACATCTGAAGCATGAGATCGAGGTCGGCGGGACACCCGCGGTCCAGATCCGTCCGCTCGACAACCAGTTCGTTGTTCTCGGCGTCCAGCAGGTGGCGAGTGCGGCCTGGATCGTCACCGACGAAGGAGGAGCGGATGATCACGAGCGCCTCCGCTTCAGGGCGGCGATCACGACCGCGAAGGCCTCCGCCAAGGGTTCTCGAAGGGCGTCGACGCCACGCACCGCTTCGGCGTGATTTCCACTGGCGTTCAGCCGCGCCGCGATTTGATTGAGGTTGTTGCCGATTGCCCCGAGCGAGCCGAGGACTTTTCGCAATACCTCGGCGTTCGCGATGGCCCGGCGCACATGGTTCAGCTTCGCTTCGAGCCCGAGATCGCGGGCGACGATCCTACGGGCCAACTGGCCGGCAGTGAGTCCTTCGGCGGCGGCCACTTCCATCAGCCTTGCACGGTCGGCAGGCGGAAGCCTGAAACTGACAGGCCGGGCGAGATCCTTTGGTTCCTTATTCCGGGTCGTCATTGACGAGCCTTCCGTGCTTGCGCGGACAGATCCCGACACGCCACGCGGGCGGCGGGGGTCCACGGGGGCAGAGCCCTCTGGCCAGCAGACCTGTAGGAAAGCGCGCTTTGTCTACATGTCGTCACTGGCCTACTCTGCCACTACATAAATCTAATATGAACAATCTTTACATAATCTCATATAATCACGTTATAATCAGCTCGTAATCGTCGTTATAATCGACGCTTTTTGTTTGATTATCATCTCGCGTATCACTGGTTATAACTGAATTTATAACATCCTATATTTCGCTTTTGTCTCCAATTTCCTCAAAAGCCCTGACGGCTTATTGATCGCCGTGCCGCACTCTGCCACCACTCCTCAACGAAAGGAGAAGACAGGTCATGGGCGGCGACAGGGTTCAAGCCGTAATCAGTCGGCTTGAAAAAGCCGCCCCGGGTCGGGGCCGACCGACAACCGCCAAGTCCCAGATCAGATCGATGATGCCGGCGCTGGAGGCCGCGCGAGAGCGCGGACTTCTCTGGAAGGAGATCCACCAGGAAGTCCTGGCTGCCGGTATCCAGATCGCGTTCCAGGTCTTCGCAAATTACGTCTGCAAATTTCGTCGGGAGGCCCTGTCCAGCAAGCCAGAGGAAACTCGCGAGCAGTCCCCAACCCACAATGAGGGGACAGCATCCGAAACCTCTCGCCGAGGCAAAAGGACCGACCCGAAGGAAGATCACCGGGCCCCGCCAGATCGGCCGTATGCGGCCGCGAGAGCAGGCACTGGCGGGCTGGGCGCTCGTGCGAACGTCCGACTTCCCCCGGACCCGGGCAGTCAGCCCGAGCAATACGTCGAAACAATCAATGGCGACCGCCCCACCAAGGTCAGGCGTCCAACCTAAACGAACAGAAGGATTACATTATGAACCGCAACGGGAACAGGGCCGGCAGCAAGCCGCTGGGGAGCGGCTTCCCGCCGCTTCTCATCATCATCGTTGAAGGCAAAGGCGGTGTCGGGAAGAGCGTCAACGCCGATGCTGCCAACTACATCTTCGCCTCCATGGGCTGCGTGACCCTCACGGCCGAGAGCGACACCACGAACTCGATCATGAGCTCGATCCACGACAATGTAGTGTTCGTCAACGTCACGCGGCCGGGCTGGCACACGATCATCGGAAAGCATCTGCAGCGGATGGGCCAGCCCGGAGGGGCGGGTGCCGTCATCTTCGACACCGGTGCGCGCGACGACGTCCACGTCCGCGAGAAGCTCCCCTACTTCGTCCAGGCCATGGAGGCTGTTGGCGGACACGTCCTGGTCATCCGCCCGATCACGACCTCGGGATCGGCCCAGACCAACGCGATCGACTTCGCGAAGACCACGACCGGCTTCGGTATCGCCACCGTCTTCATGCAGATCCGGGCGCAGGGCCGCACGGAGGAGCATTTCCGCCGGTGGTCGGCGACCGAGAGCTTGCGGGAGGCGAAGCAGCTCGGCGCGGTCGACACGTGGATCGATGACCTCGGCGTCGAGGAGGCGGACGAGGCGGTCGCCCTCGGGCTGAGCTTCGCCGCCGTGGCGGCCGAGGACTTCGACAGGTCCCACGATCCGGAGGCGGCGCGGGCCTACTTCGACGAGGCGAAGGTCCTCTGGTTTCAGGACTGGCTGGAGACACAGAAGATGCGCTGGCTGCCCGTCTTCAGGGAGGCGCTAGCCAACCAGCGCGCCGCGTCGAAGGTCACGGCCTCGCTGTGATCGACCCGGCCCGCCGCAGGGAGCTGATCCGCAAGGTCGGGGGCGGCCGCATCATCGCGGCACCCGACCTCATGGACACGTGGAGCCGCCGTTTCGCCGCCTCGGCGAAGCCGGCGGCCGTCATGCGGACACTCTTCGTCGCGTCGGTCTCGGTCATCGTTGCCGGCACCATCGGGGCCTGCGCCCTCTCGACCGCCGGTCTGACCCTCGTCGATAAGGAGGCTGTCAGGCTTGCGCGCGTTGTCTCTGATATTGTCCCAGATGCTGCTGCCCTGTCCACATCCGCTCTTCGGATCAAGTTTCGTGCTGCATCGCGGGCGATCGCCATTGTCGACGAAACGATCTTAGCAAGGCCCGTCGATCCTGCGGCGCTGACTTGGTTTGAGCGCGTCTTCGGCAGGCCCGCGCCGCAGGTCGACCCAGGCCGCGAGGCAGTTCTCCTGGGTATCGTCGACCGGGTGACCGCCCTACCCGTCGATCAGCGCGCCGATGCCGTCGACGACATGATGCTGTGGGTGGCGTTGGGCCAGAACCGAGAGGCGTGGAAGGTGATGATAAACATCGCCGGACAGCCGCCTGAGACGCGGAAAGCGCTGCTATCGGCAAATTATGAAGGTTTGCGCCAGGTTCTGGCCTGGCTCCAGGAACGGCAAAAAGGCAACCCCGCCTTCGAGAATCTCGCGGCGGCGGTCGATCGCCATCGACTGGAACTCGCCGGCGAGAACACCGCTCTCGAGGCGATCAATCAAACTCTTCGACAGGCTGCCGAGGGCATTCGTGGGCGCCGCTTTGTCTGCCGTCGCCAAGCTTCGGAGCTCGAGACCTGCCTAGGTCAAGCAGCCCCATGGACCCCTCCTAAGCCGCCACCCCACCTGGAAAGGAAAGTTCGATGACCGATCTCGACCTCGACAATGACACCGTCCGCGACTTCGATGAGATGTGGTTCCACCACTCTGGACAGTTGGTGACGATGCGAAATATCTCGCCTAAGCGGGCGGCCGCGACCTCTCTGGCGCTCCTGCGCCGGGTCTTCGCGGACGACCGGGCGTTTCAGTCCTGGCTGATCCGCAAGGGTTTGCCGGCCTCCGACGCGATGTAGGCATCGCCGAAAGAACAACGAACCCCCGCGTGACTCCATCACGCGGGGGTTTCTATGACGCCAAGATCGGACGATGGTAGCAGTGGGCCAGAGGCGCGAGTTACGGTGTTTACCGGGCAGCGGCGCGCTGCTCCTTGACGACCTCGGCGAGCCGCTCGGCCAGCACCGGCCGGCGGTTGAAATGCAACCTGAAAAGCGCCTTGCCCAGACGCTCTTCGGGCATTTCAAGAACCCGCGCGCGATCAGCCGCGAACTTCAAGATTCCCCAGGGCCGTAGGCGCCTCGCGGCCCCCCTGGGGAGGGCAAACGAACCGCTCAGTTGGAGCCCTGCCGGGCGACGTTCCAGCTCATCGAAAAGGAGGGCGAACATGACGTGGGCGAGGTTGAGCCTGATCTCGGCACCTCCTGGGGTCCGCGCGGAGATGCAGGCTGATAAGCGGGTCTGCCCGGTATAAAAATGGGCGCTTTGGATGGTCCATTCTACCGAGACGGGCTGGCCGCTATGAATTGCCTCGCTGACCGCGGGCTCTACGAGCAGCAGGGGCTGAAGGAGAGACCTCAGGGACCGCACCGTCTCCCGATTGGCCGCGTCGGCCGGCGCCACCGAAGTCGGTGACGGGCGCGGCGCCTGATCGGCAAATTGCACGATCAGCGAGTGCGGCTTCCGATCCCCATCGTCATCATCCAGGACCTTCGCCAGCCGGTCGGCCGTGCTGAATATGGGGTGACGCACGGGGTAGCGCGAAGGCCAGACCTGATACACCGCATTCTGGACGGCCAAGAGCGCGTCATTGTCGTCGGCCGCGTACCCACTCCACTGAATCCAGCCCGGCCGCTCGGGGCCGCCCATCATTGAGGCGACCCACAGTTTTGCAGGCCTCGGGAATTCGACAGAATCTTCGACCTGCTGAAGCTGCGGCGCCACCATGCTTGACCTCCCTGAATTGTCGTTGCGCCCATGTCTCGGCCCCAATGACAAGAATCACTGAATGAAACATATCATGAACAATCGAGATATTATGCGTATCCGAAGCGGCATACTGAGTGATTATTAGTTATAGTTAATAATGCACTAGATATTATTGCTATATTCAATATTAACTCCGCGATCATTGCCTCGCTTTATTTTAATAATGCTGAGACGACCACGATAGGGCAGCCGCAACTGGTCTCGGGGCCCTCTCCCGGCCTGTGCCATGCAAGGCACCGGCACGGCTGGGAGCGAGGAGGGATGGATATCTGTCGGCGAGGTGCCGACCTCCCGTCGCGCCAATTCCCAAGGATGGCTTAGCCTGGCGCAGCCCTCGACCGCCATAACCGCGGCACGGGTCGGACGTGGAAAGACGGACTGCTTCCGTCAGGTGACCGCGGAGCCGCCCTTAGGTTCGCCCCGAGGCGACGCCGGCACGGAATGAGCGCGAGGATGGGTCCTGGTCGGTCAGGTGTCGTCGTCCCCTCGCGCCCTTCTCCGTCAGGGGACCGCGAGGCCACCCCTAGGTTCGTCCCGGGGCGACGCCGGCACGTGACCTGCCCCCCGGAAGTTCCCTCGTTCATAACGAGAGTCCTTGGGGTTGATAGTGG
>NZ_LNCQ01000034.1:0-33885 GCF_002831785.1 Allobosea sp. FBZP-16 | reverse complement strand
CTCCATTGCCGCGCCGCAAAGGGCGCTCTTCAGGGAGTTCGCAGCGGCTCGATCAAGCGCCGTTCAACTCGCTTCACGGACCCGTGTCGATGCAGCGCTCTGAACAATGCTGACGGCAGTGGCGGAATGCGCAGCAGTCCAGCCTGCTCTGCGACGACGATCATGGCCCGCGATCGATGAGCAGGTGAAATAGCTTTCGGCTATCGAAACCAGAGAAAGCAGATATTTCAGCCGGCTCGATCTCTCCGGGATGCTGCCTTCCGGTCGCGGCATTGCGCGACATTCAGGAAGGAGACGGTCATGTCGAGACGATACGCACCTGCAATCCGCGGCCTGCTGGCGGGGGCCGCCTGCACCGCTGCGCTCATCCAGGGCATCAGTGCAGCGCAGGCCGGCACCTGCCCGGCCGACAAGCAATTGAAGCAGCCGCGCACGGTCGAGAACGCGCCCGACGTCGGCATCCGGCGCGAAACGCTGTCCGTCGTGAACGTCACCGGCTGGCGCAATCTCGGCGATCTGCGCCTGCGCACGCGCCGCCTGACCGTCGCGGTCAACGGTATCGTGCCCTTCCATCGCCATGACGACCGCCCCTCGATCGTCTATGTCGCCTCCGGCGAGATCATCGAGCACAGCGCCTTCTGCTCCGTCCCGATCATCCACCGGACCGGCGATTGGACGCCCGAATTCGGGCCCGGCCACGCCCATTGGTGGGAGAACAAATCGGGCAAGGAAGTGGTCCTGCTCTCCTCCGACATCGTCCCGCCGGACATGCTCGACGATCCCGACATGTAACGCCCGATCATGCCGATGCGGGCCGGCCTTCGCCGCCCGCCATCCGGTGCCCCGATCCAACCCGCATCCTGTCGGAGGTCGTCATGCTGACGAAGGTCTTCATCGCCCTGGTTGCCTTGTCCTTCGCCGCGCCCGCCGCGGCCGAGACCGAGACTGAACGTGCTGTCACATCGCTCTACGAGCGGTTCGTCGCCGCCCAGAATGCGCGCGACACCAAGGCGGTGCGGGCGTTGATGTGGGATTCGCCGAGTTTCGTCTGGATCAGCGATGGCAAGGCGTTCTGGGGCGCCGACCGGATGATCGAACGCATGAGCGCCTTCCAACGCTCCGATGTCTGGGAGGTGAAGCCGGATCGCGAGCGTGCGCGGGTCGTCGAGGTCAGCCCGGTCAGCGCAGTGCTCTACCAGCCGCTGAAGCTGACATTGGGTTCCAGGGCCGACCCGCAAAGGATCGCGTTCCTCGTCAACGTGCTGTGCGTGCGCACGCCCGACGGCTGGCGGGTCGGCGCGCTCTACACCACCGAGGAAAACCCGAACTGAGCCGGGCCCGGGCACGGCTGCATCCCGAGGATGGGAATGATGCGAAGCGAGAGCGCTCCGGCAGCCATGGCGATGCCGGTCACGAACCCGCGTTCCTGGCTGCGAACCTTCGTGATCGCGCTGACGGCCTTCCTTACGCTGGTCGATCTGTTCGCCATGCAGGCAATCCTGCCGGCGCTGATCCGGCACTATGGCACGAGCCCCGGCGTGATGGGCGTTGCGGTCAATGCGAGCACCATCGGCATGGCGCTGTCGAGCCTCGCCACATCCTATCTGAGCGCCTCGATCGACCGGCGCCGCGGCATCATGATCAGCCTCGCCCTGCTCGCGATACCGACCGCGCTGCTGGCCGGCGCGCCGAATCTTGCGACCTTCACCGGCCTGCGCGTGCTGCAGGGTGTGTTCATGGCCGCGGCCTTCACCTTGATGCTGGCCTATCTCGGCGAGCATTATTCGGCCAGTGACGGCGCGGCGGCCTTCGCGGCCTATATCGCTGGAAACGTCGCCAGCAACTTCTTCGGGCGGCTGCTGTCGGCCTCGGTCGCCGACCGGTTCGGGCTGCCCACCACCTTCTATGCTTTCGCCGTTCTCAATCTGGCGGGCGCCGTCCTGGTGCATGCCACCGTGCGGCGGGCCCCTCCGATGGCGACGGCTACGGCCCCCGTCACCGGCGCGTTGCGGCTGCATCTCGCCGATCCGCAGCTTCGCGCGAGCTTCGCGCTCGGCTTCCTGATCCTCTTCGCCTTCATCGGACTGTTCACCTATGTGAACCTCGTCCTGACCGCGCCGCCTTTGGCGCTCGGGATGATGGAGATCGGCTTCGTCTACTTCGTCTTCGCGCCCTCGGTCGCGACCACGCTCTTGGCGGGCTGGCTGGTGCTGCGCCTCGGCACACGGCGGAGTCTCCTGGCGAGCCTGGGCGTCGCGCTCGCCGGCTTGCCGCTGCTGCTGCTGCCGTCCCTGGCGGCCGTGCTCGGTGGGCTGGTCCTCTTCGCCATCGGCGCCTTCGCCGCGCAGGCGATCGCGACAGGCCATGTCGGCCGGACGGCGCAACGCGAACGCGGCGCGGCGAGTGGACTCTATCTCGCGAGCTATTTCCTCGGCGGCCTCGTGGGCAGCGTCATCTTGGGCCAGGTCTTCCAACGCTTCGGCTGGAGTGCGACCGTGCTCGCCATCGGCGTGACGCTGTCTGCGGCCGCTGGGCTTGCCATGACGCTCGACCGCGATGCGGGCGCAGCGGAGCGCGGATAGGCGGCGCGTTTCCGGCAGCTGCCTGTAACCAAACCGCCCGCGCCCGCGAATATCCACCCGATGGCGCCAGATCACCATCGAGCAGCGCGGCCAAGTCTGCCATCCGGGGGATTGGCATGGAAATGCATCAGATCCGCTATTTCCTGGCGGTCGCGCGCAGCCTGAACTTCACGCGCGCCGCGGAGCAGTGTCATGTCGCACAACCGTCGCTGACGCGCGCCATCCAGAAGCTAGAGGATGAGCTCGGCGGATTGCTCCTGCATCTCGAGCGGCAGAACACGCATCTCACCGAGCTCGGCCGGCTGATGCTGCCGCATCTGGAGCGCACCTATGTCGCGGCTCAGGCGGCGAAGGAACTGGCGCGCGGCGTCAGCAAGGGCGACATGGCGCATTTGCGCCTCGGCATCCTCGAAACGGTTTCCGCGGCGGTGCTGGCGGGCCTGCTCGAAAGCCTCAACACCTGCCTCAACGGTTTCGATCTCACGCTCGTAAGACTGCCGCACAGGGATCTCGTCGCCCGCGCTCTGGAGGGCGATTTCGATCTGGTCTTCCTGAGCGATGCGGTGGAGTTGCCCGAGCGCATGCGCAGCTGGTCGCTCTTCCGGGAAGGCAGCCGGCTTGTCGCGCCGCAGAGCCATCCTCTGACTTGCAAGACCAGCATCGCGCTCGACGATCTCGTCGGCGCTGAGATGATCGATCAGATCAGCTGCGTCGATCACGAGCGCTTTAAGTTCGTCTGCGCCTGCAAGGATGTCGCGGTGCGCTTCCGCCATCATGTGCAGGGCACCGACGAATTGCAGCGTCTGGTCCGGTCCGGCTTCGGCCTCGGCGTGCTGCCGGCGAGCGTCCCGCTGATCGAAGGCCTGGCGATGATCCCCTTCGAGGAGACCATCCCGGCGCGCAGCGTTGCCGTTGCGGTGGTCGCCGGCCGCCCCTTCCAGACCGCAACGGAGGCCTGCCTGCGCCTCGCGCGGTCCCGCGACTGGGACGATGCGGTCAGGCTGGCGCCGCTTTGAGCCGGGTCAGTGTCGCCAGGATCTCGGCCGGATCCATGCGATAGCGGAAATCCGGCTCGACGAAGGCTGAGGCGATCTGACCGTCGGGCGCCACCACATAGGTCGCCGGGATCGGCAAGAACCAGGACGGGTTCCCGTTGATGCGCGCCAGATCGTAGCCGAGATGCTCATAGATTTCGCGCACCTCGCCAGGCACAGAGATGACGAGCCCGAACGCCAGTGCGAGGCCGAGATCGACGTCGCTGAGTACGTCGAACGGCAAATCGTGCTGGCGTGCGACCGCCAGCCCGCGACCGCCGATCTCGCAGGAGACCACGGCGACGCGCCCACCCAGCGCGGCGATCGCGTCATGGGCATCGCGCAGCGCCGTCAGCTCGGTCTGGCAATAGGAACACCAGGCACCGCGATAGAAACTGAGCACGAGCGGCCCGGTCGAGAGAAGCTCGGCCGAGGTGACGAAGCGGCCATCGGCCGCGGTCAGACCGAAGGCCGGCATCGCGTCGCCGGCCCGCAAGGCCCCGGCCCCAGCACCGCTTCGTGCAAGATGCTCGACCATACGGTCATAGGCCTGCGCGATCTGCGGGCGCTCGCGCGCGAGCCATTGGCGCAGCTCGGCAAGGCGTTCGGCAAGGGACGTGTCGCTCATGAGGCGAGGCTGCTCGCGCCGCCCGGCCGCGGCAACAAAAATCGCCATAGCCGGCGGCTATGGTCACGACAGCGCATCGGCATTTCCCGGAGCCGGCCGCCATCCGCATCCTCTTCCGCAGCAAGGAGAGATGCGATGAACGTCCACGCCACAGCCGCTTCCGCGACCACCAGCCATCCACGCCCTCTCGCAGGCCGGACCGCCGTCGTCACTGGCTCCACCAGCGGCATCGGCCTGGGCATTGCGAAGGCGTTGGCGGGCGCTGGAGCCAATCTCGTCATCAACGGCTTCGGCGATCCGCGCAGCATCGAGCAGACGCGTCTGAGCCTGGAGGCAGCCGGCGACGTCACCGTGCGCTTCGACGGCAGCAATCTCGCCGAACCGGCCGGCGTAGCCGCGCTGATCGAGGGCGCGGTGGCGGCTTTCGGCCAGGTCGACATCCTCGTCAACAATGCCGGCATCCAGCATGTCGCGCCGGTCGAGGCCTTTCCGGTCGAGCTTTGGGACGCGATCATCGCGCTCAACCTCTCGGCAGCCTTCCACGCCACGCGGGCCGTCTTCGCCGGAATGAAGGAGCGCAGCTTCGGCCGGATCGTGAACGTCGCCTCTGCGCATGGCCTCGTCGGTTCGCCGTTCAAGTCGGCTTATGTCGCCGCCAAGCACGGCATCGTCGGTTTCACCAAGGCAGTCGCGCTGGAGGGCGCCGAATACGGCGTCACCGTCAATGCAATCTGCCCCGGCTATGTCTGGACGCCGCTCGTCGAGAAGCAGATCGAGGAACAGGCCAAGGCGCACGGCATCGCACGCGACCGCGTCGTCAAGGAGATCCTGCTCGCGGCCCAGCCCAACAAGCGCTTCGCGACCGTCGAGGAGATCGGCGCCCTGGCCGTCTTCCTCGCCTCCGAGGCTGGCGCCTCGATGACCGGCACGGCGATCCCGGTCGACGGTGCCTGGACGGCTCACTGATCAGCAAAGCGAGGAATTCGCCATGGCCGCCATAGCGACGACACCTACCGTTCCGCGGGTTGTGATCATCGGCGCAGGCTTCGGCGGCCTCGCTGCGGCGCACGCCCTGAAGCATGCGCCCGTCGACCTGACGATCGTCGACCGGCGCAATTTCCACCTGTTCCAGCCGCTGCTCTATCAGGTCGCGACCGCCAGCCTCTCGCCGGCCGACATCGCCGCGCCGATCCGCTCGGTGCTGCGTGGCCAGGCCAATGCCCGCGTCGTGCTCGACAAGGTCGTCGATGTCGATCGCCGCGCCCGCCGCGTGGTAACCGAGAACGGCCGCAGCATCCCCTTCGACTATCTCGTCGTCGCGACAGGCGCCCGGCACAGCTATTTCGGCCGTGACGACTGGGCCGTGGCTGCGCCGGGGATCAAGACGGTCGACGATGCGACCCGCGTCCGCGCCAAGATCCTCAAGGCGCTGGAGGAAGCGGAGCTCGAAGACGACGAGGCGATCCGCAAGGCACTGCTGACCTTCGTCATCGTCGGCGGCGGCCCGACAGGCGTCGAGATGGCGGGCGCCATCGCCGAGCTCGTCCGCCATGCGGCCGGCCGCGACTTCCGCCGCATCAGTTCCGACAACATCAGCATCGTGCTGGTCGAGGCCGGGGCGCGCATCCTCCCGGGCTTCCGCGAGGAGCTGAGCAGCTCGGCTCATCATGCGCTCGAAGCCATGGGCGTCAGCGTCGCAATCAGGACCATGGTGATCGATGTCTCGGACGAGGGAGTGATGCTGGGCGCGATGCGCCTTCCGGCCCGGACCGTGATCTGGGCCGCGGGCGTCAAGGCCTCGCCTGCCGGGCGCTGGCTCGATGCTCCGGTCGATCGCGCCGGCCGAGTGAAGGTCGAGGCGGATTTCTCGCTGCCGGACGATCCCGCGATCTTCGTCATCGGCGACACGGCCGCCTATGCCGGAACGGACGGCGCCATGCTGCCGGGTGTCGCCCCGGCGGCGAAGCAGGCCGGGCATTGGGTGGGCAGTCTGATCGCGACGCGCGTTCTCTCGGCGCCCGAGCCCATGCCGTTCCGCTATCGCGATGCCGGTTCGATGGCCACCATCGGCAGAAAATTCGCGATCGTCGACCTGGGCTGGCTCCGGCTCACGGGCTTTCCGGCCTGGCTGCTCTGGTCGGCCGCACATGTCTGGTTCCTGATCGGCTTCCGTAGCCGGCTCTCCGTCGCGACGAGCTGGCTCTGGTCCTACCTGACCTATGAGCGCGGCGCCCGCCTGATTACCGGCCGCGAGATCGCGCTGGCCAGGCCCGCGACAGAAACCCTCCAGCAGAAGGACGCCGCCTGATGTCCCCGTCGACCGTTCTCGATCACGAAGCCCGCTCGCAGCCGGAAGGCATGGCGGATGTCCCGGGCGCCGATGCGCCGACCATCAATCTCGCCCTCCAGGGCGGCGGCGCCCATGGCGCCTTCGGCTGGGGTGTGCTCGACATGCTGCTGGAGGACGGGCGCATCGAGATCGACGGCCTGTCCGCGACCAGCGCCGGTGCGATGAACGCCGTCGTCTACGCCTATGGCAAAATGGCCGGCGGCAAGGCGCATGCCCGCGAATTGCTGGAGCTCTTCTGGCATCGGATCAGTCGCGCCGGCCGGACCGCCAGCCCCTACCAGCAGACCCCCTTCGATCTCTGGCTGGAGGGTTTCGGCGTCAAGGAGCCGGTCAGCTACCGCTTCTTCGAGGCCCTGACCCGGACCTTCTCGCCGCACCAGCTCAATCCGCTCGGCTTCAACCCCTTGCGCGACGTGCTGACCAGCGTCGTCGACTTCGACGCCCTGCGGGCGTGCCGCTGCACCCGCCTGCGGCTCTGCGCGACCAATGTGAAGACCGGCAAGCCGCAGATCTTCACCAATGAGATGATGTCGCCGGAGGTCGTCCAGGCCTCCGCTTGCCTGCCGATGCTGTTCCAGGCCGTGGAGGTCGACGGCCATCACTATTGGGATGGCGGCTATGTCGGCAATCCCGCGATCTACCCGCTGATCTACGATGCGCAGGCGCGCGACATTCTCGTCGTCCACATCAATCCGATCGTGCGGCCGGACGTGCCGAACGACCCCTCCGAGATCTTCAACAGGATCAACGAGATCAGCTTCAATTCCTCGCTGATCCGCGAGATGCGGGCGATCGCCTTCGCCACCAAGCTGATCGATGAGGATTGGATCCGCCCCGAGCACCGCGACAAGCTGCGGCGCGTCTTCATCCACGCGATCCGCTCAGACGATGCGATGGCCGAATTCTCGATCGCGTCGAAGTTCAACACGAGCTGGTCTTTCCTGACGCGCCTGCGCGATCTCGGCCGCGCCGCGGCGGCGCAGTGGATCGCCGCGCATCTCGACGACATTGGCCAGCGCTCCACCGTCGACCTTCACCAGGAATACCTCTGAACCGCCAGTTCCGCGGCAACCGACTTCCAAGGAGGATCTCATGAGCATGACGACCGCCACCAACACACCGGGGGTTATCGCCCGCCTGGTCCCCACCGCCCGCCAGAGCTGGCATCTCGTGCTCGGAGGCTTCGCCGCCACCGGCTTCTACGAGATCTGGGCCAATTGGCCGACGCAGCTCTTCGCGGGCTTTCCACTCGAACCGCCGGCGCTGGTCAAGCTGCTGTTCCAGCGCCAGTTCGGCCTTTCCGTTCCGGATGTCTGGGCCAAGGCGCTGCACTACGTCACCGGCTTCATCTTCTACCCTCTCGGCTACTGGCTGACGACACGGCTGGTGCGGCTCGGCCATCCCGCCGATGGCTGGCTCTGGGGGGTGGTCACCTACTTCATCGCGCTCGGCCTGCTGGCGCCGCTAGCCGGCCTGCCTTTCCTGCTGATCGGCGACAACCTGCAGCTCTCCCTGATGAGCCTGATCGGCCATGCCATCTTCGGCTATGTGCTGGCGGTGGTGTTCCAGGCCCTCGAAACCACCCATCCCTCCGGCTGACGGCCGGCCGTTGCGGGAGGCCACGATGCGCACGGGCCTGCAGACCATCCTGACGACGCTTGCGCTCGGTTGCGTGCTGATCGTGGCTGGCAGCGTGCATATCGCCTGGTGGCGAACCGCGACGCGCAACAGCACGGCGCTTGCCATCGAGATCGAGCGACAGGTCACGACCTCGGTCCGCCACGAGTGGTGGGCGCAGGTCACCGGCGCAGAAGCCGCCTGGGGCGCCGCCGCCAGGCTGATCGAACGGGACAGCTCGCTCGCCGCACGCGACGCGGCCCTGACGCAGCCGCTTGGAAGCATGTCGCTCGTCACCGCGCTGGCCCATGAGGGGACGAAGGGCACCGTCGCGGCGATCGAGCCCGGCAAGCGCGGCGGCGAGCCCCGGCTGCAGACCGTGGCCGGGATCTGGCCGGCGGCCGATGCCTCCACACCGGGCTGGGTTTCCGCCATCGACCCAGCCGAGGCAGAGCCAGCGGTTGCCTATGTCGGCCGGCTGTCCGATGGCAGTCGCCTCGGCGCCTTCGTGGCACTCTCGCAATTCTCCAGGCTCCTCGGGCAGATCGCGGTCGGCCGGACCGGCGGCGCGGCGGTCATCGACCCCGCCGGCCGCCTTGTCGTCGAGCCGGCCGGCCATGACCGGGATCGCACGAAGCTGATCAAGGTCAGCCGCCGCATCGGCGCAGCGCTGGCGCAGCGGGCGGAGCAAAGCGAGCCGGTGCCCGAACGCATCGCCGTCGAGCTGGCCGGGGAGCGCTTCGCCGTCGGGCTGTCGCCACTGCATTTCCAAGGCTGGCAGTTCGCTGTCATCGTGCCGGAAAGCGACTTCCTGGGGGAGATCGATGCGACCACCCGCCGCGTGGGCATTGGCCTTGCCCTCGCCATCGCCCTGGCGGGACTGGTCGCCGCTGCTCTGGCGAAACTGCTGCTGGTCCAGCCGATCCGTGCGGTGGTCGCCGATCTGGCCCATCTCGAACGCTTCGAGCTCGACGCATTGGTCCATCGTCGTTCGCGCCTGATCGAGATCGACCAACTTTCCGCGGCCCTCGCGCGCATGGCGGCGGGGCTGGCGAATTTCGGCCGCTTCATCCCCGTCGATCTGGTGCGGGAACTGGTCGCGCATGGCGGCCGGGCCGAGCCGGGCGGCACGTCGGCGCGCATCACCATCCTGTTCGCCGACCTCGCCGGCTTCACACGTCTAGCCGAGCGCCTCGGGCCGGCCGTGCTGCCGGTCGCCAGCCGGTTTCTAGAACTCGCCTCGGAAGCGGTGGAGCGGCGTGCAGGCACGGTCGACAAGTTCATCGGCGACGCGGTCATGGCCTTCTGGGGTGCCCCGCGGCCGCAGCCGCATACGGCCCTGGAAGCCTGCCGTGCCGCGCTCGCCATCGTCGCGGAGACGACAGCGGCCGGGTTGATGGATGCCGAAGGCCAGCCGCTCAAGGTGCGCGTCGGCCTGCATTCGGGCGAGGCCATCATCGGCAATATCGGATCGCGGACCCGGCTGAACTACACCGCGATCGGCGACAGCGTGAACCTCGCGAGCCGGCTTGAAGGTGCCAACAAAGCCTATGGCACCGCGATCCTGATCAGCGAGGAGACACGGCGCGAAGCGGGCCAAGCCATCCTCGTGCGCGAGGTCGACAGCATCGCAGTCTACGGGCGCGACCTTGGCGTCACCGTCTATGAGCTCCTCGGACTGTCCGCGACGACGATCTGCCCGGCCTGGGTCGAGTGCTACGAGCGGGCACTCGCCGCCTATCGGCAGCGCCGCTTCCGCGATGCGCTGCACCTCATCGAGACCTGCCTGGCGCAGAAGCCGGGCGACGGCCCGGCCGTGGCGCTGGCGGAGCGCTGCCGAGATCTGCTCACGGCCCCGCCGCCGCCGGACTGGCAGCCCGTTCACGCTTTGCAGACGAAGTGAGGTTTGCGATGAGCGATTTCAGCGTCCGGTTCTGGGGCACACGCGGCTCGATGCCGGTGTCGGGCGAGCATTTCCGCACCTTCGGCGGCAACACGATCTGCATCGAGGTCGCGATCGGTGAGCAAACCTTCATCGTCGACTGCGGATCGGGCGCGGTCGAGCTGGGACGCGCCCTGCTTGCAGGGGGACGGCGCTCGGCCTGGCTGCTCCTAACCCATGTCCATCTCGACCATGTCATCGGGCTGACCGGATTCGCCCCGCTCTTCAGCCCGGATTTCACCCTCGGCATTCGCGCGCCGCGCCGAACCGACATCAGCGTTCATCAGAGCTTGAGACTGTTGTTCCAGGAGCCACTGAGCCCGATCGGATTCGCCTCGCTGCCGGTACGTCTGGACGCCGCGAGCTTCGAAGCAGGCCTGAACATCACCCTGGACGACACCGTCATCCGTACCGTCACCCTGCGCCACGGCGTCGCCACTTGCGGCTATCGTTTCGACCATGGCGACCGTGCCTTCGTGATCCTGACAGATCACGAGCACATGGGCGACGCGCCCGATCCCGATCTGGTCCGCTTCTGCCGCGATGCCGACCTGATCGCCTATGACGCGATGTGGTGCGCCGACAGCGACTACCCGGCGCATCGCGATTGGGGGCATTCGACTTGGCAGGCCGGGCTCGCATTGATGCGGGCGGCGGGCGCCCGACGGCTCGCCTGCCTTCATCACGCGCCGACTGCGGACGACGCTGTGCTGCGTGACCGCGAGGCGCGCCTGCAGTTGCTGGCGCCCGAGAGCTTCTTCGCCCGCGACGGCGATGTCAGCTCGCTCTGAAGCGCCGGCTGACATGAGCCGCCTGCACCACGAGACGTCTTGACCGCGCGGAGGGAGCCATGTCCGAGCGACCGCAGATAGGCGAACGCATGCCAGTGAACCTCACGCGGCATTGTTCCGCGATGTTCCCCCTTGCCGCTTGCGCTGCGATCGGATGGATGAGTGCGGCGTGGGCGAGTGCCGAGGCCTCCTCCGTCGGCATCACGATGCAACGAAGCCTCGTCAGCTATCTGGCGCAGGGCCTCACCGCCATCCGGGACCTGTTCTGGCCGATCCTGACCGCGATTCCGCGGATTCCCGGCGAAACCAGCGATGCGGCCGCTCGTATACTGACCAGCGGCCATCCCGGACTTCTCTGGCGCGCTGCCTGCATCGTGGCGCTGTTGTTGTTGCTTCCGCATGCCATGCGCCGGGGAATCTCGCGCCCAAGGGCGCGCATGAGTGCCTCGAGAACGACGCGGCTCATGTCCGCTTTCGCGTGTGATGTCGGCGACCTGATCGTGATGTTGCTGGCAGCGGCCATCCTGGTTGAGATTGCATTGGGCGACAGTACGCTCATGGCCCGGCTGGGGATCGCCGTGGTCGATACCGTGCTCCGGTTCAGAATCATCATGACGGCCGTCAGGATATTGCTGCGCCCGAGCGAGCCGCCGCTGCGCCTCATCTCGGCCAGCGATGCCCAAGTCCGGCGTGCCATGCCGTTCCTGACGGCCTCGCTGTTCCTGGCCGTCGCCTTCGTAACGGTCATACCGCTGCTGCTTGAAGCCGGAATGAGCTGGCCCGCCGGGCAGGCTTCGGGCGTAGCGGCGGGGATCATCGCCACCGCGTTGATGTGGACCGCGGCACGCCGCTTCCACGCCGAGGCTCCGACGCGCCTGCCGGTGTGCGAAATCGGCTCCGGTATCGCCATCGGTGCCGCCGGGATTGCCTGGATCTATGGCGTCATGTCCCTCGACTTTCCATTCTACGTCGCGACGATCTCGATCGGCGGGATCGTCGTCGGAGCGTTCATCGTCGATCGGCTCCTGCAGGCCTACTGCAACGCCCATGGGGAGGAGCGAGCGAATGCGTCCCTGCCATGGCACCTGGCGCGAGCGCTTGTTACAATCGTGCGCCTTGCCGCGACGCTGGGCGTGGTTCTGATCGTTGCCCGGTTTCTCGCGATGGACTTTCCAGCCTGGCTCGGGGAGCCGCGCTGGATCGAGGTCAATGAGAGTATCGCGCGGGCGGCTGTGGTCATCATCGTCGCCTATGCCCTGTCGGCCTTGGTCAGCACCTGGATCCGCGCCAGATTCGTGACCGTCACCCGCTATGTCCCGGGTGGGGACAACGAATTCCAGCCCGGTTCGCGGCTCCTGACCGTCATTCCTCTGCTCCAGTGGGGGATCACCTTCCTCCTGCTGGGAACGGGGATTCTGGTCGCTCTCGGAGAGCTGGGGGTCAACATCGCTCCGCTGCTCGCAGGCGCCGGCATTTTTGGGCTCGCTCTCAGTTTCGGCGCCCAATCACTCGTGCGCGATATCATTTCCGGCCTGTTCTACATGGCGGACGACGCCTTTCGCATCGGCGAATACATTCAGGCCGGGCAACTCAAGGGGACGGTGGAGAGCATCTCGCTTCGCTCCGTCCGACTTCGCCACCACCATGGCCAGGTGCATACCGTTCCGTTCGGCCAACTCGGCTCCGTGACAAACAGCAGTCGCGACTGGCTGATCGTCAAGTTCAACCTGCGGCTGGCGCGCGACGTCGATCTCGAACTGGTGCGCAAGACCGTCAAGAAGGTCGGCGAAGAGCTGCTGGCCGATCCGGAGTTCGCACCCGAATTCCTCGAGCAGCTCAAGCTGCAGGGCGTCGCCGATATTCAGGAGGCGGCGCTCGTCGTGCGTCTCAAATTCACGGTTCGGCCAGGAAAGCCAACCGAGATCCGCCGAGAGGCACTGAAGAGGATCATGACAGTGTTCGCCGAGCGCGGCATCGCCTTCGCGTCCCACTCGGTGGTGGTGCACGGTGCGATGGATCACCCGGATGTCGCTGCCGGCGTCATGACAGCCACGACGAGAGGCCTCCTCACGGCGCAGCAATCCGAGCCTCGCGCAAACGTGGCCGACGGGGGCCGACCCTAATGCCGATGGTGCATGTGAAGCGCGGGATCCTCGAACAAGACATGACAGCCAGCGTATACCGAGAGCTGAATTCCAGCCGGCGCGCCCGCAACACCGAATGCAGCAGCTTGCTTTCTCGATGGCAGGCGGAAACGGGAAATGAGGGCTCAGAGGGCCCAACCGCCGCTTGGGATGTATCGGCTGTAGGGCAATTTCGCTCCTCGAACGGCCGGCTTCCGGCAGCGCAGCAGAGCCAGCTATTGGCGCATCACCGGCAGCAAGGCCGCGCCCAGGAGACCGAGTGTGGCGGAATTTTCGCTAATCAGCGCTTGGGAGGGTCAGTTTGACAAGCAGACCCGGCTGCAGCTGGTTCAAGCTGACGTCACCTCCGTAAAGGGCCGCGATCTCTCGCGTGATCGGGAGACCAAATCCTGTTCCTGGCGTGACCTCATCGAGCCGCCCGCCGCGGCTTAGGGCAACCTCCGCCGCGTTCGCGCTGATGCCTACGCCGTCGTCCCGAACACTTATGACGACGCTGTGTTGAAGGCGCTCGGCGCTGATCGCGACGTCCGATGCCGCCCATTTGCAGGCGTTGTCGAGGAGGTTGCCGCACATCTCGTTGACGTCGTTGACGTCGCAGGCCAGCTCGATGTCGCCCGGTATCGAGACGCTGAAGCGCAGGCTGCGATCGACGTGGATCTTGGACAGCGCCAGAACGAGATCGTCGATCTGGGGGGCGAGCCGTGTCCGGAAATGTCGCCCCCCGAGCAGCGCAGCGGAGCGTGCACGACGCAGATGATGGGCGATGCGCCTGTCCATACCCTCGACCAGCGCGCGCAAAGCTTCGCGATCGACATCGTGTCCGGGCCTGAGCTCCGCCGCGAGCGTCGCCAAGGGCGTCTTCAGGCCATGGGCGAGATTGCCGATATGACTCCGTGCACGCTCGGTCTGGTCGGCATTTTGAGCAAGCAACGCATTGAGTTCGACGACCAGGTCGGCCACTTCGGCCGGCTGACTCTCCGGGACACTGCGCGTGCGGCCGGCGCGCACTTCCGCCAGCGCGCGCGATAGGCGCCGCAGCGGCAGCAGGACGAGGAAGACCTGAGCCGTGACCGCGCCCATCAGCGCGAGCGCAAGGGCGCCCAGCGTGATGGCCAGCGTCCTCCGTGCGGTACGGATCGGCGCGCTGAGCGCTTCGCGCGGCGCTGCCGCGACGAGTTCGAAGGGCTCGGAGCCGCTCGCGAGCCGAACCGTCCGGTGGCGCAAATGCAGCGGCTCTTCGCGCGGCCCCTTGATCGGCTCCGTCAGGGCCAGTGTCGCGTCACCGAGCGAGCGCGAGCGCAGCAGTGCATCGCCTCCCGTCACCTGCCAGTACCAGCCCGACAAGGCCCGGTCGTAGGGCGGCAGATCGAGATCGCGCCGCAGCCGGACCGCACCGTCCGAGCCGACGGTGAGCGCCGAGGCAAGTGCCAGCAGCTGCGCATCGAGGCGTTGGTCGATCTGCAGGGCCGTGAACCGGTCGAGCGCGCGGTCGATCACCACGCCAGCGATCAGGAGAGCGATCAGGACGAAGGTGACCGCAGCCAGCCAGAGCCGACGCGCAAGCGAAGGACGGCGCCGATCAGCCATCGCAGACCAGCCGGTAGCCGAGACCTCGGGCCGTCTCGATCCGCCCGGCGCCGATCTTCTTGCGCAGCCGCGCGACGATGACCTCGAGGGAGTTGGAATCGGTTTGGGCGTCGCCCTCATAAACCCGCTCGAACAGCTCCCCGCGCTGCACCGTCAAGCCTTTACGCAGGATCAACGTCGAGAGGACGCGCCATTCCAGAGCTGTCAGCTTGAGCGGCAGCCCCTCGAAGGTGAAGGTCGCGATCTGCGCGTTGAAGCGCAGCGGCCCGCAAACGATCTCGGGATTGGCGTGCCCCGCGGCGCGCCGCACCAGGGCACGCAGCCGCATGATCACCTCTTCGACCCGCACCGGCTTGACGAGGTAATCATCGGCGCCGGCCTTGAAACCCTCGACCTTGCTGGTCCAGTCGTCGCGGGCGGTCAGCACGAGGATCGGCAGCTGTCGCTGGCTGCGGCGCCATTCGGCGATGATCCGCAGGCCATCCACCTTGGGCAGGCCGAGATCGACGAGCGCGGCATCATAGGTTTCGGTCGAGCCCAGATGCAGCCCGTCTTCGCCGTCCCTGGCAAGATCGACGGCGCAGCCCTCCGCCCGCAAAGCGTCGCACAGCGAGCGCGACAGGGCCGGATCGTCCTCGATCACCAGAAGCTTCATGGCGCCGGCCGCTTTGTCGCAGGGCCACGCAGCGCACGGGCAAGATCGGGCCCCTCGGCGCTGAGATATCGACCGTCGATCGCAGCGATCCGCACGCTGATCACATCCCCCACTGGAGTCAGCAGCCTGACGTCGTAGACTTCATCTCCGGGTTCATCGTCTTCGGCGTCGTCGAGTTCGACATCGATGACCTCGCCCATGACGCGCTCCTGCGCCACTGCGGCCGCCCGGGCTTCACCGATCCGTGCCTGGCCGATCTTGCCGGACGGTGCCGCGCCGGCCGCGCCGATACCGCATAGGCAGGCTAGAAGCGCGAGGGCGATCAGCGTTCTCATCGTGGTGGCCTATCGGAGCCGCCTGAACCGAAACTGAACGGAAAGGTTCAGGCTGGTGATGGCGATGTCGGTTCAGGATACGCTTCATCGCAACAGGAGTTTCGCTGATGTCCCTGAAATCATATCTTCCTCTTGCCATCCTGGCGCCGGCCGCCGTCGTAGCGAGCCTGTCGGGCATCGTCTCCGCCGTCGGTCAGCCGGCCCCGCCGTCTTCGACCCAGAGTGTCGGCATGGTGCGTCTGGAGGGTGAGGTTCGCGAGGTCTTCGGCAACAAGGTCATCGTCGAGGGGCCTGCCGGACGAACGCTCGTCGAGACCGGCCCCGAGGGGCGCGTGCGCGCACCGCTCGCGCCGGGAGACAAGGTCGTCGTCGACGGCATGCAACGCGACGGTTTCGTCCATGCCTCGGCAATCGCGAAAGCGGGCGGTCCGCGCATCGAACTCGGCCGTGGGCCCGATGCCGGACCGGGCGAGCGCCCCGGCAGCCGCCGCGGAGCCGACGCGGCCTATCGCGCGGACGCCGTCATACAGGCCGTGACCACGGCCGGCTTCCGCGATGCCCGCGTGATCGACGTCAAGAAGCATCACGCCGAGGTTGCGGCTGTTGCAGCGGACGGTCGCAGCTATGAGCTCCATGTCGAGTTCGACGGCCGCATCAGGAAGCAGGAAGACACGACGTTGGTGCGCGACGAGGGCGCGATCAAGACACTGATCGAGAAGGCAGGCTTCGCCTATGCCGGCCAGATGCGCCCCGAGAAGAAGCACATGGTCGTCTCGGCGACCAACTCGCGCGGCGAGAAGGTCGAGCTTGACGTTCATCGCGACGGCTCGATCCGCAAGGAACGCCGGGTCTTTTGACAGTCGGGGCAAGCGGGCAGCTTTGGAGACGACGATGCAGCCCGCCGCTCCAGCCAGACGGATAGTTGACCATCTGGTTTCCGGCCAAGGCTCACTGCACGCAAGTGGCGCCAGTACGAACTGTGTGTCCCACCGACCGCTTGCAGCCTTGCCCCAAATCACCGAAGCAGCCCGTCGGCGTCGAATTCGTCCCAGCCTGCGAGGCTTGGCGACGCCTCCTCGGCGGCCTCCCGTTCGGTTTCGCTGGGACCGGAGTCGGCCTTGCGCTTCCGGGCGAGGGCTGCCTTCGCCGCAGCGCGCCGACGATTCTCGGCACTCCGGATCGCATCCTCCTCCCGCCAGATTGTGGGCAAATCGCCGTCGAGGATTGTCTCGATGTGTCGTGGGTCGAAGACGTGGAAGGTCACAGTGCGGGCGCGTCCGCGGAGCTTCACGGTACGCGTCCCAACACTTCGCAGGCGACCGTCCTCCAGCCACTTGTGACGCTCGAGCGAAGAGATCCCGAGGACATCCTCGATCTCGCTCGGAAGCATGGGCAATTCGGTGATGCTTTCGAGCGCATCGCCGATACGGCTGGCGAGCGCAGCGAAGTGCTCCGCATCAGGCACCGAAAGGATGACGAGCCCAGCATCGACAATGAGGTGCTTCCGCATGGTCCAAGGAAGACGACGGCGCAGCTCGCGTTCGATCCCCTTCATCCTGACCGAGGAGCCAAGCGTCGTCGATGAAGGAAGCGGCCATTCCGCGACCGATGGGGATGAAGCCGATGTCATGCCCGAGAATCCGTACCCGAACTCTGCCTTCGGGGCCGGCCTGTTAACCGCCGGAGCACAACGACGTTCCAGTTGGCCTCCTCGCACGCATTCCCTCCGGACGTGCGATCACAGCAGGCTCGGCTGGACGGGTGTCAATGGCTCCGGGCCCAGAAGTTCTCCTCGCCGCCTCAACTCCGTCTCGGCGCTAAAGCGGATATCAATCTCGCGATCCAGCGCCAAGTTGCGCAATGCCGCCTCAGGGGCCTGATCCCAGCTCTTGCCGCGGGCTGGGCCGGAAGGCACGCGCGGCAGAAGCCCGGGTTCGCTACTCCAGAGCAGCAGTTGGTCGAGCGATACCTCATTGAGCATGTCGCGCAGGTGATGGGCGGTGACATAGGCGTCAGGCATCGCGCGATGGGCCGGGAGACCGAGCTCGTGGATCAGCCCCTCCGGCATGCGCTGATAGCGCAGCATCTGGTTCGAGAAGCGCGGAAGATGTGGCCACAGCCGCAGCGCGCATTTCCAGGTACAAATCCAGCGTGCGCCTCCGGTCAGCGACGCGGAGCAGTAGCGCATCTCGAAGCCGGCCCGATGAGCCGCGAGCGCGACCACGCCGCCTTCAGGGCGCAGCACGGACGGCGCGATCTGCTTCCAGAATGGCGCGCCCACCACGTCGATATCGCGGATGTGATGGACCGCCATGGTGTCAGCCGAGATCGCGCGGCCGGGATCGACGAAGAGCGAACCACGCTCCTCGTTGATGAGCCAACGGCCATCGACGTCGCGCGCGACGTCCTGCCATCCGATCTCGCAGACGTCTTGCGGGCCGCCTCCCGCAGTCTCCAGGTCGATCACCCTGATGCGTTCGTGAATCATCGCCAGGAGATCGGCATTCATTCAGGACGGGACAAGTCAGCAGCGTCGAACCGACTTCATTTTGCTAGGGTCGGCCGCCCACATCGCCATGGGTCAGAAACGCTCAGCGGACCCGAGGCGGTGACGTCCGCGTCCCGGGCCGGAAATCAACGACGATTAAGCCGCCACAGCCGACGAATCGCCACATCGAGACGGTCGTGGTCGGAAATCACCAGAATAGGGCGTCCAAAGTGCCGCTGCGGGCAGGCTTTCGGAATCGCTCGATCAGCACGTCCTTGACCGAGAAAACGTCTCGGGTAGAGCCCGTCCCAGTTCAGACGGAAGTATCCCCGCACCTTCGGCGTCGCGCCGAAACGGAACGCGATGAATGCAGAGCCCTGAATCGACAAGGGAGCCGGAAGGCGGCACGGTGCTATGCTCAATCGAGGTAGCATAGTGGCAGCATCGTTTGCTCAACAGCGAAGGGCCGCTTTCGCGGCCCTGGCAAGTAACTGGCGCTATTGAGATTGTCTGGAGCGGGCGAAGGGATTCGAACCCTCGACCCCAACTTTGGCAAGGGAATTACTATAGTGTTCTGATGTTCCACTGGCGTTCGTGGCTGTCAATTGGAATTCACGCGCTTCGCTCCCTTCCAGATTACATTGGATGGACTGGCGTGAACCCCCCGGACGCTGGTGGAATAGCGTGGACCGACGAGACGGCAACCGCGAGGTAACCGCGGATTTTGGCGGTGACGAGGACCCAACGGCCTCGCGTCGAGTATGTCGCAATGCTCAATAAAATGGAGCTGCCGGAAAGACAGTCATCTGGCCTGCGGCGACCAAGGCCCCAGGTCGTCAATCAAAAAGCGTCCATCCACGATCCGAGCCATATCGCATGATGTCTCCTCGCGAAGACAAACCTAGTTTCCTACAGGCGCGGAAGCGATAGGTTTCGACTGACCTGACGCTCAAGCCGGTCTGGTGTGCGATGCTCTTGTTCGAATTGTTTGAGACGACGAGTCGGAGAACCTGTATTTCGCGTTCGCTCAGTGCGTCATCCGGGTTGTCGAGGCGACTTTCCAGGCTGCCTATGGGGCGTCTTAATTCTCGCATCGACAGCGCCAGGCCTCCATCGAGGTACAGCCCGCCGGCCCGAACAGCCTTTAGGGCTTGCAGCAGTCTGTCGTTGGAAGCGCCATTCAGCAGATAACCTGCGATGCCGAGCTGAAATGCTGCCTTGATCGCGCTCGCATCGCGATCGTCGCAGACAAGCAAGATCAGAATGAGCGGTGCCACGCCCAGAATGCGCCTTACGAAGGCAAGACCGGCCGGCCTCAGCGTACCGATAGAGATGATGGCTACTTCGGGGCTCTGCGAGCGAATGAATTCGACCGCATCAAACATCGTCGATGGCACGCCGATTATGGTCGCACCGGGGACTGCTCCGACAAGTGCGTTAAGGCCAGCAAGCATGATGGGCTGATCGCCGAAAAGCGCAATCCGCTGCGGAGATGGCGCCGGCATTATCGCGAGCCCTTCCATGGGCAGCATTTTCCGAGGTTTCAGATGGAGTCAGAAACAGCTCGATGAAAGAGAAGCTTCTGCATCGCCCGGAATGGGAGCACGGCCTTCAAGAAATTTGCGTGTCTATTTCTTTTCGGTGCCCGAAGGACCGAACATCTCGGTTAGTGGCTTGTTTGGGTGGCGTGACCGGGCAGGCCGATCCGCATTGCGTTGTCGGGCTGAACCATTGATCTGCGCTTCACCGATCACGCGTTCCCGATCATCGAGACCCCTCACGCGATACTGAGGCTCGCCGTCGACAAGCGAGGGCAAGCGGCGCGTGACCGTATAGAGCCCGATGGCATTCTGGTCGTGAAAGCCGAAAGCCAGGCTGACCTGGTCGCCGACGTCATAGTGATGCGCCATTTCCGTCTCTTGCTTGCGTCAGCCTGAGGAGCTGAGACTAACAGTAGCACATCACATTGAGATCAAATCAAAAATCGGAGCTGTCGCGGCGATCGTGACACACGCATGCCGCAGAGGAATATGGTTCTCCCGGAGCCGCTGGCTCTCATCGGCAGGGTCACTCCCAGTTCCCGAGGCTGCGAGCGAGTACCCGCCAGCCGCTCCGTGAAAGGCCCTAAGCGCCGTCAGCTCGATGGAGCGATCGCATAGGCCTGAAACACGGCCCCGTAGAAACAGCCGGAGGCGACGAGCACGAAAGCGTGCCAGATGGCGTTCTGGAAGGGAAGCGTCTGCCAGACGTGAAAGACCACGCCCAGCGTGTAAAGAAGACCACCCGTCACGATCAGCCACAAGGCGAGGCTCGGAAGCTGCACGATGCTCTCCCAGGCGAAGATGCCGCTCCAGCCCATGAGGAGATAGAGCGCAATCGACAGCCGATCATATCGGCCGGGTAAGGCGACCTTGAGCACGACGCCGACAGCCGATGCGATCCAGACGACGGCCAGGAGGACATGCGCCGCCGCACTCTCGCCCATTCGCGCCAGGAAAGGCGTATAGGTTCCCGCGATCAGGAGGTAGATGGCCGAATGGTCGAAACGCCGCATCAGCCACTTCACCGGCGAAACCGGCAGCATGTTGTAGATGGCGGAGATGATGAGAACGGCGATCAGCGCGCAGCTGTAGATCGCAACGGGAATCACATCAGGGATCGGAGCTGCTGCGACGACGCGCACGATCAGGTACGCGACTGCGCCGACCCCCAGCACGATTCCGAGCCCATGGATCAGACCATCGGCCCAAAGCTCGGCACGATCGAAGTGGAAGCGCCCCTGCGTCGGCTGGTGCAATTCAGGCCCTTTCCCAGTCGCGCCATGTGGCTCGAATCCATAACGGAACGACGTCGATAGCAAGGGCGCCTGCAGACAATGTGACAACGCCAAGGAAAGGCTCGCCGAACACCGCTCGGCGAGCCCTTCCTGATACCTCTGCGGATCAGGCCGCTTTGGCGACGGCCGCCGAGTTGGCCGGCTCGCCGAGCTGCGTCAGCAGCTTGTCCGTCTTGGTCTCCTCGGCGAGGGTCGCATCCAGCAATGCAACCGCCTCCTTGTGGCCAAGCTGCTTGGCCCAGGATTTGAGCGTGCCGTAGCGGGTCATCTCGTAGTGCTCGACCGCCTGTGCGGAGGCGACGAGACCGGCATCCAGGGCCGGGCTGTCGGCGTAGTCCTCCATCACGGCCTTGCCTTCCTCGAGGATGCCGAGAATCGCGTCGCAGGTCTTGCCACGGGGCGCCTTGCCGATCGCTTCGAACACGTCGCTCAGGCGCTCGACATGGTTCTCGGTCTCGGTGCGATGGGTCTCGAAGGCCTTTTTCAGGTCCGGGGACTTGGCTGCCTTCGCCATCTTGGGCAGCGCCTTCAGGATCTGCTTCTCGGCGTAATAAACGTCCTTGAGCATGTCATGGAACATGTCGTCGAGGGCTTTGGGTGCAGTCGTGGCCATGTTTGTCTCTCCAGGTTTTAAGGGTGCAGGCTTGGGGATCAGGCCTCGACCTTGTCGCGGGCACGGCCTCCGACAGTTGCGCCATAGCTTGAAGCCAGCGCTCCGATCAGCATCGCGATGAAGGTTGCCAGGGCGAAGGAAGCAGCGCCTTTTCGGGCAATGTCGGCCGTCTCGCGAGCCGTCTGCTCGGCCTTGGCGGCGACTTCCTTCGTCTTGGCTATGGCGTCGTTGATGCGCTTTTCGGCATCAGGCTGGCTGATGCCGGTCTGAGCCGCGATCACGCTCGCGACATAGGTCTTGTCGGCAGGCGCCATGTCGCCATTGCGGATGCTCATCGCGACGATCCGGCCGACCTCGGCGCGGGCCGGGGCAGCGTCGGCCGAAGACGGAGCCGGACGGTCGGTACGAAACAGGGAATCCGTCAAGTACGCGGAGGGGTCCAGATTTGTCAGATCGACGCGACCGGCCGCCTGGCCCGCCATGCCGGAGACGGACGATGCGACCCCTGACGCTGCGCTGGCGCCAAGCCGTGCTGTGCCGCCAATGATCGCAGACGCGGTCGAGGCCAGCAGCAGTGCGGTGACAATCGCGCTGACGGCCCAAGTCATGAAGCCGTGCGCCGTGTCGCGGAACGCGACCTCGTCAGTGTGTAGACCGACGCGCTTGGTGCGCAGCCGGCCGGCGAGATAGCCGCCGGCACCGGCCGCCAGAAGGTGAACAATTGCCAGCCAGGCCAGGGCAGCGATGCCGAACGTCGTGGCGGTGACGCCAGCGCTCGACCAGGGCGAAACGGAGGTGAAGCCAAGCCCGGCGCCGGCTGCGAGGAGCATAAGGGAGATCGACGCGCTGACGACGGCACCTCCCAGTACAGCGCTCCAGGACACAGCGGAGGACGCGCGTGCAGCAGTGCCGTCGGCGACGCCACGGGCGGTATAATCTGTCATGTGGATAGTACTTTCAGGGCGCCGCCTGCGGCGCATTGTGGATGGCCCGATGGCCGCTCGATCTCAGCCCAACTTGTGAAGGGCAGCTCTGTTCCACGCCAGGCAGATGGCTATAGCCGCATCAGCGCCAGGCCATTGCAGATGCACGCCGCAGAGACCCGTATGCCGGATCGACACGTCGCGATCATCGAAGAAAATGGGCTCGTCGAATATTTCGATGCTTCATCTAAATATGTCGTTGAAGAAATAATTGAATCGAATCAAATGATGATCAGTCACTCTCAAACCGTGATATGCTTTTCTACGGGAGATTTTCTTCCGGTTCGGAAAGTCCGACATCATGAAAATTCCAGCAGAACTGAAGCCGGCCGCCTGGGGCGCCGTCGGCGGGGCTATTGCCGTTGCGATCATTGGTTTCACCTGGGGTGGGTGGGTGACGCACAGCACGGCGGAGCGAGAAGCCAGGGCACGTTCGAGCACCGCTCTTGTGGCGGCACTCTCGCCGATCTGCGTGGCGAAGTTCCAGCAGCAGGCCAACGCGACCGAGCAACTCGTAGAACTCAAGAAGATCAGTTCCTGGCAGCAGGGGGATTTCATCGCGAAAGGTGGATGGGCGACAATGCCCGGGAGTCCTTCGCCCGATTCGGACGTGGCCAAGGCCTGCGCGGCAGCCCTGGGCGTTCCGAAAACCTGAGCCGGCTCCATTCGTCGCGCGGGATTGCGACCGGCCTGCACCTTGTCGCGCGACGCAGCCTCTCGGCGTCGCGTGACAACGACCCCAGCGCACCGGTGGCGCGCCTTAACCTGGTCAACCCTGGAGGATGATCCGATGAGCCTCCACTTTCCCAATCCGATCCGGCGATATGACTCCGCACGGGACTGTGTGTGCTTCTGGGGCTCCGATTCGGCCCTGGAGATTGCATTCGAGGTCGAGCTCGGAGCGTTGCGCAGCATCGACTCGTCAGCCGGGCCGGGCGAAGCGTCGATGCTGCGGGCGTATGATGGCCATCTCGCGACCATCCAGAAGGCTGCTGGGGCAGCCTATTCCCGCAAGCGCCAGAGCTACCATCGATTGACTGCTGCCGACTTTTAATCGTGCTCGCGTTTCTCCCCCGGCGACTGGCCCCCGGGCTTCCCGGGGACGTCGGTTTGCCGCGGCGTGACCTTGCCGGCAGCCGGCGCGGGTTCGGCCGGCGCGGCTGTCGGGATGTTCGTCGGCTTATTGGTGTTTGCGGCCGGCTTCGGCTCGATCGTCCTGAAACGGATCATCATTGTCCCTGTCGGTTCGCTGACACTCGCAGCATGAACTCGGTCCATCAGACCGCTGCCCGAGAGCACTGAACGCTACTTCCTCTTTGGCGCTGCGGCCTTCACGACCACAGCGGCAAGACTGTTGGGGGCGGGAGCTGCAAGTTTAGGCTTGTCCTGCTTCGGCTTCTTGGCCTCTCGGTTTCCGCGTCGTTCGCCTTTAGACATGCCGTTCTCGTCCTCGTTCGGAGATCGCGGGGCGCGATCTCTCGGGTCGTGCCGGCCGAAGCTGGGCGCCTCGCAGCAGCCGCCCATTGAAATGCGCATGCGAAACAGCAGGCGCGGATGTCACTCAGGAGGGGCGAGCAAGGGCTCGGTGCAGTGCGGCCGGCTAGCAGCTGCCGCGGCTACCTGGGGGCGAACCCAGGCGAGTCCTGTCGAAGCAGAGTTGCAGCCTAGGCCAGGGCTGAGGAAAGCGCACGTTATTTCTCCGCGGGGATCCCTTGGGAGCCGCGCGCCTCCGCCCGGCGGGAGCGCATGTGGTTTATCCGAGGATGGACCGATATAGCTTGAGATAGCGATCGGCCATTCGCTCGACGGTGAAGCGCGCCGCGACGGCTGCCCGGCAGGCAGCACGGTCGATCTCGGAGAGGCGTGCGATCGCAGCCACGGCCTCCTCAATGCTATCGACCAAGAACCCGGTCACGCCGTGCTCGATCAATTCCGGCATCGAGCCGCGGCGGGAGGCGATGACGGGCGTGCCGCAGGCAAGCGCCTCGATGACCGACAATCCGAACGGCTCCTCGAAGTTGATCAGGTGCAGCAACGCCTTGGCGGAGCCGAGCGTTTGCGTGCGGGCGCTGCCGCCCACTGGTCCGAGATAGACCAGGCTCTCGCTTTCGAGCGCGGGCGCGACCTGCGCGTCGTGGTAGCCGCGATCCTGGATGATGCCGGCCATGACCAGCCGCCGGCCGGCTGCGCGCGCGGCGGCGATCGCCTCGGCCGCTCCCTTGTCGGGGTGGATGCGGCCGAAGAAGAGCAGGTCCTCGCTCCCTACCGGATCGAACGGAAAATCCTCGATCCTGATGCCGTGATGGATCGTCGCGGCATAACGCAGATCGGGGTGCCGGTCCGCGGCGCTGATCGCGACATAATGGGCCCGGTCCTCATAGGCCTTGAAGGCCGGCAGGATGCGCTCCGAGGAGAAGCCGTGGATCGTCGTCACCACCGGCGTGTTGGCCAGGCGCGAGAAGGCGAGCGGCACAAAATCGGCCTGGTTGTGGATGATATCGAACTCGCCGGCGCGTTCGAAGACATGGGCGACGTGCAGCAGCTCCCAGACCTTGGCGTCGATCGTCGGGTCTTCGGAGTACGGCGCCGGGCAGATGCCGGCCAAGGTGCCCGCCGTATGACTGTCCCGGGTGGCGAACAGGGTGACGTCGACGCCGCGCGCCAACAGGGCCTCGGTCAACAGGCTCGTCACCAGCTCCCAGGGGCCGTAGTGGCGCGGCGGCGTGCGCCAGGAGATCGGCGCCAGCATGGCGATGCGCATCCGTTCGCCCCTCCCTCTGGTCAGTCGGCGAGCGTCAGGATCACGCCCTCGTTCGGCCGCAGCAGCAAAGCGCCGTCTTGCACCGGCGCCGCATCGGCGAGCGTGGACAGGAGGGGGCGGCAACCATGCGCCCAGTCCGGCAAGGCCAGGCGTTGCGGCTTCTCCCCGAGATTGAGCGCCACGATCAGCCGCTCCGCACCATGCCGGCGCTCATAGGCGAGTATATCGCCCTCGGCATCCAGCAGCGCGACATCACCGATAGCCAGTGCAGGATGGGTGCGTCGGACCGCGAGCAATTGGCGATGCAGCGCCAGCATCGAGCCCGGCTCGGCCGATTGACGCTCCACGTTCCGGGCTGGCCAGTCGGCGTTGAGCGGCAGCCAGGGCGCAGCGGTGCTGAAGCCGGCATGCGCACTGGCGTCCCACGGCATCGGCGTGCGGACCGGATCGCGCCCGAGGCCCTTGCCGGGCTGGCGTAGCTCGCGTGGATCCTGGACCTGGTCGGGTGGGATCGGCACATCTCTCAGCCCGACCTCATCGCCATAATAGAGGGTGGGCGTGCCACGCAGGGTCAATAGCAGCATCGCTGCGACCCGAGCCTGGCTTCCTCCCAATCTGGTCGCGACGCGCGGTCGGTCATGATTGCCAAGGACCCAGTTGGGCCACGCGCCAGGCGGCAGCGCCGCCTCGTAGGCGATGATGAGCGCCGCCAGCGCCCGCGCCTGCCAAGGCGCCTCGATCAGCTGGAAATTGCCGGGCAGATGCACGCCAGGCCGACCCTCGCCATAATAGTGCATCAGCCGCTCGACCGGCAGATAGATCTCCCCGATCAACAGGCGCTCGCCCTGTCCCGCGGCCTGATCGTCATCCGCGAGGGCACGCATGCCGGCTGCGATGTGGTGGACCTCGGGCTGGTCGGTCGAATGCAGCTGGAGCAGGCGATCCATCTCGCCGAGCGCTGGTGCGTAGGCCGGGTTCGGCGGATTGTCGGGGAAGTCGGCCGCCTTGATCAGGTGCCAAAGCACGTCGATGCGGAAGCCGTCGACGCCGCGGTCGAGCCAGAAGCGCAGCACGTCGTGCATCGCTGCCTGTACGGCCGGGTTGCGCCAGTTGAGGTCCGGCTGCTGCTTCAGGAAGGCATGATAGTAGTACTGGCCGCTGGCCTCGTCCCATTCCCAGGCAGGGCCGCCGAAATCGCTGATCCAGTTGTTGGGCGGCCCGCCCCCGGGGGCAGGATCGCGCCAGAGATACCAGTCCCGTTTCGGATTGCTGCGCGAGGAGCGGCTTTCGGCGAACCAGGGATGCCGGTCGGAGGTATGGTTTGGCACGAAATCCAGCAGGAGCTTAAGCCCGCGCGCATGGGCCTGCGCCAGCAGGTCGTCGAAATCGGCGAGCGTGCCGAAGCGAGGATCGACGTCGCAGTAATCGGAGACATCGTAGCCGAAATCGGCCATCGGCGAGGGGTAGATCGGCGAAATCCAGATCGCATCGACGCCGAGTTCGGCAATATAGTTCAGCCGCCGCGTGATACCCGGGAGGTCGCCGATCCCATCGCCGTTGCTATCCTGGAACGAGCGCGGATAGATCTGGTAGATCACGCCGCTCTGCCACCATGGCGTGGGCATCATCGCCTCACCGCGCGCGGCCGGGAGACAACGGTCTGCTTTACCAGCAATCTCGCCGCAAACCGGAACAATAACCCCGCGGCGACAGTTCGCTCTTCATGACCAATTTTCGTAAGGTTCCATCGATTCGTCCCGATCCGGCCCCCGAGACAGGGAGGCCGCCGGTCGGAGACCACGACATGGAGCTGTCGCTCCCGGCGGATGCTCCGCGCAATGTCGTCAGGAAGCGGCAGCAGCGGGCTGCGCGTTCGCTGGCGGGCCGGCATATCGATGAGGCGCTGTCGGAACTGCCGATCTCCGACCAGGCCAGGGCGGCGCGCAAGGCGAAGCTGATCGAGCTGCCGGACGACACCCCGATCAAAAGGCTTGCGAAGCGATCCAAGCCCGCTTCGGCGTAGCCAATCTCTGCGCGCCGCTGGACGGCCTTGCTCAGTCATCGGGATCGGGCCGCTCATCGTCGACGACGCGCCGGCAGGTTCCCCGGGTAAAGCGCTCGATCTCGGCCAGCGCGGCATCGAGCGACCCGAATGGGCCTCGCCGCATGGCCTGCATCGTTTCGATCGCCTGGCCGGCAGGGTAGATCATGAATTCGCCCTCCGCCCTGTCCTCGACATATCCCATCGCTCGACCCAGCAGGTCGGTCAGCAGCCAGGCCGTTCCGTCCGGCTTACGTGTCACGTCGATGTCCAAACGATCTCCGTTCGTCGGCCCCCGATCCGAGGAGCTCAAGGGGCGTGCTTCAACCAATCCGGAGCGTGGTCTAGTGGTCGGTCCCCGGAGACCGTCATCAAGCGCGTCAGACAGGCCGTTTGCGCTAGGGCGCCGACGCTGCAGCGGCTCGGTCGACGGCCTCCTTCTGCAGCCGCAATGCCCTCAAGCGCGCCGTGTTGGCGTCGCGCGCCTGATTGATGGTGTCCGTTTCGGACAGCACGCGATTGCGCGACAACGACTGGGTTTGCGTTCTCAGGAACGCAGCATCTGCGGTCACGCGGGATTTCGAGTTCTCTGCCAAGTGTCTTCTCCGGAGTGGGTCGGCGTGGGGTAGGAGACGCGCCTTGAGCAAGCGTCACACGACGCGGCTGCGCACCGATCCTGGGCTGTCCGAAACAATCTGGTCATGGCCGATCGCCCGCTCATGGCCGTCGGCGCCGCGAACGCGGTATTCGCGCTCACCGCTCGCCCGCGTCGGCATGATCCGCACGATCTCGTAGTCACCCGCACCGGACTGATCGGCGAAGCCGAAGGACAGCCGGACCATGTCTCCCGGCGTGATCGAGCGGTGGGTCGTGGGCTTATCTTGGGTCATGTTCATGCTCTTTCTCAGGGAAGGCGCCCTGCCGCAGATCATGCGTTTCGTCGGCGCTGACCGGGCTCAGGGCCTGCAGCAGCGCCTCGATCCTGATCGTCGCGAAATTGCAGTAGGTGTCGGAAACCGCATAGGGGAGGACGATCTGGTCCCGGTGGCGCATCGCACCGCAGGTGTAGACGACATTGGGAACATAGCCCTCGCGCTCGGACGGCTCCGGCCGGACCAGGGGCTCGCGCGAACGCGCAAGCACCTTCGACGGATCCTGCTTGTCGAGCAGGACGGCGCCGATCGCATAGCGCCGCACCGGCCCGACGCCATGGGTGAACAAGAGCCAGCCTTCGTCGAGCTCGATCGGGGAGCCGCAAGTTCCGATCTGGATGAACTCCCAGGGGTATTGCGGCTTCAGGATCGCGACGCCGCCGTCCCAGTTCATCAGGTCGTCCGAATAGACGAGATAGAGGTTCTCATTGTCCTGCCGCGCGATCATGGCGTAGCGGCCGGCGATCTTGCGCGGGAACAGCGCCATGCCCTTGTTCACGGCGGCGCTGCCCCGCAGCGGCGACATCCGGAACGACAGGAAGTCGTTCGTCTCGATCAGCTCGGAGCGTATCCCCCTGCCGTTATAGGCTGTGTAGGTCGCGCGAAACACGCTGCGCCCGCCCTCATCGAACTCGACGAAGCGCGCATCCTCGATCCCGTTCGACTGCGAGGCCGTGATCGGAAAGATCACCCGCTCGCTGATGTCGCCGTCCGGGGCGAACGCCACTTCGACATCGTCGCCGTCGAGGCGCACCATGCGATTGCGGAAGGTCGCGATCGTCGCGAGGCGCGAGGTCGGATCGACGCTCAGGCTGCCGTCGGCCGCGATCGTGCCGGAGCGGAAGGTCAGGGACGAGATATGCCCCTCGCCGACAGCGCGCAGGCTGAGGATGAAGCGGCGCCCGCCAGGCGGAGCGCCGGACTGGTCGGGGTGCGAGACAATGCTTGGATTGAAGAGGGCTGCCGCCTCGAACGAGTACTCGTGCAGGAAATAGGATCCGACCAGCTGGCGTTGCGTCCTGCTGAACTTGCAATGCGTGGTGAACACCTCCTCCATCTCGTCGGCGCGCGCCTCGAAGCGCTCCAGCAAGTTCCGGTGCCGGCCATTGAAGTTCTCCAGCACCTCGGCGAGCTGGCCTGCCGCCGCCTCCTGGTCCAGCCCCATCACGCGCGCGACGATGTGGTTCGCGCGCAGCTTGTCGGTCGGGTTCATGTCGCGCGGATCGGGCGAGGGCCCGAAGCGACGCACCACGACCCGAGCGGGATCGGGATGCAGATGCAAAGCCTGCAGGTTCAGGAAGGTGGCTTGCGGCAAGGCGGCCCCAGTTCGGTTTGTGCGGATCGCCGAAGGCTCAGGCGTGCAAGACCCGAAGCGGCGCCAGTTTCGGGCGGTCCCCACTCATGCGGGAGAGCTGGCGAATCTCGGCGAGGCTGAGAAGGTAGGATACCACGGATTCACCGCCGCGGTTCTCATTCGGCCGATCGCGGTGGAGACCATCGCGGCAGGCGCCGGTTTCAAGATCGACGAGCGGTGTCGACAGGTCGTTCTCGCCCATGAACCAGGCGAAGGCGCGCAATGCTTCCGTCCGCCATTGCGCGTCACCATCGGCGCGCCAGGCGGCAAGGCAGGCTGAAATGGTCGCCGTGGCCTCCAGAGGCTGCTGGTCGAACGCCTTCGGTGGGCTGAGCCTGTCGCCGAAGCTCTCCGAACCCACCGGTCGGAACAGGCCGGCAGGTGTGCTCTGCACCCCAACCAGCCAACGCAGCGAGCGCAAGCCGGCATCGACATAGGCGGGAACCTGCATCGAAAGCCCGGTGGCGATCAAGGCCTGTGGCAACCGCGCGTTGTCATAGGAGAGACCTTCCTCGAACCAGACCCAGTCCGGCGTCTGGACCGTCGACAGCAGGGCGAGCAGACGGTCCGCCAGCAGGGTGCGCAGCTGGATGGTGGAGGATGGCGCGGCGACCACGGCGCAGTAGGCGTCGAGGCCGAGCAGGGCGAATCCCCAGGCCCGAGGCGAACTGAAGCTCTCGGCCGCGGGCAGCGCTTCGGCGAACAGCGCCGCGGCCCAGCGCCGCCGTGACGGGCTGGTGTCGCTGCGCGCGCATTCGCCGAGAGCCCAGAGCGTCCGGCCATGGCTGTCTTCCGAGCCGACCTCCTCGAGCCAGCGCCGATCGAAGCTCATGAAGTTGCGGAAGCGCCGCGCCTGCGGATTCCAGGCATGCTGAACGAAGGAGGCGAACCGCGCCGTCAGAGGCTCGGCTAGGTGCCGCTCGCCGGCACTGCCGAGAAGGCAGGACAGCAGCAGCGCCCGGGCATTGTCGTCGACGCAGTAGCCGTGTGCGCGGTCCGGCACGGAATGGACGGCGTGCTGGAAGAGTCCAGTGTCGTCGCACATGCAGTGCAGGTGATCCGTCCGCAGCTCCGGCGGCGCGGAAGGCAGAAGGGGAGGTCTTGCCTGCGCCGTCCCCGCGACCACGTTCAGCAAACGGCTGCGCCGCGCCGTCTCGAATGTGCTGAGATAGCGCTTTGCGGTCTGCTCCCATGTCATGGAGCGGCTGCTGGCATAGGCGCGCCGGCGCATGGCCTGCCGCCTGGTCGAGTCGGTCAGCAATCCTGCGATCTCGTTGCCGGTCGCGACGACGTCGCTGAACGGCACCAGCACGCCGCGGCCATCGGCGAGCAATTCCTGGGCATGCCAATACGGCGTCGAGACGACCGCTTTTCCGAGCCCGAAGCTGTAGGCCAGCGTGCCCGAGGTCATCTGCGCCTCGTTGAGATAGGGCGTGACGTAGACGTCGCACATCGCGATGAAGCCGAGCAGCGTCTCGCGGTCGACGAATTGATCGAGGAAGACGACGTGGTCCTCGATGCCGAGTTCATGGACGCGCTTCTGCAGGCCGATGCGATAGGTTTCGCCCTGCTCGCGGACGAGATGGGGGTGGGTGGCTCCCAGGACGACATAGACGGCATCGGGCCGGCGTCTCAGGATCGACGGCATCGCATCGATCATCACCTCGATGCCTTTGTTGGGCGACAGCAGACCGAAAGTCAGGATCACCGAGCGGCCGGCGAAACCGAGCCTGGCCTTGGCCTCGTCAGGCTCGACAAAGGCGAAATCGGGGATGCCATGCGCGATCACCTCGATCTTGTCGGCGGGAAGCCGGTAGATGGTGCGCAGCATGTCGCGGCCTTTCTCCGCCATGACGACGACGCGCGACGAGGCATCGACGATCCGCTCCATGACGCCGCGCTGCGCGGGGCTCGGCTTCGACAGGACGGTATGAAGCGTGGTGACAACCGGCATCGTCAGCCGTGCCAGCAATCCGGCGACATGCGCGCCCGCTTCGCCACCGAAGATGCCGAATTCATGCTGCAGCGAGACGACGTCGAACCGGCCCTCGTTCAGGAAGTCGGCAGCGCTCGCATAGTCCTCTATCCGCTCGTCGCGGATCTGGAACCCGACAGAGCCTGGATAGTCGTAACCGTCGCCATCGTTCATCGCCACGATCGAGGTCGCCAGATCGGGGGCCGATGCGGCGACCGCCTGCTGCAGATCCGTGGTGAAGGTCGCGATGCCGCAGCGGCGTGGCAGCGAATTGCCGATGAAGGCGATCCTGTCGAGTGCGGTCATGATCGTGCCTCTACGGTTGGACTCTGCACTTTCGCCAGGGCGGCGAGTAGCAGGGGCCGGTGACTCGTGCTGTGGGCCGGGATGGTGGGGTTTCGAGCTGCGATCGGCCGCAAAAGGTCGCGCTTTGGCAGGGCGGCGTCATAGGCGATCAGGCAGGTCAGGCCCGTTCGCCCGGCGGCGAGATGCGTTGTCTCGTCCTGCACGAAGCAGCCTTCGCCCATGTGCGCCCGCCACGGCCCGATCCGGCCCTCTCCGGCGATCACCAGCAGCCAGGTCTCGGCCTGCGCGCGCAATTCCCATAGGGATTCCGGCGGAAGCTCGAAGCGCTCGAGGGTGAAAAACGAGGTCGCCAGAAGCAGCGTCCTGGCGTCGCTCAGCCGGCGCGCCGGCACCTGTTTTGCAGCCGGTCCGGCATAGGCGGCGGCAACACCGAGCTCGATATGGAGCTCGCGCTGGCGCCCTTGATCGAACAGGCGGAAGGTCGTGTCACTGCGCTGCTGAATCTCGGCGAGCACGAGGCCCGGACCGATTGCGTGGATCGTCCCCGCCGGCACGAAGATCACATCTCCCGCCACCGCGGTTCGCCACGACATGCGCTCGGCAATCGAGCCGTCCTTGATAGCGTCTCGCAATTGCGCCTGCGAGAGCGATGACTGCAAGCCGAGCGCCACCATGGCACCGGGCTCGGCAGCGAGCACATACCAGGCTTCGGTCTTGCCGCGGGCAAGCCCCATCGCGTGGGCTGCCTCGTCATCCGGATGCACCTGGATCGACAGCGCCTCGCGTGTGAACAGCAACTTGAGCAGCAGAGCGGGGTCAAGAGCCGAATCGTCGCGCTGTAACCAGATTTCGCCGATGGCGACGTCATGATGATCGATACCGCTCCATGGCTGGAGGTCGTGTGACCCCCAGGGTTTCGGCACGGCCTGCAAGCGAGCCAGTTCGAGGGCCATGGCGAACTCCAATATCGCCGGGCTTCGACGGTTCGACGGGATTGTCGAATGAGGCTGCGGCGGGGCCGGCAAGGCATGGATTTCGGCGAAGGGACCGTTCTTTGCGGGCCTTGTCTTTACATGGGCGACCGACCTTCGGCCCGGACCGTTCAACTCCTGCCGATCAAGGCAGCCGCTGGTCCTTTTCAAGGGCTGCAGCGAGATAAGCCGGCTCGATCGGAATCATCTGGTGTAAGGACCCGGGCATTCCGATCGCCGGCAAATGGATGAAGCCGCCCACACGCCGCCAGGCCAGCCTTGAAGCGCTCTCGATCGATTCCTCGTCATAGTCGACCCGGTATTCCCCGGCCGGCAGCGGTGCCTCGAAGTCGGGCAGCAAGAATGGGCGCGAAAAGTGGACGGAGACCTGCGTGGTGCGATTGGTCACTGGGGTCTCCTTCCTAAACAACGATCCAGTCGGAGGTTTCCGACGAACGGGGAAAGGCGTGCCGGCGACCGCCCGACCGCTCCCGGCCAGCATTTCAATACCGACCGATCACGCTCGGATATGGGATAAAGTTCATCTGTTACAAGGTCAAAAAATAAATATCTCTCAAAAAATCTCTTAAATGCAGTTATGTTCTCATATTTTTCTAATGATCACTTTCCTTATAACGTTGATCTCGTGCGACAATATCTCCATTCCTAAGGATTTGGTCGCATATTATTTTTTGCCTCTACCGATTCAAGCGATGATTTCCCATACGAAGGCTCGCTACGCTTGCAGACAGGGACATGATTGGCAGGCTGTCATCCCGAGCGTGTGCGGTGTGCCCGCCCTCGCGCAGAAGGAACCGACCCATGGCTCGTTTGATTACGAAGACAGGACAGCGCGCCGAGATGGTCTGCGATATGTCGACCGAGAGATCGGGCAAGCTCATTGACCTGCCCCCCGGAAGTTCCCTCGTTCATAACGAGAGTCCTTGGGGTTGATAGTGG
>NZ_LNCQ01000035.1:0-38759 GCF_002831785.1 Allobosea sp. FBZP-16 | reverse complement strand
CGCTTCCGCGCCGGCCCGCAGCGCGCCCTCGCCATCCCGGACCCGGACCAGCAGGATCTGCGCGGGATCGAGCCCGAGCTCGGCCAGGCCCGGCGGATGCAGCTGTCCGGCCTCGGCATCGAGGAAATCCTGCCGGACCCAGAGCACTGGCCGCGAGCCGGCAGCGCGCAAAGCCAGCGCCGCGGCGAAGCCCGTGGCGGCGGGCAGGTCGGCCCCGGCCGCGGCGTAGACCTCATGCAAGGCGGCGCGCGTGATCCCTCCCCCCAGCGGCTCATCCAGCGAGGGCGATCCGAACGCGACCCGCTCCACCGGCGAAAGCTCGCGCGCCAGCCCCGCCAGAGCGAGGCTCTGCCGTAAGGCTGTCAGGGATCGGGTGGAGGCGTCTGCCATAGGGTCACATGTTCACTTTTTGTTCCAGTCATAAAGCGACTCCAAAACGCGCCGGAGTCAAGTCCGCATCCGCTTCCGCTTGCCTGCGAGCGGCTCGCTGCTGTCATATCGGAGCAAATCGGATCACCTATCCGCTGTGCGCCGCAAGCCCGCGGCCTCGCCTGGAGACCGCCATGAGTTCGGGACTGTTCGCCCTTCTCGACGACGTCGCAGCCCTGGCCAAGGTCGCCGCGGCCGCGCTCGACGATGCCGCCGCGCAAGCGACCAAGGCCGGCGCCAAGGCAGCCGGTATCGTCATCGACGACGCAGCGGTGACCCCGCGCTACGCGGTCGGCTTCGCGGCGGAGCGCGAATTGCCGATCATCGGCAAGATCGCGCTCGGCTCGCTGAAGAACAAGCTCATCTTCCTGCTGCCGGCGGCGCTGGTGCTCAGCCTGGTCGCGCCCTGGGCGATAACGCCGCTCTTGATGGCGGGCGGCGCCTATCTCTGTTTCGAAGGCTTCGAGAAGGTCTACGAGCTCGTCGTACCGCACGCGCATCACGACGAGGCCGCCGGCGAGGGCGGCACCGATATCCTCGACGCAAAGCAGCTCGAAGACCAGAAGATCGCCGGCGCGATCAAGACCGACTTCATCCTCTCGGCCGAGATCATGGCGATCACGCTCGCCGGGGTCACCGACTCGTCCTTCTGGATGCAGGCGCTGGTGCTGGCCGTGGTCGGCCTCGGCATGACCGTGCTGGTCTATGGCGTCGTCGCCCTGATCGTGAAGGCGGACGATGCCGGCGTCGCGCTGGCGCGCAGCAGTATCCTCCCGATCCGGCTCCTCGGGCGCGGCCTCGTCACCGGCATGCCGCCCTTCCTCAAGGTGCTGAGCGCGGTCGGCACGGCTGCGATGCTCTGGGTCGGCGGCGGCATCATCATCCATGGCCTCGCCGGCTATGGGCTCGCCGGGATCGAGCATGCCATCCATGCCGTCGCCGTCGCGGTCGGAGGCGCCTGGCCGGCGCTCAAGGGTGCGCTCGAATGGCTGACCACGGCGGCCGCCTCCGCGGTTTTCGGACTCGTCATCGGCGGGCTCTGCCTCGTCGGCATGCATTTCGTCGTCGAGCCGGTGCTGAAGGCGCGGCGTGGCAGCGGCACGAAGACTGCCGCCGCCGAGGCGAAGCGGCATTGAGCGCCGCCCAAGCGCAGGCCCCATGCGTCTGCGGCAGCCGCGCGCCTTGCTGAAATCTGCTAGCGCGATTGGACAAGCCCGTCGCGCGGGCAACCGGTCCGTTCATGCTGCAATTCCTCGCCACCAGTACGCCATTCTTCGCGGTGATCGCGCTCGGCGCCTTCACCGCCTGGCGCAGCCTGTTCGCGGCCGACACAGTCAGGGTGTTCAACACATTCGCCTTCATGGTGGCGACGCCGGCGATGGTCCTGCGGGTGATGTCGCGCCAGCCGATCGCGGAATTGTGGAACGGGGTCTTCTTCGCCGCTCTCGCCCTGATCGGCGTCGCGGTGCTGGCGCTCGCGATCCTGCTGCAACGGCGCCTGCTCGGCCTGCCTTTCCCCAACGCGGTGTCACGCGGCCAGGCACTGGTCGGCGGCAATTTCGCCTTCCTCGGCATCCCGCTGATGCTCGCCTTCCTCGGCGACAGCGCCGCGGCGCCGATCGCGATCGGACTGATCTGCGACACCGCCCTGATCGTGCCGCTCTCGATCGGGCTGATCGAGGCCGGACGCGGCCAGGGCTCGCCACTTGCGATCGCGGCTAGGCTCGTCCGCGGTACGATCGTCAACCCGTTCATGCTCTCGATCATGGCCGGGATCGCACTGTCGCTGAGCGGGGTCGCGCTGCCTGAGCCGGTCGACCGGTTCCTGCTCTTCCTCGGCGCCTCGGCCGCGCCGGTCGGCGTCTTCGCGCTGGGGATCGCTGCCTTCCAGTGGAGCCGGCAGGGCAGGCTGCCCTTGCGCGGCGTGCTGCCGCTGGTGGCCGGCAAGCTCATCCTGCACCCCCTGCTGACCTGGGTCGTGCTGGCGCTGGTCCTGAAGCTCGATCCGTTCTGGGTCCAGGCCGGCGTGCTCTATGCGGCGCTGCCGATCGCGGCCAATGTCTTCGTCATTGCCGAACGCTTCGACACCGGCAGCCGCCCGATCGCGGCTGCGATCGTGATCTCGACCGCCGCAGCCGCCCTCACCTTCCCCCTCGCAATCTGGCTGATCTCGCCCTGAACGCCAGCCCGGAGACATCCATGCCAAGCCAGCTCTTCCAGCCCTTCGACCTCGGCGGCCTGCACCTGTCGAACCGGATCGTGATCGCGCCGATGTGCCAGTATTCGGCCGAGGAGGGCTCGGCGACCGACTGGCACCTGATCCATCTCGGCAACCTCTCCCTGTCGGGCGCCGGGCTGCTGATCATCGAGGCGACCGCGGTCGAGCCCGAGGGGCGGATCAGCCCGGACGATCTCGGCCTATGGAGCGATGCGAACGAGGCGGCGCTGGCGCGCGTGCTTGAGGGTATCCGGCGCCATTCCGAGATGCCGATCGGCATCCAGCTCGGCCATGCCGGCCGCAAGGCCTCGGTCCACTCGCCCTGGACAGGTGGCGGGCAGCGCCCGCTCGAGGATCGCGGCTGGCAGACGCTCGCACCCTCGGCCTTGCCGATGCAGGCCAAGGACCGGCCGCCGCTGCCGCTCGACGCCGCCGGGCTGAAGCGGATCCGCGAAGCCTTCGTCGCGACGGCGCGCCGGGCGGTGCGGCTCGGCCTGCAGGCGATCGAACTGCATTGCGCCCATGGCTATCTCTTGCACCAGTTTCTGTCGCCGCTCGCCAACCAGCGTGACGATGCCTATGGCGGCTCGCTGGAGAACCGCATGCGTTTCCCGCTCGAGGTCTTCGATGCGGTGCGCGAGTCGGTGCCGGCCGCAATCCCGGTCGGCGTGCGCGTCTCCGGGACCGACTGGGTCGAGGGCGGCTGGGACATCGCCCAGACCGTCGCCTTCTCGGAGGCGCTGAAGGCGCGCGGCGTCAGCTTCATCCACGTCTCCAGCGGCGGCGTCTCGGCCGCGCAGACAATCGCGCTGTCGCCGGGCTATCAGGTGCCGCTGGCCCGCGCGGTGAAGACGGCAACGGGCGTGCCGACCATCGCCGTCGGCCTGATCACCGATTACGAGCATGCCGAGGCAGTGGTCGCCGGCGGCGATGCCCACATGGTCGCACTCGCCCGCGGCATCCTCTACGATCCGCGCTGGCCCTGGCATGCCGCCGCCCATCTCGGCGCCAGCGTCAAGGCGCCGAAGCAGTATCTGCGCTCGCAGCCGAGCCGGTACAGGACGCTGTTCGAGAGTTGAAACGTCGCCCTACCAACACAAAGGCAGTCATCCCGGACAAGCGGCGAAGCCGCGCCGATCCGGATCCATTCCGGAGCCTTTCCGATAGAGGTTCCGGAATGGGTCCCGGGCCTCCCTCCGGTCGCCCGGGACGACTAGAGGGTTTGAATGCGCGGACCGGACTCAATCGCCCGGCTGCGCGCCCTCATAGCCCTCGATGATGACGAGATCGACCGGGCCGACCTTGGCGAGATGCTGCACCGCCGCCTGGTATTCCGGCGAATCGTAGCAGGCGCGTGCCGTCTCGATGTCCTTGAACTCGATGACGACGTTGTGCTTGCGGCCCTCGCCGCGGGCGAGCTTGTACTCGCCGCCGCGGACGATGAACTTGCCGCCGTATTTGGCGAAGGCGATGGCGTTGAGCGAGCGGTAGGTGGCGTATTCCGACTCGTTCTGCACGTCGACGCGGGCGATCCAGTAGCCTTTCGCCATGGTCACGCCCCCTCGACCGCGATCAGGTCGATCTCGCCGGCGCCCTCGCGCAGCTTGCGCGCCTCGCCATATTCGACCGAAAACAGATAGGCCTTGGCCGCCGCGTAATCGGGAAATTCGAGGACGACGTTGCGAGCCCGGCCCTCGCCCTCGCCAACCGACATCTGGCCGCCGCGGACCAGAGGCGTGCCGCCATACTGCTTGATCACCTCGGAGGCTTTCGCGGCATAGACCGCCCATTGCGTCGCATTGGTCACCTTGGCGCGACCGATCACATATCCCTTGGGCATTGCCGTATCCGTATCCGATGGAAAGGAGGCGGGAGATTATGCGGCGCCGGCGATCTCGTCCATGACCGCAGCCGCCGCTGCACGCGGGTCTGCCGCGCGGATGATGGGACGCCCGACGACGAGGTGGTCGGCGCCGGCGCGGATCGCCTCGGCCGGGGTGAGCGTGCGCTTCTGGTCGCCGGCGGCGCTGCCGGCCGGCCGGATGCCGGGGGTGACGATCGCCATGTCGGGGCCGATGACGTCGCGGACGATCTCGGTCTCGGCGGCGGAGCAGACGATGCCGTCGACGCCGGCGCCGCGCGCCTGCTGGGCGCGCAGGCGCACGAGGTCGCGCACCGCGAGGCCGTAGCCGGCATCCCTGAGGTCGCCATCGTCATAGGAGGTCAAAGCGGTGACGGCGAGCAGCTTCAGCGCCGCCTCGCCGCGGCCCTCGACCGCGCCGCGCATGGTCTGCGGATAGGCGTGCACGGTCAGGAAGGTGACGCCGAGCTTGGTCAGCGATTCCACGCCCTCGGTCACCGTGTTGCCGATGTCGTGCAGCTTGAGATCGAGGAAGACCTTCTTGCCTTCGGTCACGAGCTGGCGGGCAAGGTCGAGCCCGCCGGCGAAGGCGAGCCGATAGCCGATCTTGTAAAAGCTCGCGCCGTCGCCGAGCGTCGAGACGATGCGATAGGCGTCCCAGACCGTCGGCACGTCGAGCGCGACGATCATGCGGTCCCGGAGATCGTTGATCTTCTGCGTCATCGCTCTGCCCTCCGCCTGTTACCGGGTGAAAGGCACGATTCGAGTGCTAGCGCAAGGATTTCTCATTTTTGAGACGGATCTTTTTTTCGACCCGGCGGCTAAGATCACTCCGGAACGCGTCAATCATCCTCGTCATGAGGCTTCGCCGCCAGCACCTGCGCAAACACCTGCGTCCAGACCTCCGGCGGCTGCGCGCCCGACACCGCGAGCTTGCCGTCAACAATGAAGAAGGGCACGCCGGTGACGCCGACCTTCTGGGCATGGGCTTCCAGCCCGATAATGGTCTCGCGCAATTCGTCATTGGCGAGCTCGTCGCGCGCCGCCTGCTCGTCGAAGCCCTGCTCGCCGGCGATCGCGACCAGCGTCTCGAGGTCGCCGATATCGCGCCCATCCTGCCAATAGGCCTTGAACAGCGCCGCGGTCATCTCGCCGCCGCGCTGCACGGTCGCTGCGGCGGCGACGAGCATATGCGCCATGCGGGTGTTGACGCTCTTCGTCACCTTGGCCCAGTTGAAGGTGACGCCGCTCTCCAGCGCCGCCTCGGACAGGCGCAGTTCGATCTCGCGGCGCTTGCCGGGGCCGAACTTGCCGTCGAGATAGGCGGTGCGGTCCATGCCACCAGCCGGCATCTCCGGATTGAGCTCATAGGGCAGCCAGGTGATGGCAACCCGCTCGGTCAGATTATGGTTGGCGAGCGCGGTCTCGAGGCGGGCCTTGCCGATGAAGCACCAGGGGCAGGCGATGTCGGAAACGATCGCGAGCGGCAGCTTGTCGGGCGCGGAGGGGGTCAGCATGGTCTTCGATCCTTCGCGGAGCGCCGCGGCGGGGCTTGCGTCAGACCGGCGGATAGGCGTGGAGCTCGCCATGGCGATCCTCCGCGAAGCCGTGCGCGCCGGGCGTCTCGCAGCCCGAAAGGAAGGCGGGTCCGACCGGGATCTTGCCGGCCCCGCCTGGGATGTCGAGGATATAGGTCGGCTGGCACAGGCCGGAAAGGTTGCCGCGCAGGCTTTTGACGAGCGCCTGCCCTTCCGCCAGCGAGAGCCGGAAATGCGCGGTGCCCGGCGCGAGATCGGGATGGTGCAGGTAATACGGCTTCACCCGGTTCTCGACAAAGGCCCGCATCAGCGCCGACAGCGTCTCGATATCGGCGTTGACGCCCTTGAGCAGCACGCTCTGGCTGATCAGGACATGGCCGGCATCGGCGAGGCGCGCCAGCGCTGCCTTCGAGTCCGCGGTGAACTCGCGCGGGTGGTTGGCGTGGACGGCGATGTAGCTCGCCTTGCCGGGAATGCGCAGCGCGCGGGCATAATCCTCGGTGATGCGCTCGGGCTGGACCATCGGCACGCGCGTATGCCAGCGCGCCACCTTGATATGTGGGATCGCGGCAAGACGCCTGGCCACCTCGCGCACGCGGCGGGCGGAGAGGATCAACGGGTCGCCACCGGTCATGATCACCTCCCAGATCTCCGGACAGGAGGCGAGATAGGCGAGCGCGGCATCGAGCTTGTCGCCGGTCAAGGCATCGCCGCCCGGGCCGACCATCTCGCGGCGGAAGCAGAAGCGGCAATAGACCGGGCAGGCATGGACCAGCTTGAGCAAGGCCCGGTCCGGATAACGATGGACCACGCCCTCGACCGGCGAATGCGCCTCGTCGCCGATCGGATCGGCGAGCTCTTCCGGCAAAGTCGTCAGTTCGGCAGCGGCGGGAAGGAACTGGCGGGCGATCGGATCGGCTTCGTCGGCCGGGTCGATCAGCGCCGCGATCGCCGGCGTCACCGAGACGGCGTAGCGCTTGGCCACCTCGGCCAGCGCCGCGCGCCGCTCAGGCGCGACAAGGCCGCGCTCGACGAGGGCGTCGAGCGTCTTCAGCGGCTGGCCGGGCGGCTGATGGATCGTCATCGCCCTCCCCTGCCCGGTTCCGCGACCGGCGTCCAGAGCACATCCTCGATCCGGCGCGCGCCGGTGGCGAGCATGACCAGCCGGTCGAACCCAAGCGCGATGCCCGACGCCTGCGGCATCACCGCAAGCGCGGCGAGGAAGTCCTCGTCGACCGGATAGCGCTCGCCATAGATGCGCTGCTTCTCGTCCATATCAGCCTCGAAGCGCCGGCGCTGCTCGGCCGGATCGGTCAGCTCGCCGAAGGCATTGGCAAGTTCGACGCCGCAGGCATAAAGCTCGAAGCGCTCGGCGACGCGCGGATCGCCGGGCTTCGGCCGGGCCAGCGCCGCTTCCGAGATCGGGTATTCGCACAGGATGGTGGCGCGGCCGCGACCGAGCTCGGGCTCGATCCTCTCGGAGAGGATGCGGCTGAAGATGTCGGACCAGTTGTCGTCCTCGGCAACCCGAATGCCGGCTTCAGCGGCATCGGCTGCCAGCGCCGGGCGGTCGAGATAAAGGTCGGCCGCGATCGTGCGCTTGAGATCGATGCCGGCATGACGGCGAAAGGCATCCTGCACGGTCAGCCGCTCCGGCGCCGCGAACGGGTCGACCTCGGCGCCGCGCCAGCGCAGCACGCTCGCCCCGGCCGCGCGGGCCGCCTCGGCGAGCAACGCCGCGCAATCATCCATCAGCGCGTCATAATTCTCCCCGGCGCGATACCACTCCAGCATGGTGAACTCCGGATGGTGCAGCGCCGTGCGCTCGCGATTGCGGAAGACGCGCGCGAAATCGAAGAGACGCGGCTCGCCGGCCGCCAACAGCTTCTTGGCGGCGAATTCGGGCGAGGTATGCAGGTAGTAGGGATGGCCGGCGCCGGCATCGTCGATCAGCGAGGTCGAAAAGCCGTGCAGATGCGTCTCGTTGCCGGGCGAGAGCTGCAGGATCGCGGCCTCGACCTCGATGAAGTCGCGCGCCTCGAACCAGCGCCGCAGCGCAGCCTTGATCCGCCCGCGCGCCAGCAGCGCGGGGCGCCGGTCGGCATGGATGTCCGGCCGCCAGAAGGGCGGATAGCTCTGGCTCATCACATCTCTCTATAGCGAAAGCCACGCAAACCGGCCTGCGCGCTTCCGTTTGCGCCTCGAATGCGGTAGTGGCGCGGCACAGGACTTCGCATAGCGCGCGGATGAAGCCCGCGCCAGCCAAGGAAATCACACGTGGTCAAGGTCATCGCCTCCTCCGTCCGCAAGGGCAACGTCCTCGAGCTCGACGGACATCTCTGCACGGTCATCTCGGCCGAGAGCTTCTTCCCGGGCAAGGGTACGCCGACGACGCAGATCGACATGCGCCGCATCTCCGACGGCGTGAAGATGACCCAGCGCTACAAGACGACCGAGCAGGTCGAGCGCGCCTATGTCGAGGATCGCGACTTCACCTATCTCTACCAGGACGGCGAGCAGTACGTTTTCATGAACCCCGAGACCTACGACCAGATCCCGGTCGATGGCGATGTCGTGGGCGACATGGCGCCCTATCTCCAGGAAGGCATGAAGGTCTCGCTGTCGGTGTTCGAGGACCGGGCGGTGGCGATCGAGCTGCCGCAGCGCGTCACGGTCGAGGTCGCCGAGACCGAGCCGGTGACCAAGGGCCAGACGGCCTCCTCCTCCTACAAGCCGGCGATCCTGACCAATGGCGTGCGCACCGCCGTGCCGCCGCATATCGGAGCGGGCACCCGCATCGTGGTGATGACCGCCGACGGCTCCTATGTCGAGCGCGCCAAGGACTGACGCCGTACGCCGCTGACAGCGGCGGCGAACCCTTATATCGGTGATGACAGCGGGCCCTTCTCCGGGCCCGTTTTCGTTGGTGAGGTTCCCCCAAATGCCGCTTTCCGCCTATGACGCCGTCTTCCCCGGTTTCATCCAGACCCTGAAGGCGCTCGACGCCATCCTCGACAAGGCGACGGCCGAGGCCTCCCAGCGCAAGATCCAGCCGGAGGTGCTGCTGTCGAGCCGGCTCGCCCCGGACATGCTGTCCTTTACCCGGCAGGTCCAGCTCATGTCGGATTTCGCCAAGAACGCCGCGGCCCGGGTCAGCGGGGCGGAGAACCCGCGCTTTCCCGACGAGGAGAAGAGCTTCGAGGAGCTGAAGGCGCGGATCGCGAAAACGCTCGACTTCATCGCCTCGGTCGACAAGGCGGCGCTCGATGCCGGGCTCGACAAGGATGTGACCTTCCCGCGCGGCTCCTCGGCAACCGTGACGATGAAGGGCGCCGACTATCTCACGCGCTTTGCCCTGCCGAACTTCTACTTCCACGCCACGACGGCCTACGACATCCTGCGCGAGAACGGCTTCCAGATCGGCAAGCAGGACTTCCTGAAGGGCGTGTTCGACGCCTGAGGCTTGGCGCCGTCAACATCCGGGTCATCCCGGACGGAGCGAAGCGGAGATCCGGGATCCATGCCTGAACCCCTATCGGAAAGGTTCCGGAATGGGTCCCGGGTCTCCCTTCGGTCGCCCGGGACGACACGCGCTTTCTGACGAAGGCGACACCAGCCCTCACAAATAGGGCGAGCAGAGCCAGAGCATCCGGTCGAGCAGACGCAAGGGGAAGGGCCGCGCGCGCAGTTCCTTCAGCGTGACCGGATGCGCTCCTGAAATCGCGGCATCGATGCGCTGTTCGATCCCGCGGGCGAAGCCTTGGTCGAGCACTTCGAGATCGATCTCGAAATTCAGCCTGAGCGAGCGCGCGTCGAGGTTGGACGAGCCGACATAGGCCCAGGTGCCGTCGATCGCGAGCAGCTTGGAATGGTCGAAGGAGCCGGTTGCGCGCCAGATCCGGCAACCATCCTTCAGCACCTGGTCGAACTGCGCCCGCATGGCGCGGTCGACCAGGACGAGGTTGTTGACGTCAGGCACGACGATGTCGATGGCGACGCCGCGACGCGCCGCGGTCACCAGCGCGCTGATCAATTCCCGGTCCGGCAGGAAATAGGGCGACATGATCCGGATCGACTCGCGCGCCACCGAGAAGGCGCCGATCAGCAGCTTGTGATTGGTCTCCAGGCTGGCGTCAGGGCCGGAAGCCACCGCGCGCATCAGCACCGTCGGACCTTGTCGAGCCGCCTCCGGCGTGACCGTCCAGGTATCGCCAGTCAGTTCCTCGCCCGAAGCGAAGCGCCAATCCTCGGCCGCGACGCCGAACAGGTCCTCGACGACCGGTCCCTCGATCCGGAAATGCGTATCGTGCCCGGCCGCCTCGCCGGCAAACTCGGTCGTGAAGCCCTGGCGGATGTTCATGCCGCCGGCGAAGGCGATCCGCCCATCGGCGATCAGCAGCTTGCGGTGCGTGCGCAGGTTCGCATAGGGCAATCTCAGGCCGATGATGATATTGCCGTTGAAGACGTCGACCGGCACGCCGCCCTTCTGCAGGTAGCCGACGATGCTCGGCACCGAATAGCGCGCGCCGACGGCATCGATCAGGACACGTACCGCGACGCCCCGCTCATGGGCCGCGATCAGCGCGTCGGCGACGCGCAGGCCGAGCGGATCGCGGTCGAAGATGTAGGTTTCGAGAATGACCGAGCGCTCGGCCGCCGCAATCGCCGCGATCATCGCGGCATAGGCCTCGTCACCGGTCCGGAGCACCGCGATGGCGTTGCCGGTCTTGAGATGCCGGCGCGTCGCCTTGTCGCCGAGCGTCTTCAGCGCGGCGAAGCGGCGCCCGACATCGCCGGCGACCTCAGCGTCGGAGACTTCGAATGTCTGAGCCAGTGGATAAGCGAGCGTCTGCCGGCGCTGCGAGGCGATCGAGGCGCGGCGGATGCGGTTGATGCCGCCGACCGCATAGACCAGCGACCCGATGATCGGCGAGAGCACGATGATGCCGACCCAGCCGATGGCGGCGCGGACATCGTCCTTGGTCATCGCGGCATGGCTGGCGGCGACGACCGTCAGCGCCAGCGAGACGAAGCCAAGAATATGAGGCCAGTAGACGGAGAGAATATCCCACATCGCCCGACTATCGCATGGGCAGCGAAACCGGCAACGCGGTCAAGCGCCTGAACGCGTGGCCCACTGTCATGGACCTGCCCCTTGCAATGATGGGATCACAGTCCCATATCGGGATCACGGCAATGTCGAGGGCGTTCCACCGCCCTCCGTTCCGTTGAAGACGGCCATGAACCCGAAGCCAGCGACGCCGGATGTACGCGCGCTCTTCCGGACATGGCCGTTAGCGTTTCTGAAGCGCGTCATGCTCGGGCTCGACCCGAGCATCTCGGGCCGGAGGAGGCTCCGGCGGACGCCTTCTCGTCATGAGTTTCTCGGGTCTGCGCTTCGCTTCGCCCGAGAATGACGACCTCCCCTCATCCCTGCAGGAACGGATTGGTCTTGCGCTCCTCGCCGAGCGTGCTCGCCTGACCATGGCCTGGCAGGAACTGGACGTCGTCGCCGAGCGGCAGCAGCTTGCCCTTGATGCCACCGATCAGGTCCTTGTGGTTGCCGTAGGGGAAATCCGTACGGCCGACCGAGCCTGCGAAGATCGTGTCGCCGGCGAGCAGGAAGCGCAGATCCTTCTGGAACAGCGTGACATGGCCGGGTGTATGCCCCGGCACATGCAGCACGGAGAAATCGATATCGCCGACCGAGACGGTGTCGCCTTCGGTGAGCCAGCGCGTCGGCGTCACCGCCTGTACGCCGCGCATCTCGAACATCAGCCCCTGCTGCGGCAGGGCGTCGAGCAGGAACTTGTCGGCCTCGTGCGGGCCGATGATCGGCAGGTTCAAGACGCCGGCGAGTTCGGTCGCACCGCCGGCATGATCGATATGGCCATGGGTCAGCCAGATCGCGACCGGCGTGACGCCGAGCTCCGTCAGCGCGCCGCGGACGCGCTCGACATCGCCACCGGGATCGACGATCGCGGCCTCCTTGGTGCGTGTGCACCAGACGATCGAGCAGTTCTGCTGGAACGGCGTCACCGGCACGACGGCGATGCCGAGCGGGCTTTCTGTCTGGTCGGTCATCGCAGGCCTTTCGTCAGGGGAGCCGGAACTGTCTATCGGCGCCCGCAGCGGTTGGCGAGCAGCACGCGATAGTCGGCGAGCGACTGGTCCATCTGCGCGACGTTCTCCTCGCGCTGCCGGCCGGTCTGGCAGGTCGCGAAGACCGAACGCGCCTTCTGCATGAAGGTCACGTGGTCGCGCCAGGCGGCGCATTGCGTCGCCTGGTCGGCCGTGGCGACCTGCTGCATCTTGTACTGGCGCTGGCGCATCGCCGCCTCGTTCTGGAACAGGTCACGCGAGCACGTCGCCGGAACGGGACGCGGCTGCGCCGATGCGACAGCGGGAGCCAGGGCCAGCAGGACGGCGACGGCAGCGCGGGCGATCATCCGAGGTTCAGCTCCTTGAAGAAGTCGTTGCCCTTGTCGTCGATGACGATGAAGGCGGGGAAATCCTCGACCTCGATGCGCCAGACCGCCTCCATGCCGAGCTCGGGGTATTCGAGCAATTCGACCTTGCGGATGCAGTCCTGGGCGAGCCGCGCCGCCGGCCCGCCGATCGAGCCGAGATAGAAGCCGCCATGGGCCTTGCAGGCCTCGCGGACCTGGGCCGAGCGGTTGCCCTTGGCCAGCATCACCATCGAGCCGCCGAAGGACTGGAACTGGTCGACGAAGGAGTCCATCCGGCCGGCCGTGGTCGGGCCGAAGGAGCCGGAGGCGAAGCCCTCCGGCGTCTTGGCCGGGCCGGCATAGTAGACCGGGTGGTTCTTCAGATAGTCCGGCATGCCCTGGCCGTTCTCCAGGCGCTCGCGGATCTTGGCATGGGCCGAGTCGCGCGCGACGATGATCGTTCCGGTCAGCGAGAGCCGGGTCTTTACCGGGTATTGCGTCAATGTGGCGAGAATCTCAGCCATCGGCCGGTTGAGATCGACCTTGACGACGTCGCCGCCGAGCTTGGCCTCGTCGATCTCCGGCAGATACTTCGACGGATCGGTCTCCAGCGCCTCCAGGAAGATGCCGTCCCTGGTGATCTTGCCCTTGGCCTGGCGGTCGGCCGAGCAGGAGACGCCGAGCCCGATCGGCAGCGAGGCGCCGTGGCGCGGCAGGCGGATGACGCGCACGTCATGGCAGAAATACTTGCCGCCGAACTGGGCGCCGACGCCGAGCGCCTGCGTCAGCTTGTGGACCTCCTCCTCCATCTCAAGGTCGCGGAAGGCATGGCCGGAGGGAGAGCCCTTGGTCGGCAGAGCGTCGAGGTACTTGGTCGAGGCCAGCTTGACCGTCTTCAGGTTCTGCTCGGCCGAAGTGCCGCCGATGACGATGGCGAGGTGATAGGGCGGGCAGGCGGCGGTGCCGAGCGTCAGGATCTTCTCCTTCAGGAACGCCATCATCCGGTCCCTGGTCAGGAGCGAGGGCGTCGCCTGGAAGAGGAAGGTCTTGTTGGCCGAGCCGCCGCCCTTGGCAACGAAGAGGAATTTGTAGGCATCCTCACCCTCGGCATAAATGTCGATCTGCGCCGGCAGGTTGGTCGCGGTGTTCTTCTCCTCGAACATGGAGAGCGGAGCGACCTGCGAATAGCGCAGATTGCGCTTGAGATAGGCGTCGTAGACGCCCTCGCCGAGCGCCGCCTCGTCGTCGCCGTCCGTCCAGACCTTGCGGCCCTTCTTGCCCATGATGATTGCGGTGCCGGTGTCCTGGCACATCGGCAGCACGCCGCCGGCAGCGATGCCCGCGTTCTTGAGCAGGTCATAGGCGACGAAGCGGTCGTTTCCAGTCGCCTCGGGATCGTCGAGGATCTTGGCGAGCTGGGCGAGATGGCCCGGGCGCAGCAGGTGGTTGATGTCGATGAAAGCCTGCTCGGAGAGCCGCTTGATCGCCTCGCGCGAGACGCTCAGGACCTCGCGGCCAGCGACCGTCTCGACCGTGACGCCGTCGCTGCCGAGCGAGCGATAGGGCGTCTTGTCCTCGCCGAGGGGGAAGAGATCGACATGGGTGTAGGCCATCGCGGCACTCCGGCGGTTCAATGGCGCCGCGCACGGCGCCTCACAGCTTCGGCCGCGTCATAGCCGCTCGGGGCAAGGCCTCCAAGCCCAGACTGTCATCATTCAAAGGAAGAAGCCGCCTCATGCGGCCTGCCGTCAGGCCGCCTTGGCGGCGGTCTCCGCAAGGATGGCGTAAATGGCGGCCGGGTCATGCGCGTGGCGCACCTGCTCCAGCACCGCCTGGTTGCGCAGCACGCGGGCGACGCGGGCCAGGGCCTTGAGATGATCGGCCCCCGCCCCTTCCGGCGCGATCAGCACGAAGATGATGTCGACCGGCTGGCCGTCCAGCGCCTCGAAATCGATCGCCTTCTCAGCGCGGGCGAACAGACCGACAAGACGGTCGATGCCGGCCATGCGCCCATGCGGGATCGCGATGCCGTCGCCGATGCCGGTCGAACCCAGACGCTCGCGCTGGAGCAGGGCCTCGAACAGCTCGCGCTCTGGCAGGCCGGTGAGCAGGGCGGCGTGCTGCGCCAGCTCCTGCAGGGCCTGCTTCTTGCTGTTGGCGCGCAACGGCGAGATCACCGCATCGGGCCGGAGAAGATCGGTCAGCGTCATAGGCCAATCCATGCATGTCCCGTGCCGGAACGCGGGCGCCACCGGCATCCCGGCCGGCACCCGAATTCCATCAGCGGCGGGACTTCAAGAAAGAGAAGCCGGCGGATCGATCCAGCCGATATTGCCGTCGCGGCGGCGGTATACGACGTTCATGCGCCCATTGCCAGCATGGCGGAAGATAACCACAGGCGCGCCGGTCAGATCGAGCTCGGCGACCGCGTCGCTTACCGTCATCTGGTGCAGGGACTTGGTCGATTCGGCCACGATCACCGGGTTCTCACCGGCGTAATCGGCCTCGTGTTCCTCGATATCCTCGTCGGGAGCGGCAATCACATAGCTGGGGATTTCCACGGCCGCCTCCCGCCCATTGGCGGCAGCGGCGCGATCCTTCAGCCGTCGCTTGTAGCGGCGCAGCCGCTTCTCGATGCGCTCGGCCATCTTGTCGAGGCTGGCATAAGGATCATGCGCAGTGGCCGACGCTTCGAGGGTGATGCCGGAAGACAGATGCAGAACACCGTCGGTCTTGAAGGCGGTGCCATCCTTGCCGACGGTGACGTGGCCCTGATAGCCGCCCTCATAGTATTTGCCCAACGCTGCGGCGACCCTGGCCTCGGCCTGGCCACGGAGGGCCTCGCCGACATCGAGATTCTTGCCGGAGATTCGCAAGCTCATGGAGTGCTTCCCCTTCTTGTCGCCATGATCAGTAGCCGACCATCCTCAGGAGGTAAGGACGGCCTCATGGGGTTGTCAATGCGCGGTCTCGCGCAGTTGCTCTGGCGGCAGGGCAAGCCTGCGAGCATCTCATGGAACAGAAGACGATTTGTGCTGCACCGCACGCCGGGCGTGGAAGAGTTCGCCCTTCAGCGTCCGGCCAGCGCCATCGCCGCCTTCTCGCGGCGGCGCTCCATCGAGGAGGGAATGCGCAGCGATTCCCGATACTTCGCCACGGTACGGCGAGCGATATCGATGCCGCTCTCCTTCAGCCTGGAGACGATGGCGTCATCTGAAAGCACGTCCCGCGGCGGCTCCTCGTCGATCATCTGCTTGATGCGGTGCCGTACGGCCTCGGCCGAATGCGCCTCGCCATAACCCGTCGCCGCGATCGCGGCGGAAAAGAAGTATTTCATCTCGAAGACCCCGCGCGGGCAGGCGAGGTACTTGTTCGAGGTGACGCGCGAGACCGTCGATTCGTGCATGCCGATCGCGTCGGCGACGGTCTTGAGGTTGAGCGGGCGCAGATGCTCGACGCCATGGGCGAAGAAGCCATCCTGCTGGCGCACGATCTCGCTGGCCACCTTCAGGATGGTGCGGGCGCGCTGCTCGAGCGAGCGGGTCAGCCAGTTCGCCGTCTGCAGGCATTCGGCGATGAAGGCCTTGTCCACATCGCTACGGGCCGCCTTCGTGACGCGGGCATGATAGGTCTGGTTGACCAGCACGCGCGGCAAGGTGTCGGGGTTGAGATCGACAAGCCAGGAACCGTCCGGCGCAGCACGGATGAAGACATCCGGCACCACCGTCTCCGCCGCCGAGCCGCCGAAGGCGCGCCCCGGCTTGGGGTCGAGCCGCCGGATCTCGGCGACCATGTCGGCGATGTCCTCGTCATCGACGCCGCAGATGCGCTTCAGGGTGGCAAAGTCGCGTTTGGCGAGGAGCGGCAGGTTGGCGATGAGGGCCTGCATGGCCGGGTCGTAGCGGTCGCGGTCACGCAGCTGGATCGCCAGGCACTCGCCGACATCGCGGGCGGCGACACCGCTGGGATCGAAGCCCTGGACGATGGCGAGTACCTGCTCGACCCTGGCAAGATCGACGCCGAGGCGTTCGGCTATGTCGGCAAGCGGTTCGGTCAGATAGCCAGCATCATCGACGCCATCGATGATGTGGCGGCCGATCAGGCGCTCGGCCGGCGCAGTCAAGGCCAGGTCGAGCTGGGCGCTGAGATGCTCGTGCAGCGAGATTTCGCTTGTCAGCCCGCTTTCGAAGCCCTCGGGCCCCTCCTCGAACGAGCCGCCCGAGCCGCCATAGGTGCCGCCGATGATCGGCAGGCTGTCGGCTCCTTGTGTCTCCAGCCGCGCCGCCTTGGGCTGCTCGTTCTGGAAGACATTGTCGAGCCCGGTGCCGAGCCGACCCTCGATGCCCTCCTGGGTGTTGAGGCTCTCGGCGCGGGCATAGGCTTCGGCATCGGCCGTGAGCGGGCTTTCGCCGGCGCCGTTGAGCGAGCCGGCATCGGGAGCCTCGTCGCCGCGCTCGAGCAGCGGATTGCGCTCGAGCTCGCCCTCGACGAAGCTCTGGAGTTCGAGATGGGAGAGCTGGAGCAGCTTGATCGCCTGCAATAGCTGCGGCGTCATCACCAGGGACTGGCCCTGGCGCAGCTCCATGCGTGGCATCATCGCCATCGCGATCCCGACTCCTTAGCCTGCGGCAATTCGGCACGGTTCTTGCCTGTGGAACAGACTAACCGCCGGCCGCGGCCACGTCAAAGCCTTGGCCAGGCTTTTGCGTCGGGAAGTTAATGCACCGCAACATAGCCGGTTTGGCGAGCGCGTAACGGACGCCTCAGAGCCGGAAATCCTCGCCGAGATAGACACGCCGGACATCGGCATTGGCGATGATCTCGGCCGGTGAGCCCTCGGTCAGCACCCGGCCGGAATGGATGATGTAGGCGCGATCGACCAACCCGAGCGTCTCGCGGACATTGTGGTCGGTGATCAGCACGCCGATGCCGCGATCGGTCAATTGCCGGACCAGCTCCTGGATGTCGCCGACCGCGATCGGGTCGATGCCGGCGAAGGGCTCGTCGAGCAGGATGAAGGAGGGCCGCCCGGCGAGTGCACGGGCGATCTCGCAGCGGCGGCGCTCGCCGCCCGAGAGCGCGATCGAAGGCGCCTTGCGCAGGCGGCTGATGTTGAATTCGTCGAGCAGTTTGTCGAGCTCGCGCTCGCGCTTCTTGCGGTTCGGCTCAACCACCTCGAGCACGGCCCGGATATTGTCCTCGACCGAGAGGCCGCGGAAGATCGAGGCTTCCTGCGGCAGATAACCGATGCCGAGCCGGGCGCGCTGGTACATCGGCAGGTTGGTGATGTCGTTCCCTTCGAGCGAAATCACACCCATATCGGCGCTGACCAGACCGGTGATCATGTAGAAGATCGTGGTCTTGCCGGCGCCGTTCGGGCCGAGCAGGCCGACCGCCTCGCCATTGCGGACATAGAGCGAGGCCTCGCTCACGACATTGCGCGCGCCGTAGGTCTTGCGCAGGCCGCTGACGGCGAGGATGCCGGCGCCGCCGACGGCGCTCGCGACCGGGCCAGGCTGTTCATCGTCTTCGACAGCCTGCTTGTCCTTGCCCCGGCCGAAGAGTCGCCCGAACAGCCCCGGCGTCGCCGGCGCCTTGGCCGGCCGCGCCGGGCTTGGCTGCGCCTGCTGGCCAGCATCGGAAGGCGGAGACGTGGATATCGTCACAGGAGGAAATTCAAGCTGCTGGCGTTCGACATGGGTCCGCTCTGGTATGCGAGGCGCGCCGAACTGGCAACGCCTTCCTGCAGCCGCCCCTGCCGCAAAGGAATATCAATTGGTTGGCTTGGCGCCGGCCTTGTTGTCCTTGCCGTCCTTGTTGTCACCCGAGTTCGGCACGAAGAAGCCCTGGACACGCCCGCTCGACGTCACGTTGGCGATGCCGGTCTGCGTATTATAGACCAGCTTGTCGCCGCGGGTGATGTTCGGGCCATCGTTCAGCGCGACATTGCCGGTCATGATCACCTGATTGTTGGCGCGGTCGAAGACGGCATTGTCCGAGGTCGCGGCCTGGGTCTTCGAGACGACGGTGACCGGCCCGCTGCATTCGATGCGCTTGATCGCGCCGTCATTGGCGCCCTGGCCTTGCGCGGCAGGCTGTGCCGGCCTCGGCGTCCCACCCTGGCCCCGGCCCTCATAGAACACCGTCATCACCGAGCAGCGCACGGTCGTCTCGCCCTGCACGGCGACGACATTGCCGGAGAAGACCGCCTTGTTGTCCTTGTCGAGCACGTCGAGCTTGTTCGCGTCGATCTTGATCGGTTCCTTGCTGTCGCCGCCCATGCCGCCGAAAGGCGAGCCCGGAGCGCCACCGCGCGCCTTGGCCGGCTTGGCGGCCGGCTGCTGAGCGAATGCAGCTGTCGACAGCGCCGGAGCGACCAGAACAGCGAGAGCGAGAGCGAGAGCTTTCATCGGTGACCTGTGGCTGACCTGCATGGCTGGATGCGATGATCTCACGGCTTGCCGGCCGGGCGAAGAGCTTCGAGATTGGGCGTGCTGCCTTCGCGCTCCGGGCCGGCCAGGCTGCGGGCCGGCGCGTTCTCGATCAGCACATGCACGCGCCCTTCGAAGGTGATGAGCGCGCCATTGTCCTTCACGTCAAGCGTATCGGCGTCAACCGTCGTCGTGCCGAGATTGACCTTCACCGGCTCGCGCGAGTTGACGGTTCCGGCCTTGAAATCGACGTCGGCGGTGCGCATGCGGACATCATAGCCCGAATCGGTGCGGATCTTCACGTCGTCGACCAGCTTCAGCGTCTCTTTCGTCTGGTCGAAAAGGCCGCTGCGGGCATTGATGTTGATCCAGCCTTCGGACTTCATCAGCACCCGCGCGACCATCTGCACGAGCTCGATCTGCGTGGGATTGCGGATGTCCTGCAGAGCCGATTCCGCCGTGACCTCGTAAGGACTGTTGTCCTTGCGATAGCCGGCGAGCTTTGGCGTTTCCATCACCACCTTGCCGCCCGACAGGCTGATCCCACCCAGCGAGAAATTGCCGGCATGGCGCAGCGGGTTGAGGAAAGGAACGATGATCAACCCCACCACAGCGACGATCGCCCCGATCGGAATCAGGCGCCGGAGCAGGCGCACGAGCGCGGAATGCCGGCGCGCAGCGCGGAAGGCGCTCTGCCGCATCTGCGCCCGAATCGCCGCCGGGCTGCGTGTTTCAGGAGTTGTGATCGCCAAGCTCATGCCCGCCCATTGCCAGCCACCGGCGGCTTTTTCATGTCGAACCGGCGCACGCCGACAATCAGCAGCGGCCGGTCCGGCGACCGCCAGACGGATGACCCTAGCCCAGATACATCAACTTTACGTATGCGCGAAGATGTCGACCTCTGGCCAACCGGCGAGATCAAGCTCGGCGCGCGCCGGCAGGAAGTCGAAGCAGGCCTTGGCGAGATGGCTGCGGCTCTCGCGCTCCAGCATCACATCGAGCTTCGCCTTCAGGGCATGCAGATGCAGCACGTCCGAGGCGGCATAGCCGAGCTGCGCCTCGGTCAGCGTATCGGCGCCCCAGTCCGAGGATTGCTGCTGTTTCGACAATTCGACCCCGAGGAGCTCGCGGACGAGGTCCTTCAGCCCGTGCCGATCCGTATAGGTGCGCACCAGCTTGGAGGCGATCTTGGTGCAATAGACCGGCGTGGTGACGACGCCGAACGCCTTCTCCAGGGCGGCGATGTCGAAGCGGGCGAAGTGGAACAGCTTCAGCACGCCGGGATCGGCGAGGATGCGGCAGAGATTGGCCGGCGCCGGGGCGCCCTTCGGGATCTGGACGACGTCGGCAGTGCCGTCGCCACGCGAAAGCTGCACCACGCAGAGCCGGTCGCGCTGCGGATTGAGGCCGAGCGTCTCGGTGTCGATCGCCAGGATCGGGCCCGGCTCGAACCCATCGGGAAGATCGCCGCGGTGCAGACGAATGGTCATGCCCAAAACCTCGCTCGGCGGCGCCGCGCGCCGCTCAGTCAACCTGCCATTCGCCCACCCGGCCGAATGGTTCGCTCTAGAAATCCGGAGAACGTTTCGCAGCTAGCGGCGCGCCCGGCAGCATTCAAGCTTTTTCTCTGCAGGCATTTTCTCTGGCGGCACAACCGGTTCGGAGGCATTAACCTTTTATTCACCATGTGCTTCATTCGGGCGCCCCGGCGTGCGAGGGTATCGGATCGGAGCTTGACACATGTCCGCAATCCGCCTGTTCACCGACCTCGATGGCCGCATCGGCCTGCGCCAGTTCTGGCTCGGCAGCATCGCGCTCGCACTCTGCCTGCTGGCGGTCCAGTGGGCTGCGCCGCAGGTCGCGGACAAATATGCCGCCGCCAAGATCGTCGCCTTCGCCAATGCCTTCGCTCTGTTCCCCTGGGCGGCGCTGGCAGCCAAGCGCGCCACCGACCGGGGCGGCTCGTCGCTGTTCGGCATCCTGCTGGTCTGCGCCATCGTGCTGCCGCGGGAAGTCCAGCCGCTGCTCGGCTATGCCTGGGCGCCCTCGCTGATCGCGATCTCGACGATGGCCTGGCTGGTCGCGCTGATCGACCTCGGCCTGATGCCGGGCGTCGGCCGCGACGCCCCGCTTGCGGAGCAAAGCGGGGCTGCCAGAGGCTAGCCAGGGTCACTGCTAGCCTCTAGACCGGCTCGATGAGCCAGCACACACCCACCTTACTCGAGTTTGACGCCACCGATCCGGTCGCCCTCACCCAGGCCCTGGTGCGCTGCGCCTCGGTGACACCGGCCGACGGCGGCGCGCTCGCGCTGCTCGATGCCGTGTTGAGCGCCGAAGGCTTCAGCGTCGAGCGACCGACTTTCTCGGAGCCTGGCATGCCGGACATCGAGAACCTCTATGCCCGCATCGGCAACGAGGGCCCGGTCTTCGTCATTGCCGGCCATACCGATGTCGTCCCGCCCGGCGACCTCGCCGCCTGGACGCATGATCCCTTTGCGGCGGACATCGAAGGCGGCGTGCTCTATGGCCGCGGCGCCTGCGACATGAAGGGCGGACTCGCCGCCATGACCTGCGCCGCGATCCGCTATCGCCGCGAGAACCCCGATGCGCCGGGCTCGATCGCCTTCCTCGTCACCGGCGACGAGGAAGGCCCCGCCGTCAACGGCACGGTCAAGCTGCTGGCCTGGGCCGACGCGCGCGGGGAGCGCTTCGACCATTGCCTCCTCGGCGAGCCGACCAATCCGGCGGCGATGAGCGATATGATCAAGATCGGCCGGCGCGGCTCGCTGACCGGCAAGCTCGCCGTGCAGGGCGTTCAGGGCCATGTCGGCTATCCGCACCTCGCCCAGAATCCGATCCGTGGCATGGTCCGCCTGCTGGCGGCGCTGGACGCAAGCCCGCTCGATGCCGGCACCGAGCATTTCGACCCGAGCAATCTCGAGGTGACGACGCTCGATGTCGGCAATCCCGCGACCAACGTCATCCCGGCGCAAGCGCGGGCCGTGTTCAACATCCGCTTCAACGACCTCTGGACGCCGGAGACGCTGGCGGCCGAGATCGAGCGCCGCCTGCGCGAGGCAGCCGGCAACACCGTGCGTTACGAGGTCAGCTTCGAACCGACCAACGCAGTCGCCTTCCTGACAAAGCCGGGACCGTTCGTGGCGATGGCCGCCGAGGCCGTCGAAGCCGAGACCGGCAAGCGCCCTGCCCTGTCCACGACGGGGGGCACTTCCGACGCCCGCTTCATCAAGGACTACTGCCCCGTGGTCGAATACGGCGTCGTCGGCCAGACCATGCACCAGGTCGACGAGCGGGTCGCCATCGCCGACCTCGTCGCGCTGGAGCGGATCACGCATCGTTTACTGACGAGCTATTTCGCTGCAGCGCAGCAGGCTTGACGGAACCGACCCTGACGCCCACAGTTTAGACGAAAGTCTAATGCCGTGACGTCCGGAGGGTTGGGCCATGAGGCTTGCTGCCGACGATGTGACGCGATCGCTCGCTGCCTCCTGGCGCCTGCTGCGGGCGGACGCGAAAGCCCTGCCCGATCTCGACCTGAGCCGCGACGGGTTCTGGCGCTCCTATCTCGCGCTGGTGCTGGTGGTGCCATCGATGATACCGGCGCTGGCGGCCGAGCGCACGCTCGTCGGCCTCTCCAACAGCGGCGGGTTGTTCGATGCACCGGGCCTGATCGCAGCCATCGTCACGGCGGAGATCCTGGCGATAATTGCGGTGCCGGCGCTGCTGGTCGGGCTCGCGCCCGGCCTCACCCGCAACCCCCGCTTCACCAGCTTCGTCATCGCCTGGAACTGGGCCGGCATCCTCTCGGCGGCGCTGATGGCGGTGCCGGCGACGGTGTTCGCGCTCGGCTGGTCGAACCCCGGCATCGCCGGCTTCCAGAGCCTCGCCTTCGCGGCGATCGTGCTGCGATTGCGCTATTGCGTCGCCAGGGCCACGTTCGGCGTGAAGAGCGGCGTCGCTGGCGCGATCGCCTGCGCCAGCGTGCTTGCCGATTACACGGTACTGAAGATTTTTGGGTTGGCCGGGTTCTGAGCCGGCCTCAGTAATCCACGCCGGCCAGATAGAGCCCGCAGGGCGGCGCCAGCGCGGCGCATTGCGAGCGGTCGCGTGCCGCCAGCACCTTGCCGACCTTGTTCTCCGGCCAGCGCCCCATGCCGACCATCTTCAGGCAACCGACCATGGAGCGGACCTGGTGATGCAGGAAGGAGCGGGCATGGACGTAAGCCACGATCTCGGCCCCCTCGCGCCGGCAATCGAACCGGTCGAGCGTGCGCATCGGGCCATTGGCCTGGCATTCGGCGGCGCGGAAGGTGGTGAAGTCGTGATGGCCTATCAGCGCCTTGGCGGCGCGATCCATCGCCTCATGGTCGAGCCTGACCGGGACGTGCCAGACCCGGTTCGCATCGAGCGCCGGCTGCGCGCGCCGATCGAGGATGCGGTAGATGTAGTAGCGCCGCGTCGCCGAGATGCGGGCATCGAAGGTTTCGGGCACCGCCTGCGCGCTCAGCACCGCCACCGGCAGGCGCTTCAGCCTCGCATTGCTGGCGTCGCGCACGACGTCGGTGCGCCACTCCTTGTCGAGATCGACATGGGCAACCTGATGGGTGGCGTGGACACCGGCATCGGTGCGCCCGGCGCAATGCAGGCGCACGGCATGACCGCAGAAGGCTTCGATCGCCTCCTCGACACTCTGTTGCACGGACGGCCCATTAAGCTGGCGCTGCCAGCCCGAGAAGGGCGTGCCGTCATATTCGATGACGAGCTTGTAACGGGGCATAGACTTATCCCAACGGCCAGTGACGCTGACGCGTCAGGCCGTTGATCCAATGTGAATTTCTCAAACGCAGCCTTCGGCTGTCGAAATCCACATACGGAATACCGGGAGCCATTTTCAATGCCTCCCGGTACTAGAGCTTCGCGCCCGCCGAGAGCCGCGCCCCGCGCAGGAACTCCTGGGCGCTCATCGGCCCCTTTCCGGCGCGCTGGACCTGGAGCAGCTTCACCGCCCCGACCGCGCAGGCGATGGTGCCCTCGTCGTCGAGCAGCGTGCCCGGCTCGGCCGCGCCGCCGGCGCGCGCGGTGCGCAAGAGCTTCAACCGCTCCGGTCCCTTGCCGAGATCGACCTCGACGAAGGCGCCGGGGAAGGGCGAGAGGCCGCGCACGACGTCGTGAACCTGCTGCGCCGGCCGGTTCCAGCTCAGCCTTGCCTCGTCATTGCCGATCTTGCTGGCATAGGTCACGCCCTCTTCCGCCTGCGACGTGAAGCGCAAGCCACCGCGGCTGAGCGCGGCCAGCGCCCGGACCATCAGGTCGGCGCCGAGGCCGGCGAGCCGGTCATGCATGTCGCCGGCCGTGGCGTTGCCGTCGATCGCAAGCCGCTCGACCATGGCGACCGGGCCGGTATCCAGCCCCTCCTCCATCTTCATGACGCAGACGCCGGTTTCAGCGTCGCCCGCCATGATGGCGCGCTGGATCGGTGCGGCGCCGCGCCAGCGCGGCAGCAGCGAAGCGTGCAGATTGAGGCAGCCGAGTTCCGGCGCCTCCAGGATCGCCCTGGGCAGGATCAGGCCATAGGCGACGACGACGGCGACGTCGGCCTCGTGCGAGGCCATGACCTCGGCCGCCTCGGCGGTCTTCAGCGTCTTCGGCGAGAACACCGGGATGCCGAAGCGCTCAGCCGTGACCTGGACCGGCGAGGGCCGCAGTTCCATGCCGCGCCCGGCCGGCGCGGGGGCGCGGGTATAGACGGAGACGACCTCGTGGCCCTGGCCGATGATCTCGGTCAAGGTGGGCACGGCGAAATCCGGCGTGCCCATGAAGATGACGCGCAAGCTCATAATGTTTCGCCCCGGCCGGTCAGGCCGCGCTCTCCCGTTTCGCCGCCTTGGCGAAGCGCTTGTTGACCCGGTCGCGCTTCAGCCGTGACAGATAGTCGATGAAGAGCACGCCGTTGAGATGGTCGATCTCGTGCTGCAGGCAGGTGGCGAGCAGGCCGTCAGCCTCGATCTCCTGCGCCTTGCCGTCGAGATCGCGATAGCTGACCTTGACGCGCGCCGGCCGCTCGACCTCCTCGTAATATTCGGGAATCGAGAGGCAACCTTCCTCATAGGAGCTCAGCTCCTCCGAGCGCCAGGTCACCTCGGGATTGATGAAGACCAGCGGCTCGCGCTTCTGTTCCTCGCCTTCTTCCGCCTTCTTCGAAACGTCGATGGTGACCAGCCGGACCGGCTCGCCGATCTGGATCGCGGCAAGACCGATTCCCGGCGCGTCGTACATCGTCTCCAGCATGTCGTCCGCCAGCTTGCGGATCTCCGGCGTGATGTCGTCGATCGGCGCGGAGACCTTGCGCAGGATCGAGTCGGGCAGGATGACGAGGGGGCGGATGGCCATAGGGCGCTCTGGGACGTTTTCAGGAGTTGCCGCGACATAAGCGCTTGTGACGAAACGGTCAAACTGTTCCGCTTATGTTCTAGATTTGCGGCCGGGATGGTGTAGGCTTGCGGCATGAACCAGATCGCCTTCGTCCTGCTGGAGCGTCCCGTGAGCTGGGCCGAAGCCGCCTTCGGCTTCGCCGGTCTGACGCTCCTCCTGCTTGTCCTGGCGCTGCTCTCGTCCTGGCGCGCGGCGCGCCGGCGCGAGATCGAGGCGGCGATGGCGGCCGAGCGCGCCCGTGAGATGGACGACAAGGTCGCCGAGATGAACCGGCAGCAGGCCGAACTCAGCGGCCGCATGCAGACCATGGCCGAGATCCTCTCGACCCGGCAGGGCGACCTTGCCCGGATCATGGCCGAACGGATGGACGGCCTGCGCCAGCAGGTCGGCGCCGGGCTGGAGCAGAATGTCCGTCAGACCAATGAGAGCCTCGGCAAGCTGCAGGAGCGCCTCGCCGTTATCGACAACGCTCAGAAGAACCTGACCGAGCTCACCGGCGAGGTGGTGACGCTGAAGGACGTGCTCGCCAACAAGCAGGCGCGCGGCGCCTATGGCCAGGGCCGGATGGAGGCGATCATCCGCGACGGGCTGCCGGCCGCCTTCTTCTCCTTCCAGCCGACGCTCTCGACCGGCAAGCGCCCGGACTGCCTGGTCACCCTGCCGGGCGACGGGCGCGGCCTCGTCATCGATGCCAAGTTTCCGCTGGAGAGCTTCACCATGCTGCGCGAGGCACGCGGCGAGGAGGCGAAAAAGCACGCGTCGGCACGGGTGCGCGCCGATGTCGGCCAGCACGTCAAGGACATCGCCGAGCGCTATTTCCTGCCGGGCGAGACGCAGGACATGGCGCTGCTCTTCGTGCCGTCGGAGGCGATTTACGCCGACCTGCACGAGCATTTCGACGACATCATCCAGAAGGCGCACCGGGCGCGGGTGATGATCGTCTCGCCCTCGCTGCTGGCGCTGGCGATCCAATTGATGCAGTCGCTGGTGCGCGATGCCCGCATGCGCGAGGAAGCGCAGGTGATCCAGGCCGAAGTCGGCAAGCTGCTCGACGATGTCCGCCGGCTCGGCGAACGCGTCGACAAGCTCGACAGCCATTTCCGCCAGGCGCAGGACGACGTCGCCCAGATCAGGACATCGGCCGGCAAGGTCACCGGCCGGGCCGAGCGGATCGGAGCGCTCGAATTCGACGACGCCAGCCCGAACGAGCCGCAGCTGCCCTTCGCCAAGGCGGTGAAGCTGAAGGCGGCGGAGTGACGCGGCGCGCCGCTATTCCTCCCGGTCGCCATGGCGAGATCAGATTCCGGCGTTGAGTTGCAGGCCTTCCCAGACTGCGCCGGAGGCCGTGACCCTTGCTCGTTCAGATCGGAACGCTCATCGCCGCGACGAGCCTCGTCCAGCTCGCCAACGGCTTCTTCAACACGTTCCTGTCGTTGCGGCTGACGAATGAGGGCTTCGGCCCAACACTCACCGGCATCGTGCTCAGCGCCTATTTCGTCGGCTTCACCATCGGCGCCGTCTGGTGCGGGCAGGTGATCCAGCGCATCGGCCATATCCGGGCTTATGCCGCCTTCGCCGGCATGGTCGTGGTCGGAACGTCGGCGATGCCGCTCTTCGTTTCGCCGGTGGGCTGGATCGCGTGCCGGATGGCGATCGGCCTGGGCTGCGTCGGCCTTTTCATCACCACCGAGAGCTGGCTCAACGCCAAGGCTCCGCCCGATCAGCGCGGCCGCACCTTCTCGATCTATATGGTCGGCACCTTCCTGGCGCTGGCGGCGGGCCAATTGCTGATCGGCAAGCTCCCGGTCGAGACCGCCACCCCGTTCAACATCATCGTCGCGCTGTTCGCGCTGGCGCTGGTGATGGTCAGCACGACCCGCGCGGAGGCGCCGACGCTGCCAGCGGAGGCCTCGCTGCCCTATGGCGAGCTGACACGGCAGGCGCCGATCTCGGTGATCGGTTGCGTCATCGCCGGCATGATCAGCAGCGCCTTCTATGCGCTGTTCCCGGCCTGGATGGCGCGCAATGCCATCCCGCAGGAGACGATCGCGCTGTTCATGCTGGTCGCGGTGCTCGGCGGCTTCGCCTTCCAGGTCCCGGTCGGCCGCCTCTCCGATCGCGGCGACCGCCGCATCGTGCTGGCGGGACTGGCGCTCGGCTTCTCGGTGGCTGCCGTCGCGCTCGATCTCGTACCGCGCCATCTCGGCGCGGTGCTGCCGGTCGCCGCCCTGCTCGGGGGCTTCATGTCGACGCTCTATCCGGTCTGCGTCGCCCATGCGCTCGACCGTATGCCGCAGGACCGCGTCGTCGCCGTCAGCGGCCGGCTGATCCTGGTCAGCGGCATCGGCTCGGCGCTCGGCCCGCTGCTTGGCGCCCAGGTGATGGCGCGGCTCGACATCAACGGGCTGCTCTATTTCATGGCTGCGATCAGCGCGCTGCTCGCAGCCATGGCGGCACTGCGCATCCGCCAGCGCGCCGCGCCCGAACAGATGTCGGAGCGCCCCTTCGCGATCATTGACCCGATGACGGCGCCGATTTCGCAGGAACCGGAAGCGACGGAGGCGGATGGATCGCCGCGCCCGCTGCCGGCCTGATCAGGCCCGCGCGAGATTCGCCGAGAGCTCCGGCTTCACATTGAGCGTCTGGAAGACGACGCAGTAGCGCTCGGTCAGCTTGAGCAGCGTGTCGAGCTTGTCCTGAGGCGCATCGGTTTCGACATCGAAGGACAGGCGGATCGCCTTGAAGCCGACCGCGGCGTCCTTGGCGACGCCGAGCGTGCCGCGGAAGTCGAGATCGCCCTCGGCCCGGACCGTGCCCTTCTTCAATTCGATCTCGAGCGCGGTCGCGACCGCCTTCAGCGTGACGCCGGCGCAGGCGACCAGCGCCTCGAGCAGCATGTCGCCGGAGCAGAGCTCGGCGCCGGAGCCGCCGGTGGCAGGATGGAGGCCGGCAAGCGCAATCGCCCGGCCGGTTTCGACCTTGCAGGCGATGTGCTGGTCGTCGAGTTCGCCTTTTGCTTTCAGCGTGATCACCGCCGCATCGGGCGCCTCACGATACTTGTCCTTGAGCGGAGCCTGCAGAGCGCGCAGCGCGGTGACGTCCATGATCGTGATCCCTGGCAGAAACGGTTCGCGGCCTGTCTAGCCGGTTCAGGCCGCTGCCTCCACCTCCGGCGCGGCATGCCGGACTTCCTTGTCGAGCGCCCGGCGCAATTCGCGGCGCAGGGCGACGAAGCCGACCGAACCCTCCTCGCGCGGGCGGGCGAGCAGGTTGTCGAGGCTGAAGGCGACCGGGCCCGGCTGCTGCGGCAGGACGAGGATGCGGTCGGCGAGGCGCAGGGCATCCTCGACCGAGCCGGTGGCGATGACGACGGCCGGACGCCCCTGCGTACAGAGTTCAGGCAGGAAGGCCGCGAGCCGGTTGCGCGCCTCGGTGTCGAGCGTTGCGAAGGGCTCGTCGATCAGCAGCAGGCGCGGCCTCACCAGCAGCAGGCGGGCAATGGCGAGCCGCAGCAGCTCCTCCGGCGAGAGCGTCCCGGGCCGCTGCGTCGCCTGCGCAGCAAGACCGACGCGGACCAGCACGTTGGCGATCAGGCCCTCGCGCTCGAACGGTGTGGCTTTGGGCAAGGCAAAGGCGAGGTTCTCGGCGAGATCGAGCCAAGGGAAGAAGCGCGGCCAGGCACAGAGCAGGCCGATCCCGGCAGTCGGCACCGTTCCTTCGTCAGCCCTCAGGCCGGCGAACCCACGCAGTGCCAGCGCGCGCACCTCGGGAGTGCCGAGCAGCGCGACGACCTCGCCCGCAGCGGGACGTGACAGGGCGTGATCGTGAGAACGGGGAAGATCGTGAAGATCGGCCGACATAACTGGCTCCATCCATAGACAAGGCGGAAGGAGCACCGACGGCCGTGCGGCCGTCCCGTCGTCCCGCGCTTTAGCTGCATTTGTTTCGCGCCCGCAAGCTGAGGCTCAAATCGGCGCGTGTCCTTTCATAAGGTCTGAGCGTCCGTTTTGTCAAACGGTCGCTACCACCACATGCCGGCGCTCTCGGCCGCCTTGTGCTGGCGCGGCTCGCTGTCGGTAAGCGAGCGGTCAAGCGTGCGCAGCGCCTCGCGCTTGGTCGCCTCGAAGGCCGGCGAGAGCCGGTCGCGCGGGCGGGCCAGCGGATTGTCGAGCTCGTCGAAGATCCGGCCGGGCCTGGGCTGCATCACCACGATGCGGTCAGCCAGCGTTACGGCTTCCTCGACATCGTGGGTGACCATCACCACGGTCGGCCGGCCCTCCTCCCAGAGCGCGAGGAGATGGCCGTGCAGGCTGGCGCGCGTGGTGGCGTCGAGCGCCGAGAAGGGCTCGTCCATCAGGAGCAGCTTGGGGCGGGTGACGAGGGCGCGGGCGATGGCGACGCGCTGCTGCTGGCCGCCGGAGAGCTCGCGTGGCCAGCGCGCCTCATAGCCGGCGAGGCCGACGCGGGCGAGCGCCCCGGTGACGAGGCGGTCACGCTCCGCCGCAGGCAGATGGCTGAGGCCGAAGCCGGCATTGGCGGCGACCGAGAGCCAAGGCAGCAAGCGCGGCTCCTGGAAGATCACGCCGACATCGGCCCGCGGCTCGGCGATGGCGGCGCCGTCGAGCAGGATGCGGCCTTCGCTCGGCCGGTCGAGCCCGGCGACGAGGCGCAGCAGGGTGGTCTTGCCGCACCCTGAGCCGCCGACCAGCGCCAGGATCTCGCCGGCGGCAACGGAGATGTCGATCGCGGAGAGCGCGCGGGTGCCGTCGGCATAGGTCTTGGAGAGCTGATCGAAGGCCAGCATCGCGCCCTCAGAGCCTGTCCCTGGCAGTGTCCTGCCAGGCGAGGAAGGGGCGCGTCAGCGCGAGCAGGAGCCCATCGGCGAGCTTGCCGAGCACGGCGAAGGCGATGATCGCGGCGATGATCGTGTCGGGGCGGCCGAGCTGCTGGCCGTCGACCAGCAGATAGCCGAGGCCCTCACTCGCGCCCATGATCTCGGCGGCGACGACGAACATGAAGCCGAGGCCGAGGCCGCCGCGCAGCGCCGTGAACCAGTCGGGCAGGATCGCCGGCAGCAGTACGCGGCGGACCATCGCGAGCCGGCCGAGGCGAAAGACGCGGCCGACCTCGACGATCTTGCGGTCGATCGAGAGAATGGCGGCGGCGACGCCGAGATAGACCGGGAAGAAGACGCCAACCGCGATGAGCGCCACCTTCGAGGCCTCGAAGATCCCGAACCACAGGATGAACAGCGGCACCCAGGCGATCGAGGGGATGGCGCGCAGGGCCTGCAAGGTCGGGTCGAGCAGGCCGCGGGCCAATGGCAGGGCACCTGTCAGCGCGCCGAGCGCGGTGCCGACGGCAGCGCCGATGCCGAAGCCGGCCGCGACGCGCCAGAGCGTCGCGGCGGCATGGGTCCAGAGCTCGCCGCTGACGGCGAGCTGCCAGAGCGTTTTGCCGACCACGCTGGGCGGCGGCATCAGCCGGCCATTGGCAAGGCCGGCCCGGACGAGGATCTCCCAGATGATCGCGAGGACGACCGGCAGCAGGAAGCCGGCGAGCCGCAGGCCAACGCGAGAAGCCGGCCGAGCAGGAGGCGCGGCCGGCTTCTCGTCGATGGCGTCTGCGATCTCGATCGAACTCATTGCGACGGGATCATGCCCGCTCAGTTGGTCGCGGCAAAGCGCTTGTCGATCAGCGCGTCGACTGTTGCCTTGACATCGGCGGTCGCCGGCAGGACGCCAGCCTGCTGCAAAGCGAGGCCCGCGGCGAGAATGGTCTCGGCCTGCGCCGGACCGATCGTGCTGTGGGTCAATTCGGTGCGGGTGAGCTGGCGCTCGATCACCGCGTCGGAGAGCTTGGTCGCCTCGACCAGCGCCTTCCGGACCTCGGCCGGATTGGCGAGTGCGATCGCGCGCGCCTCCTCATAGGCTTTCAGCACCTTGCGGACGAGATCTGGATTCTTCTCGGCGAACTCCTCGCGGACGTTGAGCACGCCCCAGGTGTTGTCGGCCGCCTTGCGGTAGAACAGCTGGGCGCCGGCTTCGACCTCGGCGGCGGCCATCATCGGGTCGAGCCCGGCCCAGGCCTCGACATCGCCGCGCTCCAAAGCGAGCCGGCCGTCGGCATGCTGCAGCAGCACGAGCTTGACGTCCTTCTCGGTCAGGCCCGCCTCGGCGAGCGAGCGGACAAGGAAGATGTGCGGATCGGTGCCGCGGGTGACGGCGACCCGCTTGCCCTTGAGGTCGGCGACCTTGGTGATCTCGCTCTTGGCGCCGGTGACGAGCGCGGTCCATTCCGGCCGGGAATAGACATAGATCGACTTGATCGGATTGCCGTTGATCTTGCCGATCAGCGCGGCGGCGCCGGCGGTCGAGCCGAAATCGAGCGAGCCGGCATTGAGGAATTCGAGCGCCTTGTTCGAGCCGGCCGAGAGCACCCAGCGCACCTTGATGCCATCGGCCTCGAGTGCCTTCTCGAGGATGCCGCGATCCTTCAGCAGCAGGCTGACCGGGTTGTAGGTGGCGTAATCGACGCGGATCTCCTTCGGCGCCTGCGCCTGCGCACTGCCAAAGGCGAGCGACGCTGCGGCAAGGCCGGCGAGCACGGCGCGGCGGGTGAGAGCTGAAACGGTCGGCATGGCGTTTCCCTTCGGTCGATCTTGCGCGAAGGGGAGGAGGACATCAGCCTCCAGCGCCCCCGCTTTAGCTGCACTTGTTTCGCGCCCGCAAGCTGCTGGCTCAAATCGGCGCGTGTCCGATTGATAGGTTCGATCGTTCTCTATGTCAAACAAAACGTAGAACGGCGTGATATCGATAATTTCACATTATATACTTGTTTAATTATGTTTCCGCGCCCGCCCTCGTTCGTGCTAGGGATCGGCTGCCGCCGCGTTGCCGAAAGTCTCGAAGAGCCTCGTTCAGTGCCGCCCTCCCCCGACAAGCCAGCACCCCGCCTCGCCGAATTCATCGACAATCCCCTGGCTGCGGTCGGCAAGCTGGCGCGACAGTTCAACGAGGGCGATCGCGATAGCCTGCGCGGTGCGCTGGTCGATGCACTGCGCGACAATCTCGAGGAAGGTCGCCAGTCAGCCCGCGAGAGTCTAGCCAAATCCCGCAACGGTCTCTCTTGTGCCAAGCGGCTCTCCAGCGTGATGGACAGCATCGTCGCCAGCCTGCATGTCGCGGCGACACGGCATTTCTACCCGGTCGAGAACCCGTCCGCCGGAGAGCGCATCGCCGTCGTCGCGGTCGGCGGCTATGGCCGCGGCACGCTGGCGCCGGGCTCGGATGTCGATCTGCTCTTTCTTTTCCCCGACAAGCAGACCGCCTGGGGCGAGAGCGTGGTCGAGGCGATGCTCTACCCGCTCTGGGACCTGAAGCTGAAGGTCGGCCATTCCGTGCGCTCGGTCGACGACTGCATCCGCGAGGGCCGGGCCGACATGACGATCCGCACCGCGCTGCTGGAGGCCCGCCTGATCTGCGGCGATGCGGCGCTGTTCGCCGATCTGCAGCGGCGCTACGGCGCCGAGATCGCCGAGGGCACGGCGCCGGCCTTCACCGAGGCCAAGCTCGCCGAGCGCGAGACCCGCGTCGCGCGCGCCGGCTCGTCGCGCTACCTGGTCGAGCCCAACGTCAAGGACGGCAAGGGCGGCCTGCGCGACCTCAACACGCTGTTCTGGATCGCCAAATATTCCTATCGCGTCGACGATCCGGCCGAGCTGGTCGAGGCCGGGCTGTTCGATGCGCGCGAATTCGCGATGTTCCAGCGCTCGGAGGAATTCCTCTGGCGGGTGCGCTGCTGGATGCATTTCATCACCGGGCGAGCAGAGGAGCGGCTCTCCTTCGACCTGCAGCGCCAGGTCGCAGCCGCGATCGGCTATGCCGGCCGCAGCGGCCAGGCCCCGGTCGAGCGCTTCATGAAGGCCTATTTTCTCGTCGCCAAGGATGTCGGCGACCTCACCGCGATCGTCTGCGCCGCGCTGGAGGCGCGCCAGCAGAAGCCGCGCGCCAGCCTGACCAGCCTGATCGGCTCCTTCACCAAGCGCCGGCGCGTGCGCGCGCTCGGCCATCCCGACTTCACCCTGCGAGGCCAACGCCTCGCCGTGATCGACGACGACGCCTTCAAGCGCGACCCCGTCAATCTTCTGCGGCTCTACGAGATCGCCAGCCGTGACGACCTCGCCATCCATCCCGACACCAGCCGGCTGGTGACGCAGTCGCTGCGCCTCGTCACGCCGCAATTGCGGCAGGACCGCGAGGCGAACCGCATCTTCCTGGAGATCCTGACGGCGCGGCGCTCGCCCGAGCCGGTGCTGCGGCGGATGAACGAGTCCGGCCTGCTCGGCCGCTTCATCCCGGATTTCGGCCGCGTCGTCGCGATGATGCAGTTCAACATGTATCATCACTATACGGTCGACGAGCACCTGCTCCGCTCGATCGGCATCCTCGCCGAGATCGACGGCGGCAAGCTCGAAGCCGAGCACCCCCTGGCGAACTCGATTTTCGCGACCATCACCAACCGGCGCGCCCTCTATGTCGCGCTGTTCCTGCACGATATCGCCAAGGGCCGGCCGGAGGACCATTCGGTCGCCGGCGCCCGCATCGCCCGCAAGCTCTGCCCGCGGCTCGGCCTGACCGAGGCGCAAACCGAGACCGTGGTCTGGCTGATCGAGAACCATCTGGTGATGTCCACGATCGCCCAGAGCCGCGACCTCGGCGACCCCAAGACGATCGAGAGCTTCGCGGCAATCGTGCAGACGCTGGAGCGGCTGAAGCTGCTGCTGGTGCTGACCGTCGCCGATATCAAGGCGGTCGGCCCCGGCGTCTGGAACGGCTGGAAGGGCCAGCTCTTGCGCACGCTCTACTACGAGACCGAGGTCGTGCTTGCCGGCGGCCATTCCGGCATCGAGCGCAAGGCCAGGGTCGAGCGCAAGCAGCAGGCGCTGGAGGCGCGCCTCGCCGATTGGACGGAAGAGGAGCGGGCCGCCTATCTCGCCCGGCATTATCCGGCCTACTGGCTCAAGGTCGAGCCCGAGCGGCAGGAGCAGCATGCCCGCTTCCTGCGCGAGGCGGAGGTTGCCGGCCGCACCACGGCGACGCGGGTCGAGACCGACCAGTTCCGCGGCGTGACCGAGCTCACCGTGCTGGCGCCCGACCATCCGCGCCTGCTTGCCATCGTCACCGGGGCCTGCGCTGCGGCGGGCGGCAACATCGTCGACGCACAGATCTTCACCACCACCGACGGGCTGGTGCTCGACACCATCTTCGTCTCGCGCGCCTTCGAGCGCGACGACGATGAGCTGCGCCGGGCCGAGCGGATCGCGGCGGCAATCGAGCGCGCGCTCAAGGGCGAGATCAAGATCGCCGACCTCGTCGCCCAGCGCCGCGCACCCCCGCCACGCGGCGGCACCTTCCAGGTCGCGCCCGAGGTCATCATCGACAACGTCCTGTCGTCGCGGCACACGGTGCTGGAGGTCTCCGGCCTCGACCGGCCCGGCCTGCTCTACGACCTCACCACCGCGATCGGGAAGCTCAACCTCAACATCGCCTCGGCCCATATCGCGACCTTCGGCGAGAAGGCGGTCGACGTGTTCTACGTCACCGACCTGACCGGGGCGAAGATCACTTCGACCGGCCGGCAGCTGGTGATCCGCCAGGCGTTGCTCGCGGTGTTCACTCTGGAGCTCGACAAGCAGGCCTCCGGCAAGGCCAAGGCCATGGCTCGTGCTTGATTTCGCCCGGCCGAAGCCCGATATCGGCGACGAAGCCAGTGCGGCTCACAGCCGGCGCTGCAACGATACATGACGCTCAACGATTGGGATGATGGAATGACGCAGAACCCTGCGAAGGACGATCCGAAGCCGGAAACCGAGAATCAGGACGCAACCGAGGCCAAGGCGAACGAGGCCCAGACGCCCGACCCGGCAGCCCTGATCGAAGCCGAGCGCGACGACCTCAAGGACAAGCTGCTGCGCACCCTGGCCGAAATGGAGAATCTGCGCCGTCGCACCGAGCGCGAGATCTCCGACGCCAAGGCCTATGCGGTGACGAGCTTCGCCCGCGACCTGCTCGGCTCGGCCGACAATCTGCGCCGCGCGCTTGAGAGCGTGCCGGAGACGAGCCAGGCCGCGACCGACAATGGCCTGAAAGCCTTGGTCGAGGGCGTCGAGCTGACCGAGCGCGAACTCCTGAAGACGCTCGAGCGTCACGGCGTGCGCAAGATCGATCCGCAAGGCGAGAAGTTCGACCCGAACCTGCACCAGGCGATGTTCGAGGCGCCTGACGCCGGCATCGCCAAGGGCCTCGTCTCGAAGGTTGTGCAGACCGGCTACAAGATCGGCGAGCGGGTGCTGCGCCCGGCACTGGTCGGCGTCTCCGCCGGCGCGCCGAAGCCTGCCGTCAACGGTTCGGAGAACCCGGCTGCCGATGCCGGCGACAAGCCGGCGAACTGACAGGTGCTCGAATCTGCGGGTGTCGTCGTCTTCGCCCTGACCGGGGCGCTGGTCGCCGCCCGCAAGCGGATGGACCCTTTCGGGTTCATCCTGCTCGCCACCGTCACCGGTGTCGGTGGCGGCACCTTGCGCGACCTCCTGCTCGACCGGCGCGTCTTCTGGATCGAGGCGCCGTCCGACGTTCTGCTCTGCTCAGCCGTCGCCCTGGCGGCCTGGGCGATTGCGTATTTCAAGCCCGGGACACTCGATGGCTGGGGCGCCAAGCGCCTGCTGATCTGGGCGGACGCGGCCGGCCTGGCGCTCTTCGCCGTGATCGGCGCGCAGAAGGGCCTGGCCGCCGGCGTCCCGATCCCCTCCGCAATCGCTTTCGGCGCGATGACCGCGACCTTCGGCGGCATCATCCGCGACATCCTCGCCGGTGACCGGCCGATGGTGCTGTGGAGTCGCGACTTCTACGTCACTGCTGCCGCCGCCGGCGCCGGCGCGACGGTCGCCCTGGCGCAAATGGGCTTTGCTCCGCTGCTCGTCATGCTGGGCGGGCTCGCTGCCGGCTTCGGCCTGCGGGCCGGCTCGCTCCTGTTCGGCTGGTCCTTCCCGAAACTGCCGGGCGACGATGCGCCCAAGCCTTCAGACTGAGGGCTTCGTCACACGCCGCAGGGTCAGGTTGATCCGCCCCGGCTGCGGCAGCAGGCTCGACGAGCCCGCAAGGATGCGGTCGATGCCGTGAAAGGCGAGCCGCGCCTGCCCGCCGAAGGCGAGCGCATCGCCCGAGGCCAGCTTCAGCGAGACCGTCCTGCCACCACGGCTGGTGCCGCCGATGCGGAAGACGGCGGTGTCGCCGAGCGAGAGCGACAGCACCGGCGCGTCGAACTCCTGTTCATCACGGTCCTGATGCAGGCCCATCTTCGCGGTCGGCTCGTAGAAATTGACGAGACAGGCCTCGGGCTCGTGCGGATAGCCCGCGAGTTCCTGCCAGGCGCGCAGCAACCGGGTCGGGATCGGGGGCCAGGGCGCGTCGGTCTCGGGATGCAACGGCTGGTAGCGATAGCCGCGCTCATCCGAGACCCAGCCGAGCGAACCGCAGTTCGTCATCTTGACGGAGAACGGCTTTCCGGTCTTCGGCATGCGCGGCACATAGAATGGCGCCTGCCGCGCCGCCTCGCGCAGTTCGGCGACCAGCGCCGCCTGCTCGGCCGGATCGAGATAACCGGGCCAATGTGTCACGCCAGGCGAGACGGCGAGCGCGGTCATCAGAATTTGTCGAGGCCGAGCACATCGGCCATCGAATAGAGCCCGGGCTTGCGGCCGCGGCCCCAGAGCGCCGCCTTGACCGCGCCCTGCGCGAACAGGCTGCGATCCTCGGCGACATGGGCGAGCTCGAGCCGCTCGCCGGCACCGGCGAAGATCACCTTGTGGTCGCCGACGACGGTGCCGCCGCGCAGGGCGGCAAAGCCGATCGTGCCGGGCTGGCGGGCGCCGACCTGGCCGTCGCGCACTGCGACGCGGGCTTCGGCGAGTTCGACGGCGCGGCCCTCTGCCGCCGCTTCGCCGAGCAGAACGGCCGTGCCCGAGGGCGCATCGACCTTCATGCGATGGTGCATCTCGACGATCTCGATGTCCCAGTCGGTGCCGAGCGTCGCCGCGACCTTGCGCACCAGCGCCGCCAGCAGGTTGACGCCGAGGCTCATATTGCCGGAGCGGATGATCGCGGCATGGCGCGAGGCAGCCTCCAGCTTCGCCAGATGCTGCGGCTCCATGCCGGTGGTGCCGGCGACATGGACGATGCGGGCCTGGGCAGCGAGGCCGGCGAAGGCGACGGTCGCCTCAGGCATGGTGAAGTCGAGCACGCCCTCGGCCTCGACGAAGGCGGCGAGCGCGTCGTCGCTGACCAGGACACCGCTGGCGGGCAGGCCGGCCAGCACCGCCGCATCCTGGCCGAGCGCGGGCGAGCCCGTCCGCTCGATCGCGGCAGAGAGCATGCAGCCAGGCGTATCGTGAATCGCTTTCACCAGCGTACGGCCCATCCGCCCGGCGGCGCCGACGACGACGAGACGCATGTCGCTCATGGTTGAACGCTCCAGATAGCCAAGGCACGCCGACTACCGGCGCTAGACTTGCCTATAGGGCGCTTCGCCCGTCGCTGAAACGAAAAACGGCCGGGCAAAGCCCGGCCGTCCAGAATTCGGATGTCGCCGCCGGCTTACTCGACCGGCTGGATCGCCGCGACCTTCCACTCGCCGCCGCGCGAGCGCACGAAGGTCCAGTGCTCGGTGACCTCGCGCGGGATCGTGGCATGGCCCTCGACCACCTTGCCGCCATTGCGCTCGACCATGGCGGTGAGCAGGCTGAAGCGCATCGCGACGGTGGCGTACTCATAGCCGTCCTCGCGCCAGGATTCGGCGAGGTCGCCCTGCAGCAGCTTGACCTCGGCGGCCTTCTCGATGAGGCCCTTGCGGGCGTTGTCGGCGAATTCTTCCTCGAGGGCGCCGGAGATCTCGGGCGTCGTGATCTGGCGCAGGCGCGCGATGTTCTCATCGGAGATCGCAGCCTGGACCTCGGTGAGCAGGCGCTCGAACGTGCCGTAGTCGGCGCCCTGCAGCTCGAACTCGACCGGCTTGGCGGCAGAAGCCGTGGCAGCGCCACCGCCGAGACCACCCATGGCGGGCGCGGCCGGCTGCGGCTGATAGGCCTCGCGGCTCAGCGGCCCACCGGCGCTGGCGAGCTGCGGCTCGCTGCGGCGACGGAACAGGCGCAGCGCCAGCCAGATGAGTCCGCCGATCAGCGCAACCTGGAAGAGCAGGCCAAGGAAGCCGGCGATGCCGCCGAAACCGGAGCCCGAGAGCAGGCCGAACAGGCCGGCACCCAGCAAGCCGCCGGCAACGCCCATCATCAGGCTGCGCGCCATGGACGGGCGGGCCGCCTGCGCG
>NZ_LNCQ01000025.1:28317-44059 GCF_002831785.1 Allobosea sp. FBZP-16 | reverse complement strand
TGCGCCAGCTCGCCGAAGCCGCCTTCGCCCAGAGCAAGGCCGCTGCGCCCCAGCCCCGGAAGGCCGCGAACGGACGCGCCAGCGATGCGGGATGGGAGGAATTCTAGAGCATTCTCGAGCGAGGTGGATACCGGCTCGCGTGAAGAAAATGCGATAAAACAAAGACCTGGAGCATTTCCGCGATTCGGAGAAGCACGAAATGCTCTAGGCGGCGTCAGCCGCCGAGGCACCGCGCAGGCGCGCGACATCACGCAGCGGCGGAGCGCCGAACAGGCGGCTATATTCCCGGCTGAACTGCGAGGGGCTCTCATAGCCTACTTGGAATCCGGCCGAGGCAGCGTCATGCGCCCTGGCCAGGATCAGCCGGCGGGCTTCCTGCAATCTGAGCTGCTTCTGGTACTGCAGCGGGCTCATTGCCGTTACCGCCTTGAAATGCTGGTGCAGCGCCGAAGGGCTCATCCGCGCCTCCGCCGCGACGATTTCGACGCTGAAGGGGCTGCGGTAATTGCGCTTGATCCAGGCGATGGCGCGGTTGACCTGCTGCAGCTTGCTCTCCGCCACGGCGACCTGGCGCAGGCGCGCCGCCTGCTCTCCGGTGAGCAGGCGATAGAGGATTTCGCGCTCGACCAGCGGCGCCAGCACCGCAATGTCTGCGGGAGCCTCCAGTAGGCTGGTCAGCCTGATCACGGCGTCGCGCAAGGCTGGAGTCATCGGTCCGACTGTCAGGCCCGGACCGGATGACAATTCCCGCTCGGTCAGCGGCGGCGCTTCCAGCATCAGAGCGCCGATGGCGGCCGGATCCAGCTCGAGCTTGACGCAGAGATAGGGCTCTTCCGGCGTCGCCTCGATCACCTGGCCGATGACCGGCAGGTCGAGCGAGACGACGAGGCAATGGGCGGCGTCGTAGCGATAGATCTGGTCGCCCAGAATCACCTGCTTGGCGCCTTGGGCGATGATGCAAAGCGCCGGCTCGTGCAGGCCATGCATCGGCTCGCTGGGTTGCGAGAGACGGACGACCTTCAAGCGTGGGACCGCGGTCTGGTGGACGCCGTCGCTCGGCGCAAAGCGCGCGATCAACCTGGCGAGTTCCTCGACCTGGGACATGTGCCGACCTCCTGGCAGGTCGCTGGAAGACGGCCCAGCTGCCTGGAGTTCCATATAAGGAATTGATTGTGCTTTGCCATGGGTGGGCTGCAGCGCTGGAGGATCAGGCAATGATCGCGGCGGATCGGTCTACCGCTCCAGCCTCGCTCCGGTGCATTATCCCGCCATACCGGCAGCGTCGTCGACCAACGGACCCAGGAGCGGAACGCCCTGGCGCCCCGAGCCGCCCGCTACTGACATATTCCTGTCAAAGGCGGCGCTATCCGCACCGCCCAACAACCTGAACGAAAGGAGATCATCATGCCCTTCAACCAGGTCTTCCAGTCGCTTGGCGCGATCGCGTCGATCATCGTGCCGGCCAAGCCGTCGGTTCGTCCGCTCGAGATCGATCTCGAGCTTCCGGAGCCGCTGACCAAGGCCGAACTCGCCGTGCTCGGCCGCTGGGTCAGCGAGGATGGCGCCATCCGGCTCGATCTTCGTCCCAATGGCCGCTTCGGCAAGCAGCGCGACCAGGCACCGGGTCATGGCGGCCGCTACGAGGTCGATGCGTCGCAGCTCTATTTCGAGAGCGACGCCGGCCATGTCTGGAGCGGCGAACTGCGCCGCGGCCAGCTCGCCTTCGGCGAGAAGCGTTTCCGCCGGATTTTGCAGCTGGATCCGGCCAGACTGATGCAATCTGGCCGGTAACGGCGCCCATGCTGAGAGGGGACGCTAGCAGGTCCCGTCTCAGTAGCCGACGGTAAAGCGCCGGCGCGAATGCGCCGGCTTTTCCAGCTCGTCGACCAAGGCAATGGCATAGTCCTCGGCCGAGATCCGGCTCTGGCCGTTATCGTCGACCAGGAGCTGGTCCTTGCCGAGGCGGAACTTGCCGGTGCGCTCGCCCGGCTCGATCAGGGCGGAGGGCGAGAGGAAGGTCCAGTCGAGATCGCTCTCGCCCTTCAGCTGATCGAGATAGGCGCCGCCCTTCCTGGCCTCGTCGAGATAGAGTGCCGGGAATTCCTTGGTGTCGAACAGCTTGACGCCCGGCGCGACCTCGAGGCTGCCGGCGCCGCCGACGACGAGATAGCGCTTCACGCCGGACTGCTTGACCGCCGCGAGCAGAACCGCCGGATCACTGGCGGTGTAGTGCACCGAGCTGATCGCCGCGTCATGGCCAGCGAGCAACGCAGCGAGCCCGTTCTTGTCGTAGACATCGCCCTTCGTCGCCACGATGCCCGCGCCTTGCGGCACCTTTTCGGGATTGCGGACGATGGCGGTAACCTGATGGCCGCGGCTGGTCAGCTCGGCGAGCAGGCGCGAGCCGATGAAGCCGGTGGCGCCGATGAGAGCAATCTTCATGGTGATCTTCCCTGGTATCCGTTGGGAACCTACATCCCGATGGACACCAGATGGCAGCCATGCGACTTTCTCTCAAGAAGGCACTTTCACGCCACAAGGTCACCTGCCGGAAACCGCCATGCTTCATCGCCCCGACGCCTTCAACGCCCGCTGCCCAACGCGGCGGGTGCTCGACCGCATCGGCGACAAATGGGCGGTTCTGGTGTTGATCCTGCTCGAGCAGGAGACGTTGCGCTTCAACGAGTTGCGTCGGCGGATCGACTCGATCTCACAGAAGATGCTGTCGCAGACGCTGAAGAGCCTAGAGCGCGACGGGCTGATCTCGCGTCGCGCCTTCGCGACAGTGCCTGTCACGGTCGAGTATTCGCTGACACCGCTCGGGCGCACGCTCGCCGGTACGGTCGCAGCACTGACGCAATGGGCGGAGGCTCATATCGGCGAGGTCGAGGAAGCGCAGCGCCGCTATGATCGCGGCGAGATCGCCGCCTGATCAGCGCTTCAGTGCTCGCTTCGGCTTGAAGAAAGCGGCCCAGGCGTCGTCAGGCGGTCCCTTCTTCGTGACCTCCGGCGCCTTGTAGGCATCGGGCGCCAGATCCTTCTCCAGCAGCTCCCAGGCGACCGGCATGGCCACCGCGGCGCCGGGCCGCGCCCTTGTCGAGAACGGCGCGATCGCGGTCGAGCCGCGGCCATTCCTGAGATAGTCGATGAAGATGCGGCCCTTGCGCGCCTTTTTCGAGAGCGTGGCGGTGTAGAGCTTCGGCTCGGCCTGCTCCATCGCCTTGGCGAAGTCGCGGGCGAAGCCCTTGACCGCGTCCCAATCCGCTTTCGGCGTCAGCGGCAGGACGACATGGAAGCCCTTGCCGCCGGAGGTCTTGAGAAAGCTCTCGAAGCCGAGCTCGTCGAGGCGCTCGCGTACGGTGAGCGCCGCCTCGCGCACACGCTCCATCGGCACGCCCTTGTCGGGATCGAGATCGAATATGATCTGGTCCGGCATCTCGACCGCATCGATTTTTGCGCCCCAGACGTGGACTTCGACGGTGCCGAGCTGGACGAGCGCCGCGAGCCCGTCGAAATCGCGGATGAACAGAAGCTCCTCGCCATCCTTGTCCTTCATGCGCGCCACCGCCTTATGCAGGCCGGCGCCAGCGTGCTTCTGGAAGAAGACCTGCCCGCCGACGCCATCGGGCGCCCGCAACAGGCTGAGGGGGCGGTCCACCACGAAAGGTGCCATGCGCTCCCAGACGCGGGCGTAGTAGTCGAGCAGATCCTGCTTGCTGAAACCGATGTCGGGCCAGAGCAGCTTGTCGGGATTGCTCAGCGTCACGGTCGTCTCCGGGCCGGCCTTGCGGCTGGTCTTCGTCGCACGCTGGGCCTTCTTCGCTTCGGCCTTGACCGGCTTCTCCGCGACGACTTCATCGGCCGGCTTGTCCTCGCGCAGGCCGAGGAAAGCCGAGTGCCGGAGCGTCTTCGAGGCCGTCCAGGAACCGAAAGCGATCTCTGCCACGAGTTCGGGCTTCACCCAGACGATACCACGCTCACGTCCGGCTTCGCCGCGGAATGGCGAGGCTTTTGCGGCGATGGCGTCGAGCGTCTTCTTCAACGCGGCTGCGGAGTTGCGGGTAAAGCCGGTGCCGACGCGGCCCGCGGGCTTCAGTTCGCCATCCTCGTGATAGCCGAGAACGAGGGAGCCGAGCTGATTGCGCGAGGCTTTCGACGGCACATAGCCGGCGATGACGAATTCCTGGCGCTGCGTACATTTCGACTTGATCCAGTCGCGCCCGCGGCCGCTGCGATAGGGCGCTTCGGCGCGCTTGGAGATCACGCCCTCCAGTCCCATGCGGCAGGCGTGGCGCAGCATGGTCTGGCCCGGCTCGAGGAAATGCTCGGAATAACGCAGCGGCGAGTCCACGTCGGCGACCTTGAGCAGCTCTTCCAGCTGCTCCTTGCGGGCGAGCAGCGGCTCGGTTTGCAGGTTTGCGCCATCGAGATGGAGCAAGTCGAAGGCGAAGAAAACCAGGTTCGCAGTCTTCCCCTCCGACAGCGCGGCCTGAAGCGCGGAAAAGGAGGAGATGCCATTTTCGCCCAACGCCACGACCTCGCCGTCGATCAACGCGGTCTCGCAAGGCAGCGCAGCCAGTGCATCGGCGATGCGCTCGCCAAAGCGCTCGGTCCAGTCGAGCCCGGAGCGGGTGAGCAGCTTGACCTTGCCGGCGGAGATGCGCGCCTGCAGGCGATAGCCGTCGAACTTGACCTCATGCAGCCAGGCGTCGCCGGCCGGGGGCTTGTCCTGCAAGGTCGCGAGACAGGGCTCGACGAAACGCGGTAGCGACTCACCATCGGCGTTCTGTGAGCGGCGGGCCGCCTTGGCCTTCGCTGGTTTTGCCGTGGCGGTCTTGGCCTTTGCGCCCTTGGGCTTGCGCCCCTTCGCGGGCTTCTCATCGGTCGACCAGACGTCGCCTACGGGATCCTCGCCGACTTCCTCGACGCTGCGGCCGGATTTCACCGAATCAGGCGCGGTCTCGAGGATGTCCTCGTCGTCGCGGGCAAAATCGTCGTCGACCTTGATCAGCAGCCAGTTGTCGCGCTTCTCGCCACGCCGTGGCTTCAACCTGACCAGATGCCAGCGGCCACCGAGCTTGTGGCCTTCGAGCGTGAAGGCGAGGTGACCCTTCTCCATGCCGCGGACAGGGTCGCCTTCCGGGATCCATTTGCCCTCGTCCCAGATGACGACCGAGCCGGCACCGTACTCGCCTTCCGGAATCGTGCCCTCAAAAGCGCCGTATTCGAGCGGGTGGTCCTCGACATGGACGGCGAGGCGCTTCTCGGCCGGATCGAGGCTCGGCCCGCGCGTCACCGCCCAGGACCAGAGCACGCCGTCATGCTCGAGCCTGAGATCGTAGTGGAGACGGCGCGCGGCGTGCTTGTGTATGACGAAGGCGCCGCCGCTCCGGGCTGCCTTGCGGCGGCTGGCAGCCCCTTTAGGCTCACGTGTGCGGGAGAAATCACGCTTCGAACGGTAGAGGTCGAGATTGGCCATGGCGCCCTCCGACGCGCGTCAGGCGCTTTTTTTGGCCTTGCCGGCAGCGGTCTTCTTCGTCGGCTTGCGCGCGCTCGCCGATTTCCTTTCGCGAGCCGCCGACTTGCCGGGCGAACCGCTTTCCTCGCCAAGGCTCTTCTTCAGCGCCTCGAACAGATTGACGACGTTGGAGGGGCGCTCGGCCGGCTTCGCCACCGGCGGCTTCTTGCCCTTGCGCTTGGCCGCGATCAGCTCGAGCAGCGCCTCCTCGTACCGGTCCTCGAAGCCGCTCGGATCGAACTTCGCCTGCTTCTTCTCGATGATGTGCGTGGCGAGCTCGACCAGTTCCTCGTCGAGCTTGCCCTTGCTCAGCCCGTCGAAGACCTCGTCCGGCTGGCGCACGGTCTTGTCGTAGCGCAGCGTGGTCAGCAGCAGTCCCTTGTCGAAGGGCTCGATCATCACCGGACGCTCGCGGCGATAGAGCACGATGCGCGCGATGCCGGCCTTCTTCTGCTTCGCCATGGCCTCGCGGATCACGGCAAAGGCTTCCTCCGAAACCTCGTCGGAGGGGCTGAGATAATAGGGCTGGTCGAAATAGATCTGCGGGATCGCGGCGCGGTCGACGAATTGCTCGATCGAGAGTGTGTGCGAGCTCTCGATCTGGACCGCATCGATCTCGTCTTCCTCGATCAGCAGGTATTCATCGCCGCCGATCTCGTAGCCCTTGACCTCGTCGTCGGTATCGACCGGCTTGCCGCTGACGCTATCGATATATTGGCGCCTGACCGTGTTGCCGGTCTTGCGGTTGATGACGCGGAAGGACACCTTCTCGCTATGGTCAGTCGCCGAGGTCAATTCGACGGCGCAGGAGACCAGCGAGAGCTTGAGATAGCCCTTCCAGGCCGGCCGGGGCGCCATCAGGCCGCCCTCAGCTTGGGCGGGGCGGGCAAGGCCGGCGGCAGGCCGCGCAGCCAGGCTTCGGCCCTGACAATCTCGTCGCGGGTCACGATCGGCACCGGATCCGAGAGGATTGCGAGCAGGACCTCGCGGTCGAGCTGACCATTGGCGATCACGTCGCGGAGCGCGTCGCGGGTCTCGCGCTCTGCCCGAAGCTGGGCTCCGAGCGCGGCGATGAGGCGGTCCTTCGGCATGGCGGGCATGATACGCTGCTCCCGGGTTTGGAAACTTGCGGCAAGTCAACCTGCGGAACCAACAGAGGTTCCGAGAGCTGCGCTTTCCCCGTGCTGCGCTGCAGCACCCTAGCGTTTCCCTGGATTTCGTGTATATGCCCGGGCAACCGGCCCGACAGCCGGCTGCGCATTCCTTCCGCGATGAAGCGGATGCGGGCTTCGGACCTTGCTGGACGACATCCCGGCCTGGCCCGCCAGATCAACACCGAACCAAAGGACATCACGATGTCGATCACTGCCGAGCGCAAGACCGCGCTCATCAAGGAACATGCCACCAAGCCGAACGACACCGGCTCGCCGGAAGTCCAGGTCGCGATCCTCACCGAGCGCATCAACAACCTGACCGGCCACTTCAAGTCCCACACCAAGGACAACCATTCGCGTCGCGGCCTGCTCAAGCTGGTCTCGCAGCGCCGCTCCCTGCTCGACTACCTCAAGGGCAAGGAAGAGGCGCGCTACAAGACGCTGATCGAGAAGCTCGGCATCCGCCGCTGATCGAGACGGAATTCCGCCCGGTGCCTCGCTGCTCCGGGCGGTTCTGCTAGGGGCCAATTGATCGGCCTCAATCCGGGAGCGCCGCAATGACGCGACCTCCCATTCCAGTGCGGCAACCGCATGGGGCGGCTTCCCGCATGATCCGCCGGCGTCAGCGACGCTCATGGCAGGATCGCCGAGCGCCCGGGCGCGCTTCCTGCAAGCACCTCCCGGACGTTTAGCCGTCTTGCCCATGGGCACGATCGACGCCGGACGGATCGCATCCGACCGAAAGAAAACTCTATGTTCGATGTACAGACCGAAGAGCTGATCTGGGGCGGGCGCAAGCTCGTGCTCGAAACCGGCAAGATCGCCCGCCAGGCCGATGCCGCCGTGCTCGCCACCTATGGCGAGACCGTGGTGCTCGCGACCGTCGTCTCCGCCAAGTCGCCCAAGCCCGGGATCGACTTCTTCCCGCTGACCGTGAACTACCAGGAAAAGACCTTCGCCGCCGGCCGCATTCCCGGCGGCTATTTCAAGCGCGAGGGACGCCCGACCGAGAAGGAGACGCTGGTTTCGCGCCTGATCGACCGGCCGATCCGCCCGCTCTTCGTCGAAGGCTATCGCAACGAGACGCAGGTCGTCTGCACCGTGCTGCAGCATGACCTCGAGAACGACCCCGACATCGTCGCCATGGTTGCGGCCTCCGCCGCGCTGACGCTCTCCGGCGTGCCGTTCATGGGCCCGGTCGGCGCTGCCCGCGTCGGCTATTTCGACGGCGCCTACAAGCTCAACCCGCTGGTCGACGAGATCAAGGAATCGCAGCTCGACCTCGTCGTTGCCGGCACGCCCGACGCCGTGCTGATGGTCGAGTCGGAGGCCAAGCAGCTCTCCGAGGAGGTCATGCTCGGCGCCGTGATGTTCGGCCACAAGCACTTCCAGCCGGTGATCGACGCGATCATCCGCCTGGCCGAGAAGGCCGCCAAGGAGCCGCGCGACTACGTGCCGGCCGACAATTCGGTCGTGCTCGAGGCCGTACTGAAGCTGGTCGATGCGGATATCCGCGCCGCCTACAAGATCACCACCAAGGCCGAGCGCTACAAGGCGCTGGACGCCGCCAAGGCCAAGGTTCAGGCGCTCGTCTCCGAGACGCCGGACGGCAAGACCACCTTCACCAAGGAACAGGTCGCCGGCCAGTTCAAGGAAGCCCAGGCCAAGGTGGTGCGCTGGACCATTCTCGACGACGGCGTCCGCATCGACGGCCGCGACCTGAAGACGGTCCGCAAGATCGTCTCGGAAGCCGGCATCCTGCCGCGCACCCACGGTTCGGCGCTGTTCACCCGCGGCGAGACCCAGGCGCTGGTCGTGACCACGCTGGGCACCGGCGACGACGAGCAGTTCATCGACTCGCTGGAAGGCACCTACAAGGAGACCTTCCTGCTGCACTACAACTTCCCCCCCTATTCGGTGGGTGAAGCCGGCCGCATGGGTTCGCCCGGCCGCCGCGAAATCGGCCATGGCAAGCTCGCCTGGCGCGCCATTCGCCCGATGCTGCCGGCGAAGTCGGAATTCCCCTACACGATCCGCGTCGTCTCGGAGATCACCGAGTCGAACGGTTCATCCTCGATGGCCACCGTCTGCGGCACCTCGCTGGCGCTGATGGATGCCGGCGTGCCGCTGAAGGCACCGGTCGCGGGCATCGCCATGGGCCTGATCCTGGAAGGCGAGCGCTTCGCGGTGCTCTCCGACATCCTCGGCGACGAGGACCATCTCGGCGACATGGACTTCAAGGTCGCCGGCACCGCCGAGGGCATCACCTCGCTGCAGATGGACATCAAGATCGCCGGCATCACCGAGGAGATCATGAAGGTCGCCCTCGACCAGGCCAAGGGCGGTCGCGATCACATCCTCGGCGAGATGAACAAGGCGCTGTCGGCCTCGCGTGGCCAGCTCGGCGAGTATGCGCCGCGCATCGAGACGATGAAGATCCCGGTCGACAAGATCCGCGAAGTCATCGGTTCGGGCGGCAAGGTCATTCGCGAGATCGTCGAGAAGACCGGCGCCAAGGTCAACATCGAGGACGACGGCACCATCAAGATCGCCTCGGCCGACGGCAAGTCGATCGAAGCGGCGATCAAGTGGATCAAGTCGATCGTCTCCGAAGCCGAGCCGGGCATGATCTATGACGGCACCGTCGTGAAGGTCATGGAGTTCGGCGCCTTCGTGAATTTCTTCGGCGCCAAGGACGGTCTCGTCCACATCTCGGAGCTGGCCCCGCGCCGGGTCCAGAAGGTGCAAGACGTCGTCAAGGAAGGCGACAAGGTCAAGGTCAAGTTCCTCGGCATGGACGAGCGCGGCAAGGTGCGCCTGTCGATGAAGGTGGTCGACCAGACCACCGGCGAGGACATCACCGAGAAGCTGAAGGCGGAGCGCGAGGCCGAGAAGTCCCGCGAGCGCCAGGGCGCCGAGGACTGATCCGCGATCTGCGTTTCACGTGAATCAGACGCCCCGCACCTGATGGTGCGGGGCGTTTTCTTTTGGGGTCCCTCTGGTGCGAGGCAGCGAAGTCGAATAGTCTAGACTTATTGTCTTCGGAGGCTGGCATGACCGCCCATCGCATAACGTCGCTTGATCAGCTCGCCGTGGTTTATCCAAATCCGGTCGCACCGGCCTCGGTCATCAAGGAGATCGATCACATCGACGCCAACTACGGCGCGCTGATCGCGGCGTCGCCGTTTTTCGTGCTCGCGACCAATGGTCCGGAGGGGCTGGATTGCTCACCGCGCGGGGATCAGCCGGGCTTTGTCACCGTGAGCGACGCGAAAACGCTGCTGATTCCGGACAGAAGAGGCAATAACAGATTGGATTCATTGAAGAATCTTCTGTCCGACAATCGAATCGGAATGCTCTTTCTGATCCCCGGTTACGGCGAAACCCTGCGTGTGAACGGCACCGCGGTGCTCTCGACCGATCCGGGGCTGTGTGCGCGCTTCGAGATGGCTGGCAAGCTGCCGGCCTGCGTGATCGTGGTCACGGTCGAGGCCGCCTATTTCCAGTGCTCGCGAGCGGTGGTGCGGGCCGATCTCTGGAACCCCGCGGCGCAAGTCGACAAGCGCTCGCTGCCGAGCGCCGGCACGATCCTGCGCGACATCTCGGCGCGAGCGGCGACGGAAGCGTTCGACGGTGAGGCCTATGACAAGGCGCTGCCGGAGCGGGTCAGGGCGACGCTGTACTGATGGGCGTCTGACAAGCTCAGCCGTCATGCTCGCCCTTGTGGCGAGCATCCACGTCTTGAACACCGCCCTGCCCAAAGGAAGACGTGGATGGCCGGGACAAGCCCGACCATGACGAGGAAGGCGACGCTTCCGCCTTACTCCAAGGCCCCCACAGCCGCCTCGACCGCCTCGACGATTGCGCCCGAGCGGATCAGAGCCGTCGCCTGGTTCATCTCGGCGGCGTACCAGCGATCGCCGTCGAGCGCCGGCGGGATCGTCTCGCGCAGGGCGTCGAGCGCCGCCTGCGTGCCCTTTCCGAGCGGATGGGCCTTGGCGGTCTCGGCGATCAGCGAGAGCGCCTGGCAGGCCATCAGGATCTCGGCCGCGATGATCATCTCGACATTCTCGACGATCGTGCGCGCCTTGCGGCCGCACCAGGTCGAGTTCGAGACATGGTCCTCGGCATTGGACTTGCCGGGGATCGAATCGACCGAGCCGGGCGAGGACAGCGTGCGGTTCTCCATCACCAGCGCCGACATCGAGCACTGCACGGTGGCAAAACCGGTGTTGAGGCCGCGCTTGCCGGCGAGCAGGTTGCGCGGCAGGCCGTAGCTCAGGGTCGGGTCGACCAGGCGGGCGAGACGGCGCTCGCAGATCGAGCCCAGGTCGGTCATGGCGATGGCGAGCAGGTCCATCGCCTGCGCGACATACTGGCCGTGGAAATGGCCGCCGGAGATGACGCGGTAGCCGTCATCCTCGGGGAAGATGAGCGGGTTGTCGGTCGCCGAATTGGTCTCGGTCGCGATGATCCTGCTGACATAGTCGAGCGCCTCGCGGGCTGGGCCATGCACCTGCGGGGCGCAGCGCAGCGAATAGACGTCTTGCACGCGCGGCGCCGGCGGCTTGCCGGGCGTGCGGCCGATTTCGTCGGGATAGATCGTCTCGCGGGCCGAGGCCGAGCAGCGCTTCGAACCCTGCGTGATCTTGAGCAGGTTGCGCGCGACCAGGGCCTGGCCGGGATGCGGGCGGGCGGCATGGACGCGCGGATCGAAGGCGGCAAGCTCCCCGCGCATCGCTTCGAGCGAAAGCGCGAGGCCGATATCGGCGGCCTTGATCAGCCGCTTGGCGTCCTCGGTCGCGAGCACGCCGAGTGCCAGCGACACCGTCGAGCCGTTGATCAGGGCCGAGGCATCCTTGGCGCCGAGCTTGAAGTCGGGCTCGAGCCCGGCCTTGGCCAGCGCGTCGCGGGCCTTCATCCGCTTGCCCTTGTAGACCGCCTCCGCCTCCTCGAAGCCGCAGACCGCGGCCGACATATGGGCGAGCGGGGCAAGGTCGCCGGAGGCGCCGACCGAGCCCTTCTGCGGGATCACCGGGTGGATGCCGGCATTGAGGCAGGCGAGCAGGCGCTCGACCAGGGCGACCTGCGGGCCGGAATAGTTGGAGGCGAAGGCGTTGGCGCGCAGCAGCATGGTGGCGCGCGTGACATCCTCCGCGAAGGGCTCGCCGATGCCGGTGGCGTGGGCGTAGACGCTCTTGCGCTGATACTCGGTCATCTCCGACATCAGCACGCGCTGGTCCTTGAACAGGCCGACGCCGGTGTTGAAGGAGTACATGAACGGGGCTTCGTCGTTCATGAAATTGGCGTCGATATGGGCGCGCGTCGCCGCGATCGCCTCGCGGGCCGATTTGGCCAAGGTCGCCTTCTCATAGCGGCCGGCGGCGCCAGGCCGGGCCACGCGCAGCACCTGCCTGCCCTTCAGGGTTCGTCCGTCGATCGTTACCGCCATGGCCTGGTCCTCGTCAGCTTTGCCGACGATCTAAAGGGCGAGCGCGTCAAAGGGAAAGGCCCATTCCCTGCCGGAAGCGAAAAGGACCTTGCACGATGCGACGCGGCCTTGCTGCGGCGCGACATCGGCGCGCCTTTACCCTGTGCCTGGAATCCCTCAAAGGTGGCGCCAGGAGGCTCCCCAATGGATTTCGAGGCCTTTTTCCGCAGCGAGCTCGACGCCCTCAAGGCCGAGGGCCGCTACCGCGTCTTCGCCGATCTCGAGCGCCGCGCCGGCCGCTTCCCGCGCGCCGCCTTCCATGGTCCGAACGGGTCGCGCGAGGTCACCGTCTGGTGCTCGAACGATTATCTCGGCATGGGCCAGCACCCCGCCGTGCTCGCCGCGATGCGCGAAGCGCTCGATGCCTGCGGCGCAGGCGCAGGCGGCACGCGCAACATCGCCGGCACAAACCACTACCATGTCCTGCTGGAGCGCGAGCTTGCCGACCTGCACGGCAAGGAGGCGGCGCTGCTGTTCAACTCCGGCTACATGTCGAACTGGGCCTCGCTCTCGACGCTGGCCGCGCGCATTCCCGGCTGCGTCGTGCTGACCGACGCCGCCAACCATGCCTCGATGATCGAGGGCATCCGGCATTCGCGCGCCGAGAAGCTGATCTTCGCCCATAACGACGCGCAGGATCTGCGCCGCAAGCTGCAGGCGATCGATCCGGCACGGCCGAAGCTGATCGCTTTCGAATCGGTCTATTCGATGGATGGCGACATCGCGCCGGTCGCCGAATTCTGCGATCTCGCCGAGGAATTCGGCGCGCTGACCTATATCGACGAGGTCCATGCCGTCGGGCTCTACGGCGCCCGCGGCGGCGGCGTCAGCGAGCGCGACGGGCTGACCCACCGGCTCGACTTGATCGAGGGCACGCTGGCGAAATCCTTCGGCGTGATGGGCGGCTATGTCACCGGCTCTGCAGAGCTGTGCGACTTCATCCGCAGCTTCGCCTCGGGCTTCATCTTCTCGAGCTCGCTGCCGCCGGCGCTCGCCGCGGGCGCGCTGGCCGCGATCCGGCATCTCAAGACGAGCTCGTCCGAGCGCGAGGGCCAGCAGGACCGTGTCCGCAAGCTGCGCGGGCAGCTTGACCGGGCCGGCATCCCGCATCTCAGCAATCCCAGCCATATCGTGCCGGTGATGGTCGGCGATGCCGCCCTGTGCAAGCGGATCAGTGACGAGTTGCTGGAGCGCTTTGCGATCTACGTCCAGCCGATCAACTACCCGACCGTGGCGCGCGGCACCGAACGCCTGCGGATCACGCCGACGCCGCTGCATTCGGACGAGGACATCGCCACCCTGGTCGGCGCGCTCAGCGAGATCTGGAGCGCGACGGGGCTGCGGCGGGCGGCCTGAGCCGCCCGCCCTCACATATCAGAGCAAACCGTTATTGCCGGCGAGCGTCTTCAGGTTGACGTCCGGGCGCGCGCCGACATGGCTGATGACCTCGGCGGCGGCAAGCGCACCGAGCCGCAGGCAGTCGCGCGCTTCGCGGCCCGAGGTCAGGCCATGCAGGAAGCCCGCGGCGAAGAGATCGCCGGCGCCGGTCGCATCGACGACCCGCTCGATCGGGAAGACCGGCTCGGCCACGACGCCGTCCGGCGTCAGCGCCAGCGCGCCGTTCTCCGAGCGGGTGATAACAGCGAGGATGTTCTCCGCCCGCATCGCTGCGAGCGCCGTGTCAAAGTCCGCGCTCTGGTAGAGGCTCTTCAGCTCGTGCTCGTTGGCGAAGACGAGGTCGACCAGGCCATTGCGGATCAGGCCGAGGAATTCGTCGCGGTAGCGATCGACGCAGAAGGAGTCGGACAAGGTGATGGCGACGCGGCCGCCGGCCTTGTGGGCAAGCTCCGACGCCTTGCGGAAGGCGTCCTTGGCCGCCGGCGGATCCCAGAGATAGCCTTCGAGATAGACGATGTCGGCGTTCTCGACAGTGGCCGGGTCGACATCGGCCGGCGACAGGCCCTGGCAGGCGCCGAGATAGGTGTTCATCGTGCGCTCGCCATCGGGGGTGACGATGATGAAGGAGCGTGCCGTCGCCGGGCCGTCGGTCGCCGCGGCGGTGTCGAAGGCAACCCCGAGCGAGGTCAGGTCGTGACGGTAGAGCTTGCCGAGCTCGTCGGCCTTGACCTTGCCGATGAAGGCGCCCTTGCCGCCGAAGGAAGCGAGGCCGGCGATGGTGTTGGCGGCCGAGCCACCCGAGACCACCTTGCCCGGGCCCATCGCGCCGTAGAGCAGCTCGGCCCGCGGCTCGTCGATCAGCGCCATCGAGCCTTTGACCAGCTCGTACTTCATCAGGAAGTCTTCCTCCGCCGAAGCGAAGACGTCGACGATGGCGTTGCCCAAGGCGAGCACGTCGTAGCGCTTGGAGGTCATTGAACGATCCGTGATGGCGGGAGGATGGCGGCGTGTTGCATTGCCGGCAGGTCAGGTCAAGCGCTTCCGCGCCTGCGCGCTGCACTGTCGAGGATCGAGGTCAGTGCCGCCAGGTCCGACGGGCCGAGCCATTGTACCTCATGGGCGAGGCGATTGGCGAACAGGGTCGCTTCCGGTTCGAGGCCGGCGGTGTCGATGACGATGCGCGGGTGAGACAGTTCGGCGAGGCGGATCAATTCGTCGGCCTCGTCCCAGATCACGCCGAGATGATGGATTGCGCTCTGGATCAGGGTGAAGGTTGGCTGGCCGCGCTTGCCGTGCTCCAGCGCCGACAGATAGGCCGGGGTGACGCCGAGCGCCTGCGCCATCTGCGCCAGCGTGACGCCGCGGGCGGCACGCAGTTCACGGACGCGGCGGCCGAACGGCGTCATCAGTCGACCTCCCGGCTGCGACGCAGGCGGATATAGAGCGCGCCTGCGCCGCCATGGCGCTGCTCGGCCTCGTCGAAGCCGAGCACCAGCGGGCGCAGGTCAGGAAGGCGCAGCCAATGCGGCACGTTGCGGCGCAGGATGCCCCTCTCCTCGCCATAAGGCACCTCGCCGGCTATGCCCTTGCCGGTCACCACCAGCACAAGCCTGGCGCCGCGCTGCTGCTGCAGGCGCAGGAAGCCGCGCAAGGCCGAATGCGCCTCGTCCTGGCGCAGGCCGTGAAGGTCGATGACAGCCTCGACGCCCTGCTGGCCGCGGCGCAATTGCGTGCGCAGGCGCCGGTCCAGCGGAACCAGGGGCGGCGGTGCCGGCTTGGCGGGCCGGGCTGGTGTCAACATGGCTGGAGGCGAGACGTTGTCCGCAATCGGAGCGGGTTCGGGCCGTGCTGCTTCCGGTTCAGGCTCGACCGGTGCACGGCCGGCCAGCGGCTTCACCGTGCGCGCAACCTGGCGCCAGAGCGCGAGTTCCGCCTCGGACAGAAGCTTGCCGCGCCGGCGCATGGCTCAGCGCGGCCAAAGCACGATGAAATCGACAGGATGCCGGATCAGACCGGCGCGATGTCCCGCTTGCGCTCCGGAGCCGACGAAGAGATCGATCCGCGCCGGCCCGACGATCGCGGTGCCCGTATCCTGCGCCAGCATGAGCCGGGAGAGTTTCTCGCTGCCACCCTTGCCGTCGGGGATCTCGGTCTCGATCCAGGCCAGCATGCCATAAGGCC
>NZ_LNCQ01000025.1:0-28192 GCF_002831785.1 Allobosea sp. FBZP-16 | reverse complement strand
GCGGCGCGGGGGGGTCGGCGGCGGGCCGGCCCCGCCGATCGGGCCGGACTCAGGGAGGAGATCGTCGTTGCGGGCATAGAAGACGAAGGAGCGGTTGAGCCGGATGAGGTCGCGGGCAAAGCCGGCATCGGCCTTCAGCCGGGCGATGAGCTTGTCCATCGTCATCTGCTCGGGCGGGATGTTCTCGCGCCGGCTGAGCTCGCGCCCGAGCGAGGTGTAGGGGTGGCCGTTCCGCCCGGCATAGACCAGGCGTGTCACCTTGCCGTCCGGCAGGCGGATCCGGCCCGAGCCTTGGACCTGCAGCACGAAGCGATCGACGGGATCGCGCATGAAGAGGATCTCGAGCCCCTGGCCGGCGAGCGCGCCTTCCTCGATCGCAGCGCGGTCCGGGAAGGGCTCCAGGCCACTTGCCGTCCGGCGCGCCGAAGTCAGGGCCGGGTCGAGGCCGGGCCAATCATCGCCCGGCATCTTGGTGACGAGATCGGCCGGGCGGCCATAGAGCGGCGTCGGGAAGGCGTCGGAACGTGTCAGCGAGCCCTCGAATTCCGGCTCGAAATAGCCGGTCATGAAGCCGTGTTCGGCACCGGCCGGCCGGATGCGCCAGAAGGCGAAATTATCGGCGAAGAAGTTGCGGGCGGAGTCCGCACTCACGGGGCCGGCGGCCAGCAGGGCCGCCGCCTTGGCGCACAGCGCTGGAAGGGCTGGCGGCGGGGGAGCGCCCTGCCGCAGCGGGGGATCGGTCTCGCAACCCTGCGCGAACAGCCGCAGCACAGCAAGCTGATCGTCGGCGCTCCAGCCGGCAAGCGAAGCGGGCGCCACGGGTTCGGCCCGGGCGCCCTGCGGCAGAGATGGGGGAGAGGCGCTTGCGCCGGTCATCGACGGGCCTGCGACCAGAAGCCCCAGAACGAGACCGACGACACGGATCACGCGGCCGATTCGGTGGCGACCAGCAGCCAGTTCGGATCGCGGCTGCCGAGCTGGCGCGCAAAGGTCCAGACGTCGTTGACCTCGGAGACCGCCTCGGCGCTGCCGTCGACGACGTTGCCCTGCGCATCGCGGACCGCGCTGATCAATTGCGAGACGAAGGCGATGGTGACCTGGGCGGCCTTGCCCTTGACGTCGACGCCAACGATCTGCGCCTTGTCGATCGAGACGAAGTTGGACTCGGCCTTCTCGCCGCGCTTCTCGCGCTCGGCGATCGCCTGCTCGAAGCCGTCATAAACTTCCTTGGCGAGCAGGCCCTTCAAGGTCTTGCGGTCGCCGCGGGCGAAGGCGGTGACGATGGTCTCATAGGCCGATTTCGCGCCGATGAGGAAGCCCGGCGCGTCGAAGCGCGGTTCCTGGCGGAGGATGGCGTCGAGGCCGACAGCGATGGGCGAGCCCGGCTCGGCAATGTCCTTCCAGCGCTCGGCATCGGCCACGGGGGCAGCCGCTGCGTCGTTGGCGGCGCCCGGCAAGCGGACGACATTGTCGCGTCTGTCGCCATTGCCGGGCTGATCCGGGCGTAGCGGCGGCGTCTCGCGCCGTGCGAACGGATCGGCCGGCGGCTTCTCGTGCCCGGTCTTCTGGCCCAGAACCGAGCGCAGTTTCCAGGCGACGAAAACGGCCAGGGCCAGGAAGACCAGGGTCGTCATATCGAAATTCTGCATCGCCGGCTGATCCGAACCTCGAAAACTCGTTCCCACACAGGCATACGTCGTCGCCCGTCATGGAACGGATATGGTGAGGGAGGCTCGTAACATCCACCCCCGGAGGCGACAAGGGCGCGAAAGCGTGGGTCGCTTGTGCCGGCCCCGCCGCCATGATAGCCGACGCGAGCCCGGCGCCGCCGCTTGCCGGGCAATTCCGGCCCTGGCACGGAATTTCCCGATGGTTTTATAGACAATGATGATGGGACCCATGGCCAACGAAAACGGCAACGGCGCCGCCGCCGACCAGCAGGGGCCCAGCCTCAACACGCTGGTCCAGTACATCAAGGATCTCTCCTTCGAGAACCCCAATGCTCCGCGCTCGCTGACCCAGCAGCAACAGCAGGGTGGGCCGCAGATCGGCCTGCAGGTCAACGTCCACGCCAACGCGCTCGGCGAGAACGACGTCGAGACGATCCTGACGCTCGAGGGCAAGGCGACCCTGAACGACGAAACCCTGTTCGCGTTCGAGCTCAGCTATGCCGGCGTCTTCCGCATCCTCGGCGTGCCGCAGGAGCAGCTGCATGCGGTCGTGATGATCGACTGCCCGCGCCTGCTCTTCCCGTTCGCCCGGGCGATCGTCGCCGAAGCCGTCCGCAATGGCGGCTTCCCGCCGCTCTATATCGACCCGATCGACTTTGCCCAGCTCTACCGCCAGCGCCTCGAAGAGTTGCAGGCGCAGCAAGGCACACCGAACGCCTGAATCGCGTCCGACATCACGAATTCGACAGGAAAGAGCCCTCAGGGGCTCTTTTTTGTTGGGTCGGCCGTTGAAAATCGCCCGGGCGTTTCCATGTCCCGCGGGCCAGAGGCGCGCCATCCCCGCGCGCCGGTCCCGCGAGGTACACGACTTCCATGGATTCCCTTATGACGCTCGCCGCCGATCCAGCAGTCTGGGTGGCGCTCGGCGCCCTGATCGCCATGGAGGTCGTCCTCGGTATCGACAACCTCATCTTCATCTCGATCCTGACCAACAAGCTGCCGGAGCATCAGCGCTCGCGCGGCCGGCGGATCGGCATCGGCCTGGCGCTGATCCTGCGCCTCGGCCTGCTCTCGACCGTCGCCTTCATCGTGCAGCTGACCGCGCCGGTGTTCTCGGTCTTCGGCAAGGCCTTTTCCTGGCGCGACATCATCCTGATCGCCGGCGGCCTGTTCCTGGTCTGGAAGGCGACCAAGGAGATCCATCACAAGGTCGATCCCGATCACGGGCCCGACATGTTCGACGGCAGTGCGGCCGCGGCCGTGACCTTTGGTGGCGTGATCTTCCAGATCCTGCTGCTCGACCTCGTCTTCTCGATCGACAGCATCATCACTGCCGTCGGCATGACCGAGCATATCCCGGTGATGGTGATCGCCGTCGTTGTCGCCGTCGCGGTGATGCTGCTCGCCGCCGACCCGCTGGCGCGCTTCATCGACAAGAACCCGACGATCGTGATGCTGGCGCTCGGCTTCCTCTTGATGATCGGCGGCACGTTGATCGGCGAGGGCTTCGGCGCCCATATCCCCAAGGGCTACATCTACGCTGCCATGGCCTTTTCGGCCCTGATCGAGGGCCTCAACATGATGTCGCGCCGGGCGAGCCGGAAACAGGGGCAGTAGCCAGAACGTCGTCAGGCTCGGGCTTGGCCCGAGCCTGACGCTCGGCCTCAGGCCTCCTCGGGCACGCCGAGATAATCGCGCCAGAGCGGCCCCTTGAGCTTCATCACGAAGGCCTCATGGGCCGCTCTTTCCTCAGGCGTCAGCCGCGGAGCGAGCGCCCGCTGGCGCACCGGGCGCTCCATCGCGACCGCAAGCCCAGCACCCGCCTTGCCGGCAACGGCACCGCCGAAACCGAGGCTGGTCTGCTTGCCGCCGATCAGCTCGATATAGACCTCGGCCAGGATCTCGGAATCGAGCAGCGCGCCGTGCTTGGTACGGCGGCTGTTGTCGATGCCGTAGCGCGAGCAGAGCGCGTCCAGGCTGTTGCTGGCGCCGGGATGCTTGCGGCGGGCCATGGCGAGCGTGTCGACGACGAGCGCCGGCGCGATCGCAGGCAGGCCGAGCCGGCCGAACTCCATGTTGATGAAGCCGACGTCGAAGGCGGCGTTGTGGATGACCAGCTTGGCATCCGCGATGAAGGCGGCGAACTCGCCGGCGATCGCAGCAAAGACCGGCTTGTCGGACAGGAAGGCCGCGGACAGCCCGTGCACCCGGAAGGCCCCATCGGGCATGTCGCGCTCGGGGTTGATGTAGACATGGTAGTTGCGGCCGGTCGGACAATGATTGAGCAGCTCGACACAGCCGATCTCGACGATGCGATCGCCTTTCAGCGGTTCGACGCCGGTCGTTTCCGTGTCGAGAACGATCTCGCGCATATCAGCCCGCCCTTTGCGTCCGGCCGAAGCGACCGGCGACGGCATTCAGGATAGAGCGGACCTGGTGCTCGGCGGCCACGAGTCCGCGCGAGGTGTCCACAAGGAAGTGGGCGCGGCGGCGCTTCTCCGCATCCGGCATCTGGCGGGCGAGGATCGCGGCGAGCTTCTCCTCGCTCATGCCGGGGCGGGAAAGGACGCGCTTGCGCTGAACCTCGGCCGGAGCGGTGACGACGACGACGGCGTCGCAACGCCCTTCCCCGCCGGTCTCCAGCAGCAGCGGCACGTCCAGCACGGCGACGCTGGCGCCGCTCCTGCGAGCCTTCTCCAGGAAGGCCTGCTCCTCGGCGCGGACCAGCGGATGGACGATCGCCTCGAGTTTCGCCAGCGCCTCGGGACGGCCGAGCACGGCGGCGGAAAGCCTGGCCCGATCGACGACACCCTTCGTTGTGGTCCCCGGGAAAGCCGCCTCGATCTGCGGCGCTGCCGCGCCGGCATAGAGATCGTGCACTGCTTGGTCGGCGTCGTGGACGGGGACGCCCGCGGCACGGAACATCGCCGAGGTCGTCGACTTGCCCATGCCGATCGAGCCGGTGAGGCCGAGCAGGAAGGTCATCGCAGCGCCTCCGCCATCGCGCTCACACGCGGGGAATGTCGACTTCGAGCTTTGCCCGCAGCTCCGGCGTCACCTGGGGACGGACGCCGAACCAGCGCTCGAAGCCCGGGACTGCCTGGTGCAGCAGCATGCCGAGGCCGTCGACCGGGATGCCCCCGCGACGCCGGGCTTCGGCAAGCAGCGGCGTTTCCAGCGGGACGTAGACGATGTCGTCGACGATCGTGCCGGCACGCAAGGCGGAGAGGTCGATCTCGAGCGGCGGCTGGCCATGCATGCCGAGCGAGGTGGTGTTGACGATCAGGTCGCTCTCGCCGACGAGCTCAGCGACATCCTGCCAAGGCCGGGCTTCGACCGTTCGCGGGAACGATGCTGCCAGCTCAACTGCACGCTCCGGGCTGCGATTGACCAGCAGGATGCGGCCGACGCTGCGTTCGACGAGACCATGGATGACGGCGCGCGCCGCGCCGCCGGCGCCGAGAATAAGCGCCGTGCCGGTCCGCCGGGCCCAATCGGGCACGCAGGCGTCGAGGTGGGCCAGGAAGCCATAGGCGTCAGTATTGTCGCCGCGGAGCGTGCTGCCTTCCATCCACAGCGTGTTGGCCGCGCCCATCGCCCGCGCTGTCTCGCTGGCCACGTCGAGCAGGGGCAGCACGACTTCTTTGTTCGGCACGGTGACATTGCCGCCGACGAACTCACCGGCCCGCAGCCTGGCGATGAAGCCCCGCACCTCGGCGGGTGGGACATCGACGCGCTCATAGCTGCCGGCAAGGCCATGCTCGGCGAGCCAGTGACCATGGATCAGCGGTGAGCGGGAATGCGCGACGGGATGTCCGATGATGAAGCAGCGTCTGGTCATGGCAGTCGTGGAGCTAAGGATCATGCGACGAGGTCAAGCTCGCGCAGCGTGGCGAGCAGGCGCAGCATCGGCAGGCCGAGGATGGTCGAATGATCGCCCTCGATCGTCTCGAACAGGTGGATTCCAAGACCTTCGACCTGATAGCCACCGACGCTGGTGGTCGCCGCCTCGCCAGCCAGTGCGACGTAATCCCTGATGAAGTCCGAGGTCAGCGGGCGCATGACGAGCACCGCGCTGCTGGTGCCGCGGCCGATGATCTCGCCATCGCGAGCCAGGGTGAAAGCCGAGGTGAGTTCGTGCTTGCGACCGGCGAGCATGGCGATCTGCCGCTCGGCCGCTACCGTGCCCTCGGGCTTGTGGAACGGACGGCCCTCGCAGACCAGCATCTGGTCGGCGGCAAGGATGATCCGGCCAGGATGCTGCGGCGAGACCGACTGGGCTTTGGCATCCGCCAGCGCGGCTGCCACGCCGGCGGGTAGACGGCCCATGGCAAGGCCATCGGCTTCGATCGTACGTTCGTCGACATCCGGCCTGATCACCTCGACCGGAAGCCCTGCCGCTTCGAGCAGTTGCCGCCGCGTCGCGCTGCCGGACGCGAGGATGAGCGGCGCATCGCCGCGCCAGAATGTCGCCTGCCCGGTCACGTCGCGATGAATTTCATGCGGTGGTCGCGCAGCAGGTCGAGGATGGCGGCTGCCGTCTCCTCGATCGAGCGGCGCGTGACATCGATCACGGGCCAGCCCCGGCGGGCGCAAAGCCGGCGCGATTGGGTGATCTCGTCCGCGACCGCATCGGGGTCGACATAGGGCGTCTCGTCATCGGCCTTCAGCGACAACAGGCGGTTCTGGCGGATCTGGATGATGCGCTCTGCGCTGGCGACGAGGCCGACGATCAGCGGTTTCTTCAGCCCGTCGAGCTCGGCCGGGAGCGGCACGTTCGGCACAAGCGGGATGTTGGCGGTCTTGATCCCGCGATTGGCGAGATAGATGCTGGTCGGCGTCTTCGAGGTCCGGCTGATGCCGACGAGGACGACATCGGCATTTTCGATATCGCCGCCGAGCTGGCCGTCATCATGCATCAGCGTATAATTCATCGCGTCGATGCGGCGGAAATACTCGGCATTGAGCATGTGCTGCGCGCCCGGCCGGGGTGCCGAAGCCTGGCCGAGATAGGACTGGAACAGCGACAGGACCGGCTGCAGCACCGACAGGCAGGGGCAGCCGATATCGCGGCAGAAGCTCTCCAGCCGCTCGGCCCATTCCGGCTCGACCAACGTATAGAGAACCACGCCGGGAGAGGTTTCAATCTCGGCCAGCACGCGCGACAGCTGGTTCTCCGATCGAACCAGCGGGTAGACATGCTCGATCGCGGAAACTGCTTCGTACTGTGCTGCAGCGGCGCGGCTGACCGCGATCAGGGTCTCGCCGGTCGCGTCGGAGACCAGATGCAGGTGAAAATAGTTGCGCGCCACGGTTTCCGTCGCCCCTGCCGGCCTCTTGTCCGGCTCAGCTCTAGAGCTGTTCCGCCGGCCTGGGAATCCCTTTTCGATGCTTCGGTCGCCGGCGGACCGCTGATTCACAAAGCTGGGACAAGTGGGGATAACCCGGCGCTTCCAGGAATCCGTCTCGACGGCTCGGGATAACCCGGCCAAAGCCTCAACAGGCATTGGCCTGTGGGCGGAATCCGGATGTTTCACGTGAATCATTTTTGAACGCGGCGCCAAGCCGCGCCCGGGAACGAAATCCAATTCGTTAAGAAAGTCTTAAGGGTCGGCCAGCCCAGAATCGGTCGGCCCACTGACTTGCGGGCGCCCTGTGGACCGGTTGTGGACAATCTTGGGGCGGGCTATGTGCCCCCATCCAAGAGTCTAAACAGAAGACTCTCTTAGAAAAGAATCTTTTAGGAAGATGGGCTCAAGGCCCGGTGCGCTTCATGACCCAAAGCCTTTACCTCCGCGCTCTCTCCGGCGAGACGCTGCCGAAGCCACCGCTCTGGCTGATGCGTCAGGCTGGCCGATATCTGCCGGAGTATCGCGAGCTTCGTGCCAAGGCCGGCGGCTTCCTCGATCTCTGCTATAATCCGGAATGGGCAGCAGAGGTCACGCTGCAGCCGATCCGGCGTTTCGGCTTCGATGCGGCGATCCTGTTTTCCGACATCCTGGTGATCCCCCACGCGCTCGGCCAGAAGCTCTGGTTCGCGCAAGGTGAAGGACCGAGGCTGGAGCCAGTGGCCGATGCGGTCCGTTTCGGCGAGATCCGCGACGAGATCGATCCCGACGTACTGGCGCCGGTCTACGAGACTGTTCGGCGCGTCAAGTCAGCGCTTCCCAAGGAAACTGCGCTGATCGGCTTCTGCGGCGCGCCCTGGACTGTCGCGACCTATATGGTCGCCGGTCGCGGCACACCCGATCAGGGCCCGGCCAAGGCCCTCTTCCAGCGCGACCCTGCCCTCTTTGCGCGGCTGATCGATCGGCTCGTTGTCAGTTCCTCAGCCTATCTCAATGCCCAGATCGATGCTGGGGTCGATGCCGTGCAGATTTTCGACAGCTGGGCGGGCTCGCTTGGCCCCGAGGATTTCAAGCGCTGGTGCATCGAGCCGACCAGGCGGATCGTCGATCTCGTTCGGGGGCGCCATCCCCAGGCGAAGATCATTGGCTTTCCGCGCGGAGCCGGAGCCGGCATTCCGGCTTACGTCCGGGATACCGGCATCGACGCGGTCGGGCTCGAGACCGAGATCGAACGCAGTTTCGTGCGCGAGGCGATTCAGCCACTCGTGCCGGTGCAGGGTCATCTCGATCCGCAGCTGTTGCGGGCGGGCGGACCCGAGCTTGATCGCGAGATCGAGGCGATTCGTGCGGCATTCGGCGGAGGTCCCTTCGTCTTCAATCTGGGGCATGGCATCCTGCCGGACACGCCGATCGCTCATGTCGAGCGGTTGGTCGAACTGGTTCGCGCCTGAAGCCTAGAGGACTACCGCCATGGCCTACGAATGGATCAAGGCTTTCCACGTGATGGCGGTGATCGCCTGGATGGCCGGGATGCTCTATCTGCCGCGGCTGATGGTCTATCACGCCGAGGCGCAGGTCGGCTCGATCCAGTCCGAGACCTTCAAGATCATGGAGCGCCGGCTGCTCAAGGGGATCATCAACCCCGCGATGATCGTCACCTGGGTGCTCGGGCTCTACCTCGCCTGGAGCGCCTTCGGCTTCAAGGGCGGCTGGCTGCACGGCAAAATCGCGCTGGTCCTTGTCCTCTCGGGCATCCATGGCTATCTCAGCGGCCGGGTCAGGGCCTTCGCCGAAGACCGCAACGACAAGCCGGCGCGTTTCTATCGCATCCTCAACGAGGTACCGGCGCTGCTGATGGCGGCTATCGTCATCCTGGTGGTCGTCAAGCCCTTCTGAGATCGCCGCGGTTTCCCGCTTGAGCGATTCGGGGAAAGCGGTTATCAAGCCTCTGCGCTTTTCGTACGCGTCCTTCCTTATCGTCGACGGCTCGTGCCGCGGCTGCTTTCTCGGCCGACACGACGTCCTGACAAGTGGGCCTTCAGGCCTTCGTCCCGTCGATCCCTCCACTGCCGTCCGGCCTGCCTGATCGCGGGCCTGTTACTCCGGGTACCCCATGCGGGAAATCAAACTCCACGAACTCAAGGCGAAGTCGCCGACCGAGCTGCTCACCTTCGCCGAAGGCATGGAGGTCGAGAACGCGAGCACCATGCGCAAGCAGGAGCTCATGTTCGCCATCCTGAAGCAGCTCGCCTCTCAGGAAACCGAAATCCTCGGCGAGGGCGTCGTCGAGGTGCTGCAGGATGGCTTTGGCTTCCTGCGCTCCTCCGATTCGAACTACCTGCCGGGTCCCGACGACATCTACGTCTCGCCCTCGCAGATCCGGAAATTTGGCCTGCGCACCGGCGACACCGTCGAAGGCCCGATCCGCGGCCCGAAGGATGGCGAGCGCTACTTCGCCCTGCTCAAGGTCAACACGATCAACTTCGAGGATCCCGAGAAGATCAAGCACAAGATCCACTTCGATAACCTGACGCCGCTCTATCCTGACGAGCGGCTCAGGCTCGAGGTGCAGGATCCGACGAAGAAGGACTTCTCGCCGCGCGTCATCGACATCGTCGCGCCGATCGGCAAGGGCCAGCGCGCCCTGATCGTGGCGCCGCCGCGCACCGGCAAGACCGTGCTGCTGCAGAACATCGCGCAGTCGATCACGACCAATCATCCCGAGTGCTATCTGATCGTGTTGCTGATCGACGAGCGGCCCGAGGAAGTCACGGACATGCAGCGCTCGGTCAAGGGCGAGGTGGTGTCCTCGACCTTCGACGAGCCGGCGACCCGCCACGTCCAGGTCGCTGAGATGGTGATCGAGAAGGCCAAGCGCCTGGTCGAGCATGGCCGCGATGTCGTCATCCTGCTCGATTCAATCACCCGCCTCGGCCGTGCCTACAACACGGTGGTGCCGTCTTCCGGCAAGGTGCTCACCGGCGGTGTCGATGCGAATGCCCTGCAGCGGCCGAAGCGCTTCTTCGGCGCGGCCCGCAATATCGAGGAAGGCGGCTCGCTGACCATCGTCGCGACCGCGCTGATCGATACCGGCAGCCGCATGGACGAAGTCATCTTCGAGGAGTTCAAGGGCACCGGTAACTCCGAGATCATCCTCGACCGCAAGGTGGCCGACAAGCGCATCTTCCCGGCGATCGACATCATCAAGTCGGGCACCCGCAAGGAAGAACTCATCACGCCGCGCTCGGATCTGCAGAAGACCTATGTGCTGCGCCGGATCCTCAACCCGATGGGTCCGCAGGACGCGATCGAGTTCCTCTTGGACAAGCTGCGCCAGACCAAGCAGAACTCCGAGTTCTTCGACTCGATGAACACCTGACGGCGACCACCTCCGTAGCGATATCGAAAGGCCCCGGCATCGCGCCGGGGCCTTTTTCGTTGTCGATAGCAACTGTGGCCACGTGGGCGCTCGCGGTCACCTAGCCAACCGATTCGGATCCGTGACGGGTTGTGGTCCCTCCGGATCGGGCAGCCGACCAGGATCGCCGTCAGATGCGGTCGTGCCAGGCGGTCCGCCTGAAGGATTCTTGAGTCGGACCAGCGGGCACGATTTCCATGCCTTTAGGGTCGCGGTCACGGGCGTTGAGGATCGAGCCATGAGCCATCGGGGCATGCGCTGCCGGAGCGAGTATGGCCACACGGAAATCGAATCCTTCTCACGATCTTCGGCGCCTCGCTGAGCCGACGGCACCGCAGGAGTCGATCCGAATTGTCTCCAGCAGTCCCGACTTGGCGCCGCGGTAGTACCAATCATTATGCGCGATTTGCCCTGCTGGGGATCTGTCGCGCTGCTCGCCTGCGCGGGGACTGGCGAACCACAACAGGTGCTGCCCTAGATTCGGATACGAAACAAAACGCCTGTAAGAGCGATCCGGCGCTGTTGCGAAGGGCGCATGGCGGCAGGAAAACCCGATCGCAGACCATCCCGCGTTTCCGTCCGGTCCAGCACCTGCCGCGCTCACACCGTATGGCGATAATGGGCCGCGCCTCGTGCTCGATCTTGATGTTCGCGCAGGCCTCGTTCATCACCCTATCGATAGCGGGGTGAAGTTCTCATGTGCGACAACACGGCACCGATGGCTGCCCGCTCGGGGCATTCAAGCGCCCATGGGACCGAAACGTGAAAGCCGATCCGACGATCGTAGCGTTGTCCTCCGGCGCCGGACGCGCTGGCGTCGCGGTGGTTCGTGTCTCAGGACCAAGCGTCCGATTCGTTATCGAAACGATGACGGGATCCGTGCCGGAGGCGCGCAGAGCTGCCTATCGGGCGTTGCGCGATGGCGATGGCGCGATCATCGACCACGGTCTCGTGCTGTTCTTTCCCGCGCCAGCAAGCTTCACCGGCGAGGATGTCGCCGAGTTCCATATTCATGGTTCGCGCGCGGTGCTGTCGCGGCTGCTCTCGGTGCTCGCGGCCCTGCCCGGCCTGCGCCTGGCGGAAGCGGGCGAGTTCACCCGCCGTGCCTTCGAGGAGGGCAAGCTCGATCTTGCGGCCGTGGAGGGGCTCGCGGACCTGATCGATTCGGAGACGGAATGGCAGCGCAGACAGGCACTGCGGCAGATGGAAGGCGCGCTCGGCCAGGCCGCCGCTGAATGGCGCAGCGCGTTGATCAAAGCGATGACGCTGATCGAGGCCGAGATCGATTTTTCCGATGAAGGCGATGTCGCCGGGCCGCTGATCGCTGAAGCTGTCGTCGGCGCCCAGGGCGTCCTTGGTAGTCTGCGGGTAGCACTCGGTAGTTTTGCTGCCGGCGAGCGCGTGCGTGAGGGCTTCGTCGTGGTCCTGGCTGGGCCGCCGAATGCGGGCAAGTCGAGCCTGCTCAATGCGATCGCCCGGAGGGACGTCGCGATCGTCTCGCCGATCGCCGGTACGACCCGGGATGCCATCGAGGTCAGGCTGGATCTGGGCGGTATTCCCGTCGTTCTTGTCGATACCGCCGGCCTGCGCGAGAGTTCCGACGAGATCGAGGCGGAAGGCGTGCGGCGCGCGCGCCAGCGGGCTGACAATGCCGACCTCGTTCTGCGATTGCGGCCGCCTGATTCGGAACCGGAACGAAAAGGCAGTGGCACTACCGAGATCGTTGTCGCGACGAAGCTCGATCTTGGCGGTAGTGCTCGGCCCGGCGAGGTCGGTGTATCCGCCATCACCGGGTCAGGACTACCGGAGTTGATGGCGCTCATCGCCTCTCGCCTGGGTAAGCTCGGTCAGGCGGAGCCCGCTCTCGTCACCCGCGAACGCCAGCGCGTCGCGGTGGCGGATGCCGCCGCCGCGATCGAACGGGCGGCCCAGCTTCCGCATGAACAGCCCGAGCTGATCGCGGAAGAGCTGCGCCTCGCTGTCCGGGCACTGGAGCGGCTGATCGGCAAGGTCGATGTCGAAGACGTGCTCGAAAGCCTGTTTTCCGGCTTCTGCATCGGCAAATAGGCGGTTTTCATTGACCGCGCCGCGAGGCTTGGCTAGCGATCTCATCATGTCGAATGCACAGGCGAACCAGCGCTACGATGTCGTCGTGGTGGGCGGCGGCCATGCCGGGGCGGAAGCCGCGGCCGCGGCCGCACGCGCTGGCGCCAGGACGGCGCTTATCACCCAGCAGATTGCGACCGTTGGCGCGATGTCATGCAACCCGGCGATCGGCGGGCTCGGCAAGGGCCATCTCGTGCGCGAGATCGATGCGCTCGACGGGATCATGGCCCGCTGCGCCGATCAGGGCGGCATCCAGTTCCGCATGCTCAACCGGCGCAAGGGGCCGGCGGTGCGAGGGCCGCGCGCCCAGGCTGACCGCAAGCTCTACCGCGAGGCGGTGCAGGGAGCTCTAGCCGCCCAGTCCGGCCTGACCGTTATCGAGGGCGAGGCCTTCGATCTCGAGATCGTCTCCGAGCGGGTCGCCGGTGTCGTGCTTGCGGATGGCCGTCGATTCGCCTGCGGAACGGTCGTGCTGACGACCGGAACCTTCCTGCGTGGCCTGATCCATATCGGAGAGAGACAGATTCCCGCAGGGCGCGTCGGAGAGGCGCCCTCGCTTGGCCTCTCCGCTACGCTTGAACGGCACGGATTCCCGCTCGGACGCTTGAAGACCGGAACGCCGCCACGCTTGGACGGCCGGACGATCGACTGGGCCAGCCTCGAGATGCAGCCGGGCGACAATCCACCGGAGCCGTTCTCGGCGATGACCGAGGCGATCACCACGCCGCAGATCAGCTGCGGCGTGACACGGACGACGCTGGCGACGCATGAACTGATCCGCGCCAACCTTCATCGGGCGCCAATGTTCTCCGGCCAGATCGAAGGGCGCGGACCGCGCTATTGCCCGTCGATCGAGGACAAGGTCGGCCGCTTCGGCGATCGTGACGGCCATCAGATCTTCCTCGAGCCCGAAGGCCTCGAGGATCCCACCGTCTATCCGAACGGAATCTCGACCTCGCTGCCGGAAGACGTACAGCTGGGCCTTCTCAAGACGATCCCGGGTCTTGAGCGCGCCGTCATGCTGCGGCCTGGCTATGCGATCGAGTACGATTATGTCGATCCGCGTGCGCTGAAGCCGACATTGGAGACGCGGGCGGTCTCAGGGCTGTTCCTCGCCGGCCAGATCAACGGGACCACCGGCTATGAAGAAGCGGCGGCGCAGGGCCTGCTCGCGGGCCTCAATGCCGCGCGCCGTTCCTGCGGCAGCGAGCCTGTCCGCCTCGACCGGACGCAATCCTATATCGGTGTGATGGTCGACGATCTCGTGACACGCGGCGTTACGGAGCCGTATCGGATGTTCACCTCGCGCGCCGAGTTCCGGCTGTCGCTACGGGTCGACAATGCCGATGAGCGCCTGACACCTTTGGGCATCGAGCTTGGTATCGTCGCTCATGCTCGCCAGGAGCGCTTCGCGAGCCGCCAGTCAGAAATCGTTAAGCTTACCGAACTCTTACGCGAACGATCTCTCTCGCCGAATGAAGCGGCGGCGGCCGGGCTGGAGCTCAATCGCGACGGGATCAGGCGCTCGGGTTTCCAGATCCTGTCCTACCCGGCCGTCGATTTCGAGGCCCTGCTCCGGGTCTGGCCCGATCTCGCGAGCTTTTCCGAGACGGTGCGGGCGCGTGTCGCCGCAGACGCGACCTATGCGGTTTATCTCGACCGGCAGGCGGCCGAGATCGAATCCTATCAGCGCGACCAGGCGCTGGCGCTGCCTGCCGATCTCGATCTCGATGGCATCTCGGGGTTGTCGAACGAGGTGCGGATGAAGCTGCGCGCGGCCTGGCCGAGCAATCTGGCGCAGGCCGGCAGGATAGAGGGCATGACACCGGCGGCCTTGACCTTGCTGGCCGCGCATGCGCGTAAGCATCAAACCGCCCGCATGGCGGATGCCGAGGCATGATCCTGTGAGTTCTGTTGATAAGGCGGATAACTCCGATAGGCAGCACGCTTTTCGCTTGACGCCTGTTTCACGTGAAACAGAGGAGCGCCTCGCCATTCTGGTGGCGGAGCTCAAGCGTTGGCAGCAGGCGAAGAACCTCGTCTCGGGCGCGACGCTGGACGAGGTTTGGACCCGTCACGTCGCCGATTCCCTGCAATTACTCGGCCATGCGCCGCAGGCACGACGCTGGCTCGATCTCGGCTCGGGCGGCGGCTTCCCAGGTCTCGTATTGGGCATCCGGCTGGCCGAGCTCGGCGGGCATATCGATCTCGTCGAAAGCAATGCCCGCAAATGCGCTTTCCTGCGCCATGCCGCGCGCCTGACAGGATCGCCTGTCACAGTGCACAATGCCCGGATCGAGGATGTCGTCGACGGCTTTGTCGGCAAGGTCGAGGCTGTGACGGCGCGGGCGCTTGCGCCGCTGCCGCTGCTGCTCGACTGGTGCAATGAGCTGTTGAGAACCGGGGTGACGGGAGTCTTTCCCAAGGGACAACATCTAGATGCGGAATTGACCGCCGCTGCTAAATATTGGAAGATTCAGGCCACAACGTTTCCATCCTTGACGGATTCGGCGGCCGCTATCCTGGTGATAGGCGGCGTCGAGAAACGGGCCGATTGATGACCGATTCTCAGCCTATCTCCATTCCGACGCGCCCGCGCGTACTGGCGCTCGCCAATCAGAAGGGCGGAGTCGGCAAGACCACGACCGCGATCAATCTCGGCACTGCCCTCGCCGCGATCGGCGAGAAGGTGCTGATCATCGATCTCGATCCGCAGGGCAATGCCTCGACCGGCCTCGGTGTCGACCGTAAGAGCCGCAAGGCGTCGACCTATGACGTGCTCTGCGGCGATATCGGCCTGGGCATGGCGATGCAGGCAACCGCTGTTCCCAATTTGTTCCTGGCGCCGTCGACGCTCGACCTTCTGGGAGTCGAGCTTGAGATCGCCGGGGCCAAGGACCGTGCGCTGCGTCTGAAGAAGGCGATCGACGAGCTGGTTCACGATCAGCGCTGCAGCGATCTGACCTATATCCTGATCGATTGCCCGCCCTCGCTCAGCCTCATCACCATCAACGCGATGACGGCTGCGGACGCGGTCCTGGTGCCGTTGCAATGCGAGTTCTTCGCGCTGGAAGGCCTCAGCCAGTTGCTCAAGACGGTCGAGCAGGTGCGGGCCGGCCTTAATCCGCGCCTGATCATCCAGGGCGTGGTGCTGACCATGTACGACCCGCGCAACAACCTCTCCGGCCAGGTCATGGCCGATGTCCGCCATTTTCTCGGCGACAAGGTCTATGAGACCGTGATTCCGCGGAATGTAAGGATCTCGGAGGCGCCGTCCTATGGCAAGCCGGCGCTGCTCTACGACCTGCGCTGTGCAGGTTCGCAGGCCTATCTGAAGCTGGCCTCGGAGGTTATCAAGCGCGAGCGCACGCTGCGCGCCGCCTGATCGGTAAGAAAGGTCCAAGAGGAATGGCAATGGTCGAGGAACAGGGGCGTTCGCGTCTTGGCCGGGGTCTGGCTGCGTTGATCGGCGATGTCGGCGAGGAGATCGGTGCGATCGAACGGGCGCGCGGACAGCGCAAGGTCCCCGTCGAGTTCCTGCGCCCGAATGCGCGCAATCCTCGCAAGGCCTTCGCTGAAGCCGAACTCGAGGACCTTGCAGCCTCGGTACGCGAGCGCGGCATCCTGCAACCGATCATCGTGCGCTCCATCCCGGGCATGATCGACGCCTATGAGATCATTGCCGGCGAGCGACGCTGGCGGGCGGCGCAGCGGGCCGAACTGCATGACGTCCCCGTCATTCTGGTCGAGGCCAATGATCGCGAGGCGCTCGAAATCGCCATCGTCGAGAATGTCCAGCGTGCCGATCTCAATGCAATGGAAGAAGCGGCCGGCTATGAGCGGCTGATCGCCGAATTCGACTATACGCAGAACGACCTCGCCAAGGTGATCGGCAAGAGCCGCTCGCATGTGGCGAACACGCTGCGCCTGAGCAAGCTGCCGGAGCCGGTCAAGCGCATGGTCGGTGAAGGCGCGGTCTCGGCCGGCCATGCCCGCGCGCTCCTCGCCGTTTCGGAGCCGGAACAGGTTGCGAAGCGCATTGTCGAGGAAGGGCTTACGGTCCGCGACATCGAGCGGCTAGGCCAGGACGAGGCGCGTAGCGAGAACAAGCCCGTCAGGGCGGCAGTGCCGAAACCGGAGAAGGATCCGGATACGCGCGCGGTCGAGAAGGCGCTGGAGGAAGCGCTCGGTCTCGGCGTATCGATCCAGCATCGTGCCAGCGGCGGCGGTGAGATGAGGATCAGCTACAAGACGCTGGAGCAGCTCGACGCGCTCTGCCGGCGGCTGAAGGCCTGATCAGCGGCCTCTGCCGCCCATCCGGCTAAGGGTCCAGAGCGTCCGGGCGGCGATCGGCTTGGCCATGTCGCCGTCGCGGCGCACCGCCAGCATCGCCGTTCCTAGGATCGTCACGGCCTCGCGCAATCTCGCTGCCGGCCAGGCGTTGAGCGCCGCTTCCGCCGTGGCAATGCGGGGATAGGGCAGGCGCATGGCGCCGACCGCCTCGCGCGCCGGCTTGCCGCCTTCGATGGCGAGTTTTGCCTTCAGCAGGGCGAGCGTATGGCGCAGGACCGCGCCGAGCAGCACGCCCTGATCGAGCCCTTCGCCGGTGAGCTTGGAGAGTGCGAGATCGAGGCTCGGCAGGCGGCCGGCGAAGACCGCGTCGACCACGCCCGCCTGCTCGCGCTGGGCGGTATCGCCGACGACGGCCTCGACATGGGCGGCCGTCAGAGCCGCGTCGTCGCCGGCATAAAGGATCAGCTTGTCGATCTCCTGGCGCGACGTCTGGCGATCGCCACCGAGCAGGCTGGTCAAAAGGTCGCGCGTGCCGCGATCGATGCTCTTGCCGGCTGCCCTCGCCATCTCGTCGACGATCGTGCCGAGATCGCGTGCGGCATCGCCATAGCAGGGCACGGCAAGCGCGGATCTGGCGCGCTCGCAGGCGGTGCGCAGCGGATTGGACTTCTGCAGGTCGCCGGCTTCGATGATGACGACCGCATCCTGCGACGGCGTTGCCAGCAAGGGCTCGACGGCTGCGACGAGCGGGCGCGAGGTCGGCGACACCCGGATGGCGCGGCGACCGCCGAACAGGCCGATGGTGTTGGCTTCGTCGACCAGCTTGAGCGGGTCCGCAGCGATGTCGTCGCCATCCATGCGAATCAGCTGAAAGGCGTCCTGCGGGTCGTCGACACTGCCGCGTGCAAGGGCGGCAGCCCGTTCGGAGATCAGGCCGGCGTCAGGGCCATAGAACAGGAAGAGGCGCCAGGCAGGATCGGGGCGCGCAAGCGCGCGATCCGCCTCATGCGCCTTGATCATCGCCATCGGCTCAGCCGGCGACGAGCGCAGCGGCGACGCGGGCCTTGATCAGCTGGGCCAGGTTCTTGGCGGCGCGAATCTGCGCGTCGCGTGCTGCGCGCAGCGAAGCAAACCGTTGCTGCGAGCGTTCATAGGGTGCCCGGACGACACTCTGCCCGGAGGCGACGACCTCGTTCGAGCCGACACGGAGGAGCTGCCAATCGACCGTGGCGACGAGGGTCGCGGAGTCGGCGCGGCCATTGGCGTAGTCGACCGTGATGACCTCGAGCGATTCCTTGGTCGTCGCTTCGAGCTTCAGGATCTTCTGCCGGTCGGGCGCACCGCCGCCGTCGAACTCGAAGACGAGCTCGTTGCGCAGATAGTGGCCGACCAGGCCCTTGATCTCCGGCACGTCAATGCCGAGCATGGCGTTGCGGACATTGCCGCCGACCTTGCTCACCGTGCCTTCGCCATAGAGCGGCTGAAAGCAGCCGCCGACGAGCGCGGCAAAGCCGAGAGCAGCTGCAAGCGCCAATGGACGGCGGCGCGTCATGGTGCCGGTCTCAGACGACGACATTCACGATCCTCCCCGGCACCACGATCACCTTGCGGATCGGCCGGTTCTCCAGAGCCCTGGCGACAGCCTCGGAGGCGCGTACCATCGCCTCGACCGCCACCGTATCGGCATCGGCGGGCACCGTCACCTCCGCCCGCTTCTTGCCGTTGACCTGCACCGGCAGGATCTTGCTGTCATCCTGTAACAAATCCGTTTCGGTCTGCGGCCAGGACGCTTCGCCGGCGAGGCCCGGAAGCGTCAGCGCCTGCCAGCACTCCTCGGCCAGATGCGGCATCATCGGCGCGACAAGCTGCGTGGCGATCATGGCGGATTCATGCAAGGCGAACGCCAAGTCCGCCGGGACGTCAGCCGATTCGGCGGCGCCATCGAGCGCTTTGCCGATGGCGTTGGTCAGCGTGTAGACATGGGCGATGCAACGGTTGAAGGCGAGCCGCTCGATATCGGCGCCGACGGCGTGCAAAGCGCGGTGGCTCGCCTTGCGAAGGGCAAGCGCCGGCTCCGAGAACGAGGCCGGGCGTGCAGGCTGACCTCCGACGCGCTCGCCGATCTCGGCGACCAGGCGCCAGAGCCGCTGCACGAAGCGGGCCGCGCCCTGGACGCCTTCATCGCTCCAGATCACGTCGCGATCCGGCGGTGAATCGGAGAGCATGAACCAGCGGGCGGTGTCGGCGCCGTAGGAGGCGATGATGTCGTCGGGGTCGACGACATTCTTCTTCGACTTCGACATCTTCTCGATCGAGCCGATCTCGATCGGCGCCCCGGTCTCGACGTCGAAGCCGCGGCGCTCGTTGCCGACCGTCTCGATGCGGACATTGCCGGGCTCCACCCAGGCGCCATCCTCAGCCCGGTAGGTCTCGTGCACGACCATGCCTTGCGTGAACATGCCGGCGAAGGGCTCGTCCAGCCCGGTATGGCCGGTCGCCTTCATCGCGCGCGTGAAGAAGCGCGAATAGAGCAGATGCAGGATCGCGTGCTCGACGCCGCCGATATACTGGTCGACCGGCAGGAAGCGGTCGACCGCCCGGCGGTCCGTCGGACTGTCCGTCCGCCACGGGTCGGTGAAGCGGGCGAAATACCAGGACGAATCGACGAAGGTGTCCATGGTGTCGGTTTCGCGCCGGGCCGGCTTGCCGCATTGCGGGCAGGCGACATGCTTCCAGCTCGGATGATGATCGAGCGGGTTGCCGGGCTTGTCGAAGAAGACGTCGTCCGGGAGCTTGACCGGCAGGTCCTGCTCCGGCACCGGAACGACGCCGCAATCCTGGCAATGCACGATCGGGATCGGGCAACCCCAGTAGCGCTGGCGCGAGATGCCCCAGTCGCGCAGGCGGAAATTGACCTTGCGCTGGGCAACAGGGCGATTGCCGAGAATCTCGGCCTCCAGCCGCCTGGCGACTTCTTCTTTCGCCTCCGGAATGGTCATGCCGTCGAGGAAGCGTGAATTGATCATCCGACCTTCGCCGTCATAAGCGGTGTCGGTGACGACGAAGCTCGCCGGATCGGTGCCCTCGGGGCAGACGACCGGGGTGTTGCCGAGCCCATACTTGTTGACGAAGTCGAGGTCGCGCTGGTCATGGGCCGGGCAGCCGAAGATCGCGCCGGTGCCGTACTCCAGCAGGACGAAATTCGCGACATAAACCGGCAGGGTCCATGTGGGATCAAAGGGATGGGCAGCGCGCAGGCCGGTGTCGAAACCCTGCTTCTCGGCCTTGTCGATATTTTCCTGCGCCGTGCCGGTCTTCTTGCATTCGGCGATGAAGTCCTGCAGCGCTGGATTCGTTTCGGCAGCGGCCTTCGCCAGCGGGTGGTCGGGGGCGACAGCCAGGAACTTGGCGCCGAACAATGTGTCGGGACGGGTCGTGTAGACCTCGACCTCGCTCTGGCCAAGCGCATTCGATTCGAGAGCGAAACGAACAAGCAGCCCTTCCGAGCGGCCGATCCAGTTCTTTTGCATCAGCCGGACCTTGTCCGGCCAGCGGGTCAGGCCTTCCAGCGCGTCGTTCAGCTCCTGGCCGAAGGCGGTGATCTTGAAGAACCACTGGGTCAGCTCGCGGAGCTCGACCGGCGCGCCCGAGCGCCAGCCGCGGCCGTCGATGACCTGCTCATTGGCGAGCACGGTCTCGTCGACCGGGTCCCAATTGACCTTGGCGGTCTTGCGATCGACCAGTCCTGCCTTCAGGAAGTCGAGGAAGAGCTTCTGCTGGTGCTTGTAATAGCTGGCGTCGCAGGTGGCGAGCTCGCGGCTCCAGTCGAGCGACAGGCCCATCGATTGCAGCTGGCCGCGCATCGTCGCGATATTGGCATAGGTCCAGTCACGCGGATGGACCTTGTTGGCCTTGGCGGCATTCTCGGCCGGTAGGCCGAATGCGTCCCAACCCATCGGGTGCAGCACCGAGAAGCCCTTGGCGCGCTTGTAGCGCGCGACGACGTCGCCCATCGCATAATTGCGGACATGGCCCATATGGATGCGCCCCGATGGATAGGGGAACATCTCGAGCACGTAGTAGGGCGGCCGGGTATCGTCGTTGCGGGTCTCGAAGAGCTTGCGCTCATCCCAGACCCTGCGCCATTTCGGCTCGGCTTCCTTCGGATTGTAGCGTTCGACGGCCATGCTGATCGTGTCGTTCTTGCGTGAGCGGACTGGGCCGGACTAGGACACCATCGTAGCCCCCGGGTCAATGTTCGGAACGGCTTGGCGGGAACGCGTAAGGCGAGGACGGGTCGAAATGTCGGATGTCGTGGCGAGACTTCAGGAAACGCGGACTGCGATCGCCCGCGCCGCGCGCGACTTCGGCCGCAAGCCGGAGTCGGTGACGCTGGTCGCCGTCTCCAAGACCAAGCCGGTCGAGATGATCGTGCCGGTCCTGGGCGCCGGCCAGATCGATTTCGGCGAGAACTACGTCCAGGAGGCCAAGGAGAAGTGGCCGGCGCTGCGCGAGCGCTTCCCGCAGGCCAGGGTGCACATGATCGGCCCGCTGCAGTCGAACAAGGCGCGCGACGCGGTGGCGCTGTTCGATGTGATCCAGTCGCTCGACCGCGAGAGCCTCGCCAAGGAGCTGGCGCGCGAGATCGAGCGCACGGGCAAGGCGCCGCTGCTGATCGTGCAGGTCAATACCGGCGCCGAGCCGCAGAAGGGCGGCGTGCTGCCAGGCGAGGCCGACGCCTTCCTGGAGCTATGCCGGAGCCGCTATGGCCTGACCATCGCGGGACTGATGTGCATTCCCCCGGCCGACGACCCGCCCTCGCCGCATTTCGCCCTGCTCGGCAAGATCGCGGAGCGCAACGGCCTCAAGACCCTGTCGATGGGGATGAGCGCCGATTACGAGGCGGCGATCCAGCTCGGCGCCACCCATGTCCGTGTCGGCAGCGCGATTTTTGGTGCGCGGGGCTGACGGAGCCGCTCAGGTCGCGGCCGGGGCGGGAGCCCGGTCGGCGTCCGCCAGGACGACCCGGTTGCGGCCCGATGACTTCGCCGCATAGAGCGCCTTGTCGGCACGCTCGATCACGTCCTCGATGTCGCGGTCCTGCTCGCAGACGATAGCGGCGCCGACGCTTATGGTGAGATCAATCTGGGCCAGCCCCTGCGTCACCACGGTCGCGCCGACCGATTCGCGGATCCGATTGGCGAGGTTCTCGGCTCCCTGCGCATCGGTTTCGCGCAGCAGCACGACGAATTCCTCGCCGCCGAAGCGCGCCACCTTGTCGGTCGTGCGGATCTGGCCGGCGATGATCTTGGCGACGGCGCGGATGACCTCATCGCCGGCGGCATGGCCGAAGCTGTCGTTGATGCGCTTGAAATGGTCGATGTCGAACATCAGGACGCCGAGATTGCGCCGGTAGCGCTTGTAATAGTTCATCGCGTCCTCGGCGAAGGGCAGGAAGGCGCGGCGATTGAGCAGGCTCGTGAGCGGGTCGGTATCGGCGAGGATCTGCAGGGTATGCAGGTCGGAGCCGAGGCGGCGGGTCTTCTCCTCGGCTTCTCGCGCCTGCTTGTCGGCCTTGGCCTGGACGTCGCGGATCGTCGCCTCGGCGTCGCGGGCGCCTCTCTCGGCGGTCCCCAGTCGACGAAGCAGCGAGCGCAGCGCGGCGGAGAGCTGGAGGATGTCGCGCGAGCCATGCTGGCGCTGGATGCCGGCAGCGCTCGGGTCTCGCCCGATCAGGTCCACCGAGCGGCAAAGGCGGGTCAGAGGGCTTGCGACCGTCCCCGCAAGGAACCAGGCCAAGGCTGCACCGATGACGGCAACGGCCAGGCCGAGCAGTGCGATGACGGCGGTGAGACGGTTGGCGGGCGCGAGTGCGACATCGACCGGACGGCGTGCTGCAACGATCCAACCCAGCCCCGGATAGTCGTCCTGTCCCTTGGTGGCGGCTAATGCTGTCAGCATTGGTTGATCGGCAGAGCGATCGATGAAGGAAACGCCATAGCGCGCACCTGCGAGCTGCGCGGTGTCGAAAGGCCTGGCATCCTTGGGGCCGAGCAGTACGGAGCCGTCCCGCCCGATCACCCAGAGCTCGGAAGCGAGCGCGGGATCATGGTTCCGCAGAACATTGTCGCGCAGATTGCCGGCCCAGTTCCAGCTCAGATGCGCGCCGAGCACGCCGACCTTGGCGCCGGTCGGCCCGAAGACGGGCATGGCGACGTCGACGAAGCGGAAGGGCGCCTCGTCCGGGCTCTTGCGCAGGAGGCCATCGAGCAGCTTGGCGTCGTGGACATCCTCGACGGCCGGGCCAGCGAGGCCGTTGACGAACCATGGCCGCTGGGCGACTGAGACGCCTTCGAGCATGCCACGCGTCGCAGCGCGGACGTTTCCGTTCGGCTCGGCAAGGCCGAGCCAGGCATAATCGCTCAGACTCTGCTGCAATTGCATCAAGACCGCCCGAGTGCGGGCAGGATTGTCCTGCCAGAGACCGCGCAGCGGCTCCATCTGCGCCAAGTTCCTGATCTCGCGGTAGCGCTCGAACATGTTCTGGTCGAGCCGGTCGGACATGGTACGGGCGAGCGCGACGAGCTCGAGATTGGCCTCGGCCACGGCGTCCCGGCGCGCCAGCCAGGCGGCGCCCGCGGCCGAGACCGCGACGACGATGATGCAGAGCAGGCCGGCCATGGCCGCGGTCTGCTCCCGCAGTGTCAGGCGATCGGCGAGACCAACCAGTGACAGGCGCCTTTGCATGATCCTCTCCGGCAAAACCGTCGGAGAGGATCGATAGTGCTGCCGAATCGTCCGTTAACGGGCGCCAGGCCTCTGACGTGATGGTTCTTCCGAGGTGAACAGCACGATTCGAATGCGCTGGCTTGCCCCCGCCTGGAGCAATTCCGCAATTCTGCGAATCGCGGAATTGGTCTGGATTTTTGTCTTATCGCATTGTCTTCACGCGAACCGGCGTCCGCTTCGCTCGCAAATGCTCTAGATCGGCTGGCCGACGTCGATGCGGTTGCCGTCGGGGTCCTCGAAGACGAAGGCGCGCAAGCCGTAGTCCTGGTCGCGCAGCCCCTTGACGATGCGCAGGCCGTGAGAGCGGCAGAGCTCGTGCAAGGCGTCGACGTCATCGACCATGATATGGGCGATGTTGAACGGCGCCGCCTTATAGTCCTTCTGCAGGGTCAGATGGATCTCGGCCTTGCCCTGCTTGAGAATCGTGAAGCCGACCGGCTGGCCGTTCTCGAAGGTCTTGGTGAAGCCGAGGACGCCGACATAGAAGGCGCAGGCGCGTTCCATGTCCTTGACGGGGAACATGGCGGCGACGCGGCCGAAGCCGATCTCGGGCATGGGCGAATCAGTCATGGCACAGTCTCTTGCTGGGAGCTGGCCTGACCTCAGCGGGGCGGTGCCCGCTCAAGTCCGGCGCTCCTGAAATCGATCGATGAGACGGTGCTCGCGGCCAGTATCTCCAGACGGGCTCGGCTTGCAAGCGGTCAGCGCACCACGATCGTGCAGCGCCGAGCCAGCCTGGGCAGGACCTTGCCGAAGATGTCGCCGGTGACGGCGACGCAGCCTGCGGTCGGGGTGAAGCCAGGCCGGGCGAGGTGCCAGAAGATGGCGCTGCCGCGGCCGCGCTGGATCGGCGCGTCGTTCCAGCCGAGCTCGACGATGACGTCGTAGAGATTGTCGGCGCGGGCGAGCCGCTCCTGCGCCTCGCCGGGCGGACGGTCGATCAGGCGGTTGTAGCGCCGGTCGGTCTGGTCGTCGCACCAGGCGTCGCGCGGTGTGATGGCGCGGACGGGCAGCAGGCTCGCGGGGCGTGGCCGCCGGTCGGCACGGTAGAAGACCCGGCGCAGCGGCAGCTTCGCCCGCGGCGTGCCGCCGTCGCCCTCGCGCTTGGCGACAACGATGCCGGAGCGGCCGAGCGCGCAGGGAAAGGCGGCGGAGCCGGCGATCAGGAAGCCCTTGCGGCGATCATGCACCGAACGCACCACCACCAGTTTCGTCAGCCGCCGGCCTGCCGCAGCGCGATCATCACGTCTTTTCACAGCTCATCCATCTTGCGTGATCTGCCGGCCGTTTCCGGTTGCCTGGCGCGGTTTCCGTTTGACCGGCTTCGGCCGGGCCGTCAGAATCTGCGCTGAACTCAATATGTTGGAGCGCGGGCACTTCGCAAAGGTGGCTCCCACTTCTTCCGAACATGCTCTAATGTCGCGCCAACGCAAACGGGCTGAATCGCCTTCATGTCTGCAATCCATCATATCCTGCTGGTCGATGACGACCAGATGTTGCGCGATGCGCTCGCCGAGCAGCTCGCCCTCTATGACGAATTCAAGGTGTCGTCCGCGCCGAACGCGACGGCGAGCCTGAAGGCGGTGCAGGCCGAGCGCATCGACCTCGTGGTCATGGATGTCGGCCTGCCCGACATGGATGGCCGCGAAGCGGTGAAGCTGATGCGCAAGAACGGCTTCAAGGGGCCGGTGGTGATGCTGACCGGGCAAGGCTCGGATGCCGACACCGTGCTTGGGCTGGAAGCTGGCGCCAACGACTATGTGGTGAAGCCGTTCAAGTTCGCCGTGCTGCTGGCACGCATCCGCGCGCATCTGCGCCAGTACGAGGCCAGCGAAGACGCCATTTTTCAAGTTGGCCCGTACACATTTCACCCAGGGTCCAAGCTGCTGGTCAGCGCCAAGGGCTCGAAGACCAAGCTCACCGAGAAGGAGACGGCGATCCTGCGCTTCCTCTATCGCGCCGGCCGCAAGCCGATCGCGCGCGAGACGCTGCTGCAGGAGGTCTGGGGCTATAACTCGCAGGTCACGACGCATACGCTCGAGACCCATATCTACCGCCTGCGCCAGAAGATCGAGCCGGACCCTGCCAACGCGCGGCTGCTCGTCACCGACGCCGGCGGCTACCGGCTGAATCCGTAGTCCTGAATGTCGCTCAACGACGACATCGCTCTGTTGGCCCGTCAGCCGCTGCTGGGCCTGATGGATCGCGATGCGCTGCGCCTGCTCGCCTTCGCCGCCGAGACGAGGTCCCTGCGGGCCGGCGATGTGCTGTTCAGGCGCGGCGAGGGCTCGGACGGGGCCTTCCTGATCATCTCCGGCGCGGTCGCGCTGAAGCGCGAGGATGATGGCCGCCCGGCCGACGAGGTCGTCGGGCCAGGAGCGCTGATCGGCGAGCTTGCGCTGTTCACGGCGCTGGAGCGGCCGGTGACCGCGATCGCGCGCGAGCCGACGCAGGTGATGCGCCTGGCGCGCAGCGTGATGCGCCGGGTGCTCGGCGAATCACCGGATTCGGCACAGGCGATCGCGGCGGCGGTGGCGGAGCGGCTGCATGCGTTCAACAGCGAGCTGGCCGCAGTCGGGACCGCGCTCAGGGCGATCGACGTGCGCTGAACGCGCTCACAGCGCCAGCTGCACCGTCACCGGGACATGATCCGAAGGCCGTTCCCAGCCGCGTGCTTCGCTCAGGAACGAGAGGTCGCGCAGCGTCGGCTTCAGGGCGTCCGAGAGCCAGATATGGTCGAGCCGGCGGCCGCGATTCGAGGCCTGCCAGTCGGCGGCGCGGTAGCTCCACCAGCTGTAGAGCTTCTCAGGCTCGGGCTTTAGCGTGCGGGCGGCGTCGGTCCAGCCGAGCTCGCTGCGCAGCTTTTCCAGTGTCGTGGTCTCGATCGGGGTGTGGCTGACGACGTCGAGCAGCTGCTTGTGACTCCAGACATCGTGTTCGTAGGGGGCGATGTTGAGATCGCCGACTAAAATGCTCGGCCGTCCGGCTGGGTTGCGGGCGACGCCCCAGGCGCCGATGGCGTCGAGAAAGTGCAGCTTGTGGGCGAATTTGGGGTTCGCTTCGGGATCGGCGATGTCGCCGCCGGCCGGGATGTAGAAATTATGGATGGCGATCCCGGCAGCCGCGCCGGCGCCCTTGTCGAGCACCACGGTCATGTGGCGGGCGTCGTTGCGCTCGCACATCGCCATCGCCTCCTTCTCGGAGAAGGGCAGCCTGGAGACGATCGCGACGCCGTTATAGCCCTTGTTGCCGATGAAGGCCTGGTGGACATAGCCGGCCTCGGCGAAGGCCTTGGCCGGGAACTGCTCGTCCGGCGTCTTGGTCTCCTGCAGGCAGAGGATGTCGGGCTGGTGGTTCTTGAGGAACTCGGTGACCAGGCCGATGCGCAAGCGCACTGAGTTGATGTTCCAGGTGGTGACGGAGAGCTGCACGCAGGGATTCCGGCGGAAAGGGAAGCCGGAAACTGGGTCGTCAGCCCCAGAAAAGCAAGCGCCGCTGTGCAGCGGTGCTTAAAGCACGCGCTGATAGTCGATCACGAAGTTCTTCTGGTCGGGACGGCGCTGGGTATCGAGATTATAGAGCGAGACCGAGGTTTCGTAGCCCTGCGGGTCGATCACCACCCATTGCCGGAGCTCGTTGGCGGCGAGGTCGAAGTTCAATGTGATCTTGGATGTGCCGCCCAGGGTCGAGCGATCCTCAAGCTTGAGCGAGAGGATGTCGCCCTTGGTGCTGACTCCGGTAACAGTGGTGTCGCGCTCGAGACTGATCTGCTCCTTGAGCAGGAATTTCAGCGGCGTCTGGCCGATCGAATAGAGGTCCTGTGTCGCGAGCTTGCGATCGCGGATCGCGACCGAGGTGCCGTCGGCAACAACTTCCATCGTCACCGGTGGGCGGTACTCGAAACGCATCTTGCCCGGGCGCAGGACATAGAGCTTGCCCTCGAAGCGGCGCCCGTCGGCAGCAAACTGGATGAAGTCGCCCTGTAGGGTCGAGAAACCGTTGAAATACGCGTTGAGCCGCTCGACAGCTTCGGCCTTCGATAGCGGGGCGCTGGGCTTGGGCGAACGGGCCGGGGCCGCCGCGCGCGGCTCGTTATTGGCGGTGACGACAGGGGCGGGAGCGCGCGCGCCGGGCGCCGGTGCGGCCGCGTCGGCCTGGATTGCATCGGTGCGCGGCATCCCCAGGCCCGGCGGTCGGATCGGCGGCAGGGGGATCGCGCGCTGCACCGGGCGGGCCGCAACTGCGGGCTGACCGCTAGGCTTGATGTCGAGCGGCTGGGCGTAGACCGGACCCGACGCCAGCGCGAGCGCCAGAGCGGCGGCTGCGAGGGCTGGCATGGGCGAGAGACTGGTCATGGAGCTCCGGTGTCCGGTTGGCGGCCTTCTGGCGAAATATCGTGCCGCCCAGGCGGGCCGGCAAGGGTTCAACGCGTCAGCAGGCAACGAGGTTGCACCGGGCTGATGGCATTTTCAGGACCGGTTTCGCGCCACTTGGCCGCAGCCAGCCTCGCTAGTCCTCGTCTTCCCTGGCCCTGCCGGTCTCGACGAGGATTTCGCGTTTTCCGGCGT